>NC_013532.1:905104-1206806 GCF_000024505.1 Anaplasma centrale str. Israel
TAAAGTCGTACAGGACAGCGCAATGGACGCCCTGAACAGTGGTAGTGACTTTATAAATAATGTGAAGGCCCACAAACTTCTCGGCAAAATCGCACCAGACGTTTTAGACGCGCTTTCCGATCTTGATTACTACACGAAACACGTTGACTTCATATTCAGTAAAACGTTCAAAGAGCACAAAGCGTAGACACATCGCAGAGGCAGCACCAAACCGGAGATGGAATCGAAATTGCGTGTTGTCGTTGCAACGAGCAATGACATGGACGGACAAGTGACGTGCCATTACATAGCTCAGATGGTGAAGGGCACTGATGCCAAGGTGACTAGGCTTGCATGTGGCATTCCTCTTGGGGGAGAGATAGACTACCTAGATGAGGGCACGCTACGCGCGGCTCTCTCCTCAAGGTACGTCATTACCTAGCAATTTGACTTTTGTGGATGGTACACGCCCCACCGCAGAGGAAACACCGCCACTCTTCCTGTAGCTGGCAACCACGCACAATTGCCGGGCCCCATGTGGCTATGGGGGAGCGCAACCGGGGAAGGCCAACTAAATTGCCTAGCAAGTTTGCATTGAGAGATGGGATTACGGCTCCCACGGCCTAAGGTGCCTCCATCCACCTTTCCGTAAAGTCACACCAAGCCAAAAGTCTGGCCCCGTTCAGCGAGGCATTATATTGATCTAGCTATATGCAGGTTCTTGACATGCATGGCCCCGTGCAAACTTTACACAACTGGCACAAGATATCCGGCTAGTCACCACGCAACAACGACTCCAGTGCGGCTCTTTCCTCGAGGTACGTCATTGTCTAGAAGCTTTGCGTTGAGATATGGAATGCGGCTCCCGCGGCCTAAGGTATGCCCCCATGTTTCCTTGTAGGCAATTCCAGAAGGCATATGCAACTGCCTATATCACTGAGGTATCTCTCTTTACCCTGCTGAATATTACACACTCACACAGGGGAGCTGCTGCGTCATGCTCTTCCCCCACAACAGCGGGTCTGGTTTGAGTTGCATGTATGGCGAATGTACGGTCCAATGGTGATACCCCATACAACACCCTTAATAATGGTGACTTTAATAATGTGAAGAACCCGCGGAATTTTCTGACAAGATCGCACAGAGGAAACACCGCCACTCTTCCTGTAGCCAGCAACCACGTACAATTTCAACCCCATGTGGTGAGGGAAGAAACTCAACTAGCGGAAGGTCAGACCGTCTCACATGCAACGGTCACGAGAACGCCGCCTGCCCTGCGCAGAGGAAAAGCGTACACAAAACGAAAAAATCCAGCTCCCCCGCATAAAAATCAAATATCCCTATTGACTAAGGAACGCACTCCGGCTACAATGCGGGTAACCTGATTAAGAAATTAATTGGGTAACTGGGGCTTTGTTCTACGGTCAATGCATAACCATTAGGTAACACACACACACTTTATCTTAGTAGAACAAAGCCACCTAAGCTCTCCGCTTGGTGGTAAGTCTACATACTTCACCGGAAAATCGCAAGTGTTTTTTGTTGTGGTGTGCCATTTCAGTCACGCGTGTGTTGGTGTATTGTTGCACAAAACCCCACCTGGGTCTGTATGGCGTACCTATGCCGAATTGATATCGCGGCTCCTAGGCATCCGCGGCGCTTTTTCAAATCTTTGGCCTTCCCTACATACAGAACCAGGCCATTTGCACCCAACATCTTGTAGACACCAGCTACATTGCAGGGAATAGAGTTGAGTGCCTTCTTTACCGCATAACGTGCAATGAGGAGCCTACCAGCCAGATTCTTTTTCAGCACAGACACAACTTATCAAAGCCACAAAGTTAAGTCTCGCGCTAATGATGCTAAAAATCAAGATGCCATGTCTGGCAATGCTTTATATCGTACTCATCATGGAGTAGGTGAATACACATCTATCAAAACTCCACGAGATACCTGATATACCCATGGTGATGTTGTGTCACCGTCATTCTAACTCAGCAGCACACCTGAGAACTGGCAATTGAGCGCCGGCATCACCCTACTCTCGCACAACACCACACCAAATGTACCCCAACTGAAGAGCGCAGCTCGCCTACTTTTTAAATAGTCTTGATAACACCTTATTCATGCGATTTGCAAAGTCAACCGCACTATCAACCTCTTCCCCCTCTACAATGCAGGCTTGATCGAACAGGATGTGCACCATATTTTCCAGTAACTCACTCTCCCCGTTATCCTTGTATTCCCGGAGCAGTCCACTTAACACGGGATGCTCAACATTAAGCTCAAGTATTCTACTGCCCTTATAGCTAAGCTGTTTTTGCTCCCTCAAAAATCTCTCCATCCTGATATCCAATGCGTGCTCTGGAACAGCAAGACATACAAGACTGGTTGTAAGCTTCCGTGAAACTTTGACATCGCTTACAGACTCTCCTAGCACCTTTTTCATGTAAGCAATAAAGGCCTCTACGTTCTCCTGCTGATGCGCGTCGTCGGTGCTTTTCTTCTCCTTTTTCTTCTTCTTGCCTTGATCATCCTCTCCGGTAAACTTCTCCAGATCGCTCTCACCCACCCTGGTTACAGACTTAAAGTGCACCCCCTTGTACTCAAGCACCACGCTAGTCCAAAAGTCATCCACCGGGTCCACAAGCAGCACCACTTCAATCCCATTACTGACCATTCCCTCTATTTGCGGGCTGCGCATTGCGGATTCAAGGTCATTCCCAGATAGATAAAAAATGTGCTCCTGCCCGGGTTTCATCCTGGATATGTAATCTCCCAGACTTATAAGCTCCCCCTCCTTGCTGTTGCTGCTATAAAACCTACACACGGAGAGGATTGACTCCCTAGATTCGGTATCCATTGCCTCGCACAGGCCTTCCTTGAGCACCGGGCCAAAATTCTCCCAGAATGTCTTGTAGCTTTCAGATTCGTTCTCCGCTTTTTCTCGAAGCGCGGTAAGCACCCTCCTGGTCACGGAAGCTTTGATCTTTCCGATCACCATGTTGTTCTGCAGCGTCTCCCTGCTGATGTTAAGTGGCAAGTCGGACGAATCAATGATGCCCCTGAGAAACCGGAGATACTGCGGGATCACTTGCACGTTGTCCTCGGTGATGAACACCCTATTCACATACAGTTTCACCGAGCACCGCCTATCTGGATGAAACAAATCGAATGGCTTTACGGAGGGAACGTACAGCAAGTTTATGTACTCTATTGCCCCTTCATTCTTATTGTGTATAACCATCCACGGTTCGCTTCCTATGTGCGAAATGGAGCGGAAAAATTCCATGTGCTCACTTTCGGAAATTTCGTCCTTTGGCTTCGTCCATATGGCCACCCCGCTATTTAGCTTCTCCTCGGTACCGTCGCTCGTTGCAAGGTATATCGGGTAGCCAACATGGTCAGAGTACGTAGTCACTATATGCTCAACGCGGAACTTATCAAGAAAATCGACTTCGTCCTCTCTGAGCGTCAGGATAACCTTGGTACCCCTGCTTACATCTCCCTCAATTTCCGATACGGAAAAAACGCCATCACCCGAGGACTGCCACCTGTGCCCAATCTTCTCTCCAGCTTTGCGTGACTCTACAACAACATCAGTTGCAACCATGAACACCGAGTAGAACCCAACGCCGAACTTCCCGATTAGGTCGCACCCCTGCGCCCTACCGTCCTTGAACTCCTCCAGAAACCTCTGGGTTCCGGAACTAGCAATGGTCCCCAAGTTATCTATGAGCTCCTGGCGGCTCATCCCTATTCCATTGTCCTGCACCACAAGCTCTCGCCTGTCTTTATCCAAGCTGATAACCACCCTCAGCTCTTCCCCCGCCTCCATGAGGTTTTGGTTAGACAAAAACAAATACCTCAGCTTATCACAGGCATCAGAAGCGTTAGAAATAACCTCACGTAGGAAGATGTCCTTATTGGTATACAGGGAGTGGACCACAAGGCTAAGAACCTTGCCCACCTCAGCGCTAAATTTTAACTCCTCGACGTCCCCCATAATACTGCCCCACTCCAACCAATCCAATAGCTCTACTCTACCTAACCACTGGGCATGAATTTTTCAAGCCCAACCAGCATAAAAATCCTAGTCGCTGTAAACTCTCAGTAGATTTTCCGCGGTCCTTCTTACCTCGGGACTGGAAGCAGTATCTCCCAGTACCTCCCGCATAATACCCACGGCAGCGTTCACGTTATTGCGCCTAAGTTGTAGCACCACCAAAGCCTCCTTTGCCGAAGACTTGTACACACCATCTTTGCTGGAAGCAAGGCGCATGAGCCTGCTTTCAAGCTCATCACCGGTTTCGCCCAAGCTCACAGACAAAACAACGCTCAAATATTCGGCCAACTCTCTCAGCTCACGGGAAAGCCCCTTGACCGCAGCCAGTTTTGCGTACATATCACGCGCGGCAGCCACGTCCTTCTTATCCTTCACGTAGGAATGCGCTAACCTAAACTTCGCCAAATGGGCGCCTGCACCCTTACCATGTGACACCTCTTCCAGACTTTTTATACCCTCCTCACCGGCACCCTTCAGCGCAAAGTACATTGCATCACCGCCTCGTTCTAACATCTCCTCACGACGGTTCTCAAACATAAACGCTGCCCCAGAGGCGCCCAGCACAAGCAGCACTAAAACAACAACCAACCCCCTAAATCTTACGAAAAACCCCCTGACGGCCTCTCCTTCCATTACCTACACCAAACACATACCTCGCCATAGTACTGTAGTGACACCTATTCTCGTAGTCAAGGTTTTGGTGGTATCCAGAGATAATGCACCGGATATTGACTCAGCAACGCGGGTCCACCGGGACACAAACAGCCACTGCAGCGCATGGAAGAAATATGCCAGCGCCGTGATACACTCAACTTAGCAAATCTCGCGTATTAGGAACAGCAGTGCCATAATATTGGGCAGAGGCTAGTAGAAGCGCTACGGTGGCCCCGAAACATGAATTCCAGACCCACAACCGGAACTACGGCAAACCACATTGAAAATCGGGCATGGAACCGCCGCAGACCCAGCATGCAGTTAACTAGCTCTGAGACCACTGATCGCGGCTATCGCACAAGTCATTAATAATGCACTTATGGCACAGGGGAGCGCGCGCCTTGCATACATACCTTCCGTGTAAGACTAACCAGTGATGGGCATACAGCTTCCACTTTTCCGGAACAACCTTGTTGAGCGAGTTCTCCACCCCCAGGACAGTACTTTCCTTAACCAGCCCTATTCTATTACTCACCCTAAAAACATGCGTATCAACCGCGATAGCAGGAATGCCAAACGCAGAATTCAAAAACACACTGGCACTTTTTCTGCCGACCCCTGGGAGGTCAGTCAAGGTATCAAAGTCCTGCGGCACTACCCCGCCATAATCTTTTACAATTATCTCACTCAGCTTGATTATGTTCTTTGCCTTGGAGTTGTATAGCCCTATGCTGTTGATATAACTCTTCAGCCCATCCTCCCCCAAGGCTAGCATCTTCTGGGGTGAATCCGCCACATCAAACAGCTTATCTGTGATTTTATTGACGCTAACATCGGTGGTGCGCGCAGACAGCACTATAGCAACCAGCAAGGTAAACTCATTCCGGTACCGCAGCTCTATGCGTGGGTGCGGATTATCCTCCGAAAACCTACCGAAGAGCAAATCAACGTCCTTCATTACTCTTCATCACCTGAAGGCCGCTCTTCATCTTCTTCCTTGCTGCCATCAACCACAGTGGCCACAGACACAACTTTTTCACCTTTTTCGGTCTTAAACAAAGTGACACCCTGAGTGCTACGCCCGACAACTCTGATATCAGTCACCGCTATACGGATCAGCTTGCCTTTATCGGTGATCAACATAACCTGATCGGTCTGAGACACAGGAAAACTGGCAACCACATTGCCATTCCTTACCGTAGTTAGAATGTTTACGACCCCTACTCCACCCCTGGAAGTGATGCGATACTCGTACGCAGATGTTCTCTTCCCAAACCCATTCTCGGTTACCGTAAGTATGAATTGCTCACTGCACGCCATTTCCAAAAATTGCTCTCGTTCGATTGCATGCTCCTCGAGCATTGGCGCAACTTCATCGCTGACCACACCACTGTGGGATGCAGCAACTCTGGCTTCCACCGGAATTTTCAGATAAGATTCCTTGAGTTCAGAGCTCGCCTCTATGCCATGCAGCACGGACATAGAAATCACCTGATCACCCGCAGAAAGCCTGATAGCCCTAACCCCGTCTGACGTCCTTCCACGAAACTGCCTCACATTACTCACGGCAAACCTGATGCTCTTACCCAACCTACTGGAAAGCAGTACATGATCAGCATACCCGCATACGTGTGCAGATATCAACTGGTCACCAGGAGTCAGAACCATAGCGATTTTCCCGCTCGATGGAACGTACTGAAAATCTGACAGTGCATTACGCCGTATGTTGCCAGAGGCAGTTGCAAATACTACATCGAGGTTCGCTATGCCTACCTCGTCGTCACAGCTAGGAAGTGGCATAACACTGGTAATGGTCTCCCCATCGGAGAGCGGAAAAATATTCACTAGTGATCTACCGCGGGAGCTCGGCTCACCCAATGGGAGTTTGTACACCTTGAGCTTATATACCTTACCCACATTGGAGAAGAACAGTACGCTGGTATGGGTGTCCACTACAAACAGCTTAGTGGTGACGTCCTCTTCTTTTATGCCCTGGGCCACACGCCCCTTACCACCGCGCTTTTGCGCCCTGTAGTTAGACAGTTTTACGCGCTTCACGAACCCGTTCATGGTAACCGTGACGACCATCTCTTCCTTGGGGATCAGGCTTTCTGCGTCAATCTCATCAACAGATTGCTCTATAGCCGTGTTCCTGGGTTTGGCAAGCTTCGCCTTTGCATCAAGCAACCCTTGCTTGACTATATCCATAAGCAGAGAATCTGTGCTCAGAATTTTGGTGTACTCGGTGATCAAGGCAACCATGGATTCCAGTTCCGCCTCCAGCTTTTCTTTTTCAAGCCCAGTAAGGCGCTGCAGCCTCATTTCCAAAATAGCCTTGACTTGGGGAACGGTCAACTGGTACATCCCCCCCTCAACAACACCAGTACTGTCAGACACTAGCTCTATCATGTTTCTAATATCCGCGGAGGGGGCCCATCTACGCTCCCGCAGCGCGGCAGAAGCTTCCGCACTATCCTTTGAGGATTTGATAATGGAAACAACTTCATCGATATTCAGCACCGCAATATACATCCCTATGTACAGGTGCGCTTTTTCTCTAATTTTCTTGAGCCTAAACCTCGTCCTGCGGACTATAACTTCCTTTCTGAAGTCAACGAACGTGGCAATAATCTCGGGCAAAGACATAACCCGAGGCTTATTGTTTTCCAACACAAGCGTATTGATACTAAAACTCGTGCGCAGAGGCGTGAGCCCCAAAAGCTGATTGAGCACCACCTGAGAATCCACCTGCCGCTTGAGCTCTATGGCCACCCGCACACCAGATTTATTAGACTCATCGCGAAGATCCGCAACGCCCTCTATCTTTTTCTCCTTAACAAGCTCGTGAATCCTCTCTACAAGCTTCGCCTTGTTGACCTGATAAGGAATCTCATCAATTATGATCGCCTGCCTACCCGAAGGCAGTTCTTCCGTATGGGTTCTACCACGAACGACTATGGTGCCCCTACCAGAGGCAAATGCAGACCTGATTCCGGCGTCTCCCATGATCACCCCACCGGTTGGGAAGTCCGGCCCAGGAATTATGGCCATCAGCTCGTCCAGGGTGATCTCAGGACGCTCTATATACGCTACACACGCGTCAACAACCTCACCCAGATTGTGCGACGGAATGTTCGTGGACATCCCAACGGCAACCCCGCCCGCGCCGTTAACCAACAAGTTTGGAAACTCGGCAGGCAGTATTACGGGCTCCTCCTCGTTCTCGTCATAGTTGGGACGAAAATCCACAGTGTCTTCGTCAATGTCATTAAGTAGAAAGTGCGCGGCCTCAGACAACCGGGCTTCTGTGTATCGCATAGAAGCGGGGGGATCACCGTCTATCGAGCCGAAGTTTCCCTGGCTATCAATCAGCGGCACCAGGAGGGAAAAATCCTGAGCCATCCTCACCAACGCGTCATAAATGGCGGTATCCGCATGAGGGTGATACCTACCCATTACGTCACCCACAACGCGGGCAGCCTTTTTGTAGGGCTTGTTGTGATCATACCCAGACTTGTACATAGAGTACAAAATCCTTCTGTGAACGGGCTTTAAGCCATCGCGGATATCAGGTATCGCCCTGCTTACAATAACGCTCATGGCGTAAGAAAGGTAGGAGCTCTCTAACTCCTGCTCTATGGAAACCGGTAAAACGCCCCCGCTCATCTGGACAAGGAACACCACAATCTACAAGACCACCCATCTTAATTCCCCGAATCACCGAGGTCAAGGCAATTGTTTGCAGAACACACACCAAATTCAAGTCTGAAATGTGCCCCGCATCCCCAGCAAGCAACGCCTTGTCTCGGTTGCCGTGCGGCTATTACACCTCAAAGTATGGCATAGCTGATATACACAACATCTGAAACGCACCGTAGCGTATCACCAAATTACGCAGTTTAAAGTCGCGGATGGAAGCAGGTTACGCAGCGAACCGTTGTCCGGAAGTAGCAGATTGTGCCGGTGTGACTGAAGCATAGCTGGATATTGTTGTCGATGGGGTGGCGGCACTTCCAGTAGCACCTCCCCCACATGTTGTGGTTACTCCAGTGGTGCCTGTAGGTGCACCTCCACCCGCAGCAGTAGCGGCCTTGTGCTTCCCCTGAACAAAAACAAGTATATTAGCGTGTAGCTTTTCGAGTGCACTATCAGTAATAGTGAAACTACCGCTATTCTTGTCATTGTACATCTTAATGGCGTAGTCCGTAACGGCCTTAAGCGCTTTCTTAACGTTTTCAGGTAGATTACTGACATCTACAGTGGACTGCCCAGAAGCAGTAGATTGTGCTGGTGTGGCACTTCCAGTAGTAGTAGCTGATCCACTACTTGTAAAAACAGCTTCCCCAGTTATAGCTGGATCATCTTCCTCAGACTCACTCTCAGAATCCGCAGAAGAGGAGGCTAGCCGTTTTTGAGCACGATCAACGGTACCGATGTAACTCCCAACAAAACCAAGTATTGCACTTGGTAACTGTCCAGGTACCGCATTCTTCGCTAGTTGCTTACTGGGCTGTGTCGAGTCGTATCGTGCAACGGTGGTAAGCGCATCCTTAACGTCGATAGGTAGATTACTGACATCCACAGTGGGCTGTCCTGATGTAGTGGTGCTCCCCGTACCTCCACTCACAGCCGATGCGGCATCTCCCTCACCCGTTGTGCTTCCTCTGGTGGCCGTAGGTGCGGACGCAGCAGCAGTGGGCCTCTGTCCCGGAGAAGTAGCAGATTGTGCTGGTGTATTCGGTGTACCTTGAGCCTGCGAGGAGTCCTCTGCCTTAGGTGGACCCGCAGTGGGCTGTCCCGAAGTAGCAGATTGTGCTGGTGTGGACGCCGCAGTGGCGGGTTTTCCGTCCCCCCCCCCCCCGTTAGCGATGCACCATTACTCATACACACTCCAAAAATCCAACGCACTGGTGTGTACCGTAATGTATGTAGTAAATACTGTCAACAACACGCGTCGCTATCGTACACCCGTCACACCAAACTCGGCACAGAAGGGGTGGTTGCTACACAGCTGGTATTTGAAGAAGTTTTGGTAAGGGGGAGAAGATTTTTCGCCTCCCCCTATCTATGCAACCTTGTGGCTAAAGAGCGGCCCCTTGCGCTTGCTGTGCTGGTGCAACCAAGACGTCGTCAAGTGTTGCCGATGGAGCAGCGGTGCCAAATGAGCGACATGCACCCGATATGTGGCTGGTGATTGCCTGAAATTTGCCGGCAAATGCACTTCCAAAACCCCCGCTGACATGCTCGGGATGCGCTGCCGTACATGACCCCCCGGCACTTCTTGAACAAATACCATTTAAGCCCTGCTGCAGCCTCTGCTTCCAATGAGAAGTCTGAGCATCTGTATGTGCCCCAGCGTTGATGCTATCGGCATCACCGGGTAATGCTCGCAGCCATACATTGCCAGCAACACCTGTGCTGGGGTGGGTGCCACAGGCAGCAGCCGTATAATAACGAATTGCACCCGCCGCACTATGTAACTTCCTGCAGCTACGGCCCACACTGTCAACATTGCACATCACCAATCTGAGGGAAGATTGGCGTGCCCACTCCCCGCTCCCAATAGTAGCGTAACCACTACTAACGAGATCAACAGCCTTCAACGTGCTAGTAACAGCAGCAGAGATCGCTGCCGCCGCTTCTAGCAGCTGCATGTGAACCGCGCACCAATCATCTATGGCGCGGAGTTCAGCTTGTAGCTCAATACGAGGCTTGTACTTTTCATCGATGGTACGGAGTTCCCGGTGCAACTCTGTGCGAGCATCTATGGTACGGAGTTCCCGGTGCAACTCTGTGCGAGCATCGATGGTACGGAGTTCCCGGTGCAACTCTATGCGAGCATCGATGGTACGGAGTTCCCGGTGCAACTCTATGCGAGCATCTATGGTACGGAGTTCACGCCGCAGTTCCTCACGCGCTTGCCAAGCAATCTCGGCGGCACGAAGTGCACGTTGTAGATCTATCTCACGCTTGTACTTCTCATCGATTTTACGAAGTTCAGCTTGCAGCTCAATACGAGCCCTGTACTTTTCATCGATGGCACGGAGTTCTTGTTTCAGCTGCCAACTTGCAATCAGGGCACAGAGGGCTGTGTATGCTTTGCGATTTATGTCGATGGCGCTAAGTTCCTTGCGTAGTTTGTATTGCTTATCGATGGCACGAAGTTCACTCCGTAACTCCTTGCGCACCCACCAAGAGGCAACAGCAAAACGCTCGCGTTCGTATTTGGCGTCTATATCACGACACTCCTGCTTCAGCTGCCAACTTGCAATCTGAGCACGGCGGGCCGCACTTGCTTTGGTGCTGAGTTCAGTGGCATGGAGATCCGCTGTGTTGTCAGTCGCGCCGGCAGCGGCTTCCAGCAATTTCGGAAGAACTGATACTATCAACCCAACAACACCAGGATCAGCCAACAAACCAAGTAGCAGTACGTCCGGGGAAACTTCAGCCCCCGCGCCAGAGCATTCTCCTCCACTAACTGCACTGCTTGCAGTGGCTCCCGTAGGTGTACCTTGATCTTGCGAGGAATTTTCTACCCCAGATACAATATTGTCCGCGACAGTAGGTGCGGAAGTAGCAATTACACCACTAGAGTGGTGTCCCCCCCCCCCAGCGGTATCATTCGACATAGCAGTACCATTATCCATAACACACTCCACAAAGTTAAGGAATTAATAATGTATGAGTGTGTCATAATGTTGTAAATGCTGTCAACAATACAGTACGACTATTCACTCCTTTACATCAAACTCCCCGCTACAGAGGAGGCGATTGTTGTGGTTGGATTTAGAAGTTTTGGCAAGGGGAGGCTTCTCACCTCCCCTTCCTTCATCTCAGATAACCTGTTGGCTAAAGAGCGGCTCCTTGCGCTTGCTGTGCCGCTGAAACCGAGACATCAGCTACAAATGTTGATGGGTCGGCACCCGTCATTGCACAGGCCATCCCTACAAGTACTCCTAATGCATGACGGTCATTAATAAGTAGGTGCCTATAACATTCACCTAGACTGAAAATAGTATCAACCACGCGCAACATCGCTTGGTCGGCAAGTGCTGCTGCGTGGGTGTCAAGGCCAACATCAATTTCTTGTTGTTCTAGAGTCGCGAACTCTTGCGTAGCATCACAGAAATCAACGAGGGTCCGTGCAAGATTGCAGCAAGCACCAACGGCTTTTACGGTTTTGTGGTCACCGCCAAGCCGGCGGCAAAGCTCACTGTGTAATTCCACGGCATCAGCAGCAGCTGCGCCTGCGTACTGTAAGCAAATTTTGGGCGCATATTCGCGATCAATTGCACGAAGTTCAGCCCACAGCTCTTCGCGAGCCGTAGCTGCCCCATCGCTTGTGTCTGTGGCGTGGCGTTCCACATGTGGCATCTCAGCCACATACACGGCATCATCAAGTAGTGTTTGTAAGGAGGTTCCGTCTGAGCCGGGAAAGCCGTGCCACCATACACCACTCTCTAGAACCTCATGAGGAGGGTAAGTGGCGCGGGCGGCAGCAATCTCTCTTATTTTTTCACGTAAATCGCTGATATCATTGTATATATTGTAAACATCGCGTAGCATCTCGCTGGAAAGTTTCCGAGCCTCCTCTGTACCTGGAGGGTAATGACGATCAATCTGCCCAATAGCATCACGCAGTTTTCCAATAACAGAACTGTACTTGCGCAACTCTTGCGCCAGCTGGTTAATTCGGTACTTGGCGTCTATATCACGACACTCCTGCTTCAGCTGCCAACTTGCAATCTGAGCGCGGCGGGCCTCACTTGCCTTGGCGTTGATGCTGCCGGCATCGGGTGCACCCAGCCCGTGTTTAGCATTGATTTCACGAAGCTCAGCCTGTAGCTCAATGCGAGGTTTGTACTTCTCATCTATGGCACGGAGTTCTTGTTTCAGCTCTTCGCGAGCTAGCTCCGGGTTGCGACTTTTTTCATTCGCAGCAATATTAGCGACACTGGCCCCTAACGCGGCGAGTGCAAGAGCAGCTAGCCCGGTAATGTCCGGATTGTCGCCATCTTGACGTATTACATCATTAATAGCGGATTCTAGATTACCAAGCTTTGGACTCTTCGCAGCAATGTACTTTGCAATGGTAGCAAATGCATCCTTGACGTCACTGGGAACCTCATAACGAGAAGACTGTCCCCCCCCCCCAGCAACATCATTCGGCATAGCAGTATTATCCACAACACACTCCAAAAAATTTTACGTGGCGGGTGTACCACAATATCGTAAATACTGTCAACAACACAGTACTACGCACACACACCTTTATGCCAAACTCGCCATTGCAGAGGAGGTGATTGTTGTGATAGTATTCGGAGAAGTTTTGGTAAGGGGGAGAAGATTTTTCGCCTCCCCCTATCTATGCAACCTTGTGGCTAAAGAGCGGCCCCTTGCGCTTGCTGTGCCGGTGCGAACAAGATATCGTCGAGCGTTGCCGATGGACCGGCACCTCTTAAGCTAAGACATGCGTCCCATGCAATACCTATCGCATCACTCGCTATGTAGAAGAGGGTTCCCACAAGTACAGCAGCACGCACATCTTCGGGAACCCCGATGACAATATCTTGTCCGGGATGCCTTATTTCGTACAAATTCCCGGCAATCGAGACAAGGGTTCGCGCAATCGATGCACAAATCTTTTTATGCCTGCGCTCTAGCTCCTGTCTCCGCTCCTCAGCGCGGGAGTGCTCTGTCCGTGGCATCCCAGCCACATGCGCGGCATCATCACGCGGTGTTTGTGTGCACAAGATACCGTCTAGTGTAGCCGATGGAGCAGCAAGTTTTAAGCTGTTACACGCGTTCAATGCAATATCTCTCGCAACGCTCATTATGTCTTCGATGGTTCCCATAAGTATACCAGCGCGCACGTTTTCGGGAACCCCAGTAACAATACTGTATTCGGGGAAACTTTGCCTCATGTAGATACCCAGCAACCAAGACAAGGGTTCGCGCAATTCTTGAACAAATCTCTTTATACCTGCACTCCTGCTCCTGTCTCCACTCAGCGATCCCAGCACTGATGGCCGCATGTGTCTTGGCGTTAATGCTGTCAACTGCCACCTCAACTTCACGGGACACTTGACGGCTAGCAGACTGTCCCCCCCCCCCATCATCACCAGCAGTACCATTCGGCATAGCAGTACTATCATCCATAACACACACCACACAAAGTTAAGGAATTAATAACATATGAGTGTATCACAACGTTGTAAAACTCTCAACAATAGAGTACGACTGCACACTCCTTTACATCAAACTCTCCGCTATAGAGGAGGCAATTGTTGTGGTTGGATTTAGAATTTTGGTGAGGGAAAGGCTTTTCGCCTCCCCCTCCTCCATCTCATATAACCTTTTAGCTAAAAAGCGACCCCTTGCGCTTGCTGTGCCGGTGCGAACAAGATATCGTCGAGCGTTGCCGATGGACCGGCACCTCTTAAGCTAAGACATGCGTCCCATGCGATGCATCCTGCACTACTCGCTATATGGTTGATGGTTCCCATAAGTATGGCAGCACGCACATCTTCACGAACTCCAGCAATATCTTGCTCGGGATGCCTTGCCTTGCATAAATCCCAGGCAGTTAAGACAAGGGCTCGCGCAATTCCTGAACAAAGCTCTTCAGTGCTGCGACTCCCCCTCCGTCTCAAATCATTTACGATCCGAGAGTAGAGTCCTGCCCTTGACTCACCAGCACTCCGCCCTTGCCGTGCTTGTGGAGTGAGCAAGACACCGTTGAGCGTTGCCGATGGATCGGCATCTCTTAAGCTAAGACATGCGTCCCATGCGATGCATCCTGCAGCACGTGCTATGTAGTTGATAGTTCCCATAAGTATGGCAGCACGCACATCTTCACGAACTCCAGTAATATCTTGCTCGGGATGCCTTGCCTTGCATAAATCCCAGGCAGTTAAGACAAGGGCTCGCGCAATTCCTGAACAAAGCCTCTCATACCTGCACGCTATCTCCCGTGTTTGCCATGCTAATAACAGGACATCGTCGAGTGCTGCCGATGGATCGGCACCTCTTAAGCTAAGACATGCGTCCCATGCGATATTCGTCGCACTACTCACTATGTAGTTGATGGTTCCCATAAGTATGACAGCACGCACATCTTCACGAACTCCAGCAATATCTTGCTCGGGATGCCTTGCCTTGCATAAATCCCAGGCAGTTAAGACAAGGGCTCGCGCAATTCCTGAACAAAGCTCTTCAGTGCTGCGACTCCCCCTCCGTCTCAAATCATTTACGATCCGAGAGTAGAGTCCTGCCCTTGACCCACCAGCACTCCGCCCTTGCCGTGCTTGTGGAGTGAGCAAGACACCGTTGAGCGTTGCCGATGGATCGGCACCTCTTAAGCTAAGACATGCGTCCCATGCGATGCATCCTGCAGCACGTGCTATGTAGTTGATAGTTCCCATAAGTATGGCAGCACGCACATCTTCACGAACTCCAGTAATCTCTTGTCCGCCGAGATAGCATACCCTGTGTAAATCCCCGACAATCGAGACAAGGCGCACCGCACTTCTGAAACAAAGCCTCTCATACTCGCGTTTCAGCTGCCAACTAGCAACCTCAGCAGCACGGTGGATAGTTGCTTGGTGGTTGATGCTGTCAGCATCGGGTGCGCTCAGCCCATACTTGGCATCGATATTGCGACATTCTTGTTTCAGCTGCCAACTAGCAACCTCAGCAGCACGGTGGATAGTTGCTTGGTGGTTGATGCTGTCAGCATCGGGTGCGCTCAGCCCATACTTGGCATCGATATTGCGACATTCTTGTTTCAGCTGCCAACTAGCAACCTCAGCAGCACGGTGGATAGTTGCTTGGTGGTTGATGCTGTCAGCATCGGGTGCGCTCAGCCCATACTTAGCATCGATATTGCGACATTCTTGTTTCAGCTGCCAACTAGCAACCTCAGCGGCACGGGTGGTCACACTCGTCTCGGCGTCGATTCCGGTAGTGCGGGAATCTGCTACGTAAGCCACAATAGCAAAAATTACCAGCAATAGCGGCGAAAGGGTCGTGGCCACAATAGCAAAAGTCACCAACAATAGCGACGAAAGGGTCGTGGCCACAATAGCAACAGCAGAATAGGCCGGCTTGATAATCCACACTACACGCCGGCAGGTGCGGAAGTAACGTTCCACGTTGTTGGAGGATCCCCCCCCCCCAGCAGTACTACTCTGCATGGCAGTGCTATTATCCATAACACACACTCCACAAAGTTAAGGAATTAATAACATACGAGTGTGCCACAACGTTGTAAATACTGTCAACAATACACGGCGCTATGCGTGCAACCAGCGTAGCATGGCAGTTTGCATTGGGCGTCTGTTTAGTTTTTATTGATTGTGCGTTCCCTTAGGGTCCATAATGGGACAGGTGCTTGCGCCCACGTTCTCGGAGCCTTGACATTATGGAACATTGTGACTTCCCAGTAGATGATGCCCAGCATATGTCGGGGTGCAATCCAGAGGAAAGTTTTCTGCTATCCTTAAACGAGGAGCAGAAGGAGGCCGTTTTTTGTGTTGATGGGCCTGTTCTTATCTTAGCGGGAGCTGGAACAGGTAAAACTCGCACCATAACCTCAAGGATGGGTTATATCATCAAGCGTGGGCTCGCGTTTCCCAGCCAGATTCTGGCAGTAACATTCACAAATAAAGCCGCGCGGGAGATGCTTGTTCGAGTGAGCGAGATTGTCGATACCACTGGTATATGGCTGGGAACATTTCACGCAATTGCGGCCAGAATACTGCGTAGCAACGCGGAGCGAGTCGGCCTAAGGAGAGATTTTACAGTCATAGGCCCAGATGACCAGCTGCAGCTCATAAAAGCCATTGTGAATGATACACAACCCGGGCACCCCGCAGAGGAATGCAAAAAAATGATGCATGCGATACAGAGGTGGAAAGAAAAGGGGCTACTACCCGCAGGTGTTACAGATACGGAATTGCAAAAGTGCCCTAACATAGTGCGTGACGTGTATTATGAGTATCAGGAACGGCTAAAGGCCCTCAACTGCGCTGACTTTGGCGATCTTCTTCTGTACAACGTATCGATGTTCAGTGCCCATGCAGACGTCCTTTCCCACTATCAGGAACAGTTTAAGTATGTGATGGTAGATGAATATCAGGACATTAACACAGTACAATACTTGTGGCTCAGACTAATCGTCCAAAAACGTAAAAACATCTGCTGTGTCGGGGATGATGACCAGTCTATCTACAGTTGGCGCGGAGCTGAAGTTGGGAACATACTGAGGTTTGCCGACGATTTTCCTGAAGCGAAGATCGTCAGGTTGGAATGTAACTACCGCTCAACCTCTAACATATTGTGTGCAGCCTCCGCAATTATAAACAACAACAAGTCCAGGCTGGGTAAAAAACTTTGGACCACAAACCATGCGGGGCAAAAAGTTGGCCTCATGAAATTCTGGGATGGCAGGATGGAAGCGCAGTTTATTAGTGAGTACATAAAAGGCTCCAGCGAATACAGATTTGACGAAACTGCAATACTCGTCAGGGCCGGGTTTCAAACCAGAGTGTTCGAGGAGTATTTGGTCAGGTGTGGAATTCCTTACAAAATCATAGGTAGCACCAAGTTCTACGACAGACAGGAAATAAAAGATCTCGTAGCATACCTCAGGGTGGTAACGAACCCTAAAAATGACATAGCGTTTGAGAGGATAGTGAATAAACCGAAGCGGCAGCTTGGAGCCTCTACGGTCGCAAAAATGCGGGCATACGCCAGGGACAATAGGTTGTCTTTGCTCGAGTCTGGGGAGTCTATGATACGCTTCGGACTACTGCCAGAAAGGACCTCCAATACTCTGCAAAATCTGCTCGACAAATTCAAATGCTGGCGAGAAACCTTGGACACTACATCTCTAACAACCGTGATGCAGGCTATAGCTGAGGGTTCTGGCTATATGAACATGCTGAAAGACGAGGGGGATGCCGGCGCATCGAAAATCGAAAACATTAGAGAATTGTTCGCCGCCGTGGGGAACTTTGAGAATGCAACCAAGTTTTTAGAGCACATCAGCTTGGTAACGGAGGTAGACTCACCCGAGCAGGCCAACAACCATGTGTACCTGATGACTTTGCACGCGGCTAAGGGCCTGGAATTCCCACTGGTGTTTCTACCCGGCTGGGAGGAGGGAGTGTTCCCCCACGAAAAATCTATACATGACTCCACTGGAAATGCCCTGGAAGAAGAACGTCGCCTTGCGTACGTGGGCATGACCAGAGCACGAGAGCAGCTGTTTATATCCTGCGTCGCGGTGAGGGAGGTAAACAACTGGAGGCAGCCCATGAAGATATCGCGATTCATAAAGGAGCTCCCTGCAGAGCACGTGCAAGTTCTAAAAAATGTAGATGGCTCCATGCAGCATGGTTGTTAGCATCCAGCCCACTGCCCCACAGCTCTAACCGCTTGCTGGGTAGCCCTTTTTGATGGAAAATATAAGGGCAGAACAAACCCAAACCCGCATGGACCAGCCACATGGTGCTTGCACTCCCAGGGACTTACCTAATACTTTCGCGAAGCGCAGCAGGCCATCAGGTGAGCCACTACCGCAACCTATACCATAGATACACAACTTCAAATGAAGACTGTGCACAGCGATAAGCATTCCGCAAACAACGCACAAACGAGATGAAAGCTCAGGTAGACCGCGGTTACCACATGGTTACACAAGCGTGGGGGTGCCGTCTTGATTTGGTAGCTCCAATCCAACGGACTCTTGTGTCACTACAGAGATCACTAACACTGTACAGAGTATATGCCAAACCGAAGCGGCGCTAGACAAGATACTCAGCACTTGCACCCCAGAAAACTTACCTCATGCTTTCGCGAAATGTACATAGCTGCCCCCAGTTTGCAAGTGTAGGTTGCATATATGCCCGGCACTATTACAATAGCGCTGTTCCATTACATTGCTGTCAGTTGTTGGGGGGAGGGGAAGCGCAGTGCGACTCTTGGCGTTGCTACCAGGTAGGGAGAAGAAAAGCGCGGCGCAACCCCGGCAAGGTGCCGCTGGTAGCGGGAGCAATTGCAGCACAACAAGCAGTAATCTTCCAGACAATGAACAAGCACAGAACGGCAGTGCATCACCCTCTGAGCAGAACGAGGGGTGCACACACGCAACACATGGTGCAGTAGGTAGCGTGGGGTCGTTCTTTTCAGACAGCGTGGCAAATTCACGTGAGGATGTCAGGGATGACACGTTACCCTCATCGGGTTCTGCAGAGCTTGCCGCAACTGCACCTACGCTCAAAACTAGGGTAGATCAGAAAATGAGAGATGCGGCTCCGGAACCTTGGAGTCTGATTTGTGCTTCAACCCATGATAGCTGTGGCATAAGCAGTATACCACAAAACGACATACGGGAGTTTTGCAGGAAGTACCTATACCAGAAACCCAAAGATAGACAAGGCCTGATCAATTTTATAAGGGCTTCCATTACCAATATCTCTACTACATCCATCATAAGCGTTGCTAGTACCGAAAAGGCAAGCATGCGCACCATACATTCCAGCAGCGATGATAGCATAGCGGGAATGAAGGTCACAGAGCAGCACACATTCTATGTACAAAGCAGTGCCAACGGGCATATACACGTCTTAGTGGCAGATATTGAGTACAAAGTCAGGCCCACATCAACGCAAAACCGCTATAAAATCTGTGATCTGAGCATTGAGATAAGACGCGACGGTGTGAACACCAGGCTGTTGTACAGTTGCAATGGCACTTCGGAAGTGTCCTTGCCAATCACGCGGGCCGCACATCGTGGCGCCCAAAATGCGACGTCTGACACGCACTCTGATGCGTCCGACAGTTGCGGCGCAGGTGGGGAATTAATCACGCCAGACGTCGTAGCAGAGACACAGAAACCAAGTAGTGCACACGCTGCAGAAGCAGGGCAGGAGCAAGGGGAGAGCGGCGTTTCTGAAGCCTCTGGGAATGCGCACGCAGAAACGCCGAGAGCCCGTGGTAGCGAGATTCGCAGAGAGTCTTTGACCTCCACTGACGAGGAGCATCAGCATGACCAGCCACTATTTGCCGACACAATAGCTCAGGCAGTCTTACAGACTGCGGGACGTCGCGGCAGTGCGTCATCCACAGATGGAAGTGTTACCGAGACGTTTAGGCAGCGGGCCTACGAATCGTTCCCTGACTACGGTGTGCAGCACACTTTGGCGCCTGAAACATTGCAAAGCAGCGATCAATCGGGAACCGCAAATGCAACAGTAGCAGCTTCGCTATGGTCCGGCACAGAATTTACGCTCGCAAAAGACGTTGAAGAAATTCTGTGTGATGAGCATTTTGTACAAAACCTCTTCTTCGCACAACAAGGGGAAGCCAGTAGCTTTGCTAAAAAGCTGATTCTAGGCATATTTGAAAAGCTGGCTAAACGCTCCCTGCCGGATTCTGACTTCAAAATTGAGGACGAGGTCCTGAGCAGAAGTCGGCTAAAGAAGGAAGGTTCGTATCGCGTCACACATAAGGCAACCATGGTACGCACACGAGATCGCGAGGAGGCAGAAAAAATGCGCGTACACCTCCGCTACACAGTGCGCCTCAACCCCACCACTGACAAACCCTCGGTGCCGGGAACCCATCGCGAGCAGGTGCAGTGCCTCAACACCGAGGATATGGCCTCCAATAGCAGCATACCCCCTGCGGATGCGCAAAACTTACACGACAACAGCATGAGAGGCGGGTGCAACAAGAGCAAGCCAGCATCTGCTCAAGAGGAAGAAGCAAGGTCCCTGCTGGCAAAAATTTTCTGCAGAGTTTACGCGGCTTTCAGGGCAATTTTGCGCACAATATGGAAATTTATCGTTTATCCGTTCACCTTACTTGTCTCGCGCATTAGTCCAAATCGGAATAGCAGCAACATTACGAGCGACGATGTAGTTGTCACGGAGAAAAGCCCGGGTTCACAGATACACAGCTCCTCCCGTGGCAGCCATGCACACAGATCGCAGCACGAAGTTGCGGAAGGTATGCGGGAGAAGCGCAATCCAGCTACAGGCCACAGCGACCTCGAGAGAAAAGGCCGCACAGATAGCGGCTCCCCCTCAACGGCAATGAGCGACGTAGAAGTCAACTCCCTTCGTTCACACGCAAACTTGAGGTCAGCGTGAGATGGCACCCAGACCCAATTTCCTTAACGTGAGTGCGCGGATTCGGTCCTTCTGGCGGCACACGGTAGTTGGTGTGAAGTGCCGCCCATATGGTGTGAACGCTTCGGCAGTAACCTCTGGTTGACTCACAATTGTGGAAATGCTACCCGAGTGCCTCAAGTGCCCAGGTCGTGTGGGGCATGGGTGCGCAACGTTCCGCCATTTGCGTGTCATCACGTTGTAGCGGCTTAGTTACCCCGACATAACAGGCCTCAGGCGCCGTGTGCATGCTCCCTCCCACAAATCGCAAGGTGCTAAAGTGCACCAACTACAGGTAGATGAATTTTCAGTGCGCTGCATGGGCACTTTCCAGATCAGGGTGCCGAATGAATGCACACAGAGTTTAGAGCCCACCACTAGAATGCAACCATGATATAGGTCGCCTCTGAGGAGAGTTTCCTCCTTTGTTTACACATTTCTCACTGTGCGAGTAGTACAATCTGGCACGCTCGCGTCAGGCGCGCAGTGTTTCTGGGCACTCAGATTCAACGATAAGCAGGTCATTTGGTGTGGGTGCACGCAGATGGGAAGAATATGCCTGGCTATACGTGTAGGATTTCTGTTATGGCCGGCGGACGTTCCCAGAAAAGCGTTCTTGGGTTGCTTTTTCTCGCCTAGTGGTGTCTTAGCATGCGAACAGATGGCATTAGTGCCCACAATAACCTGTGGAAGATTGTCCTAGAACATGGAGAGCCGCCTCGCGGCGGTCACAGAGCATCGTGCACGTCGGTCGTATACTCTCAAAAAATCCTCGATCTCGATAGTGAACCACGTTGTGACGAAACCCTAACAGACGTACTGCACACCATAGTAAAACCCACGGGTCAACGTCCTGAGCTACTGAAATACGTGTTGGCAGCCGTTGATCAGGACCCACGTACTCTGGTTATCTCTCAAGGAGAGGACACCCCAACACCACTGGTCACTACGAAGGCGGACAAGGCGTACCCCAATGAGCACGCAGCTATCAGGGTTGTGGAGGAGCATATTGTACAAGTCTCCAAAAATAGTGGCAAATCGGGAATTTTAAACCTGAAACCTGTAGACAAGATCCGGGTTATTATGGCTTATCGAGTTTCTTCTCCAAGAAACCGGAGCGACAGTTATTTGCTAAGCGATCTGAAAGTAGAGATAGAAAGCGTTGGGCAGGATGGAAGCAAGCCAACAGGAGAACCGCAAAGGCTAGGCACAGTGCAGGATGTGCTGTATACGCCTCAGCCACAACAGGACGCAGAACATGCCACAGGAACTAGTGTACATGCTGTAGAGAAACACTGTGCTAGCCTGTTGGAGAGAAGGACCGGTACCCTAAATTCCGCATATTCCCTTTTTTGCGATAACTTTTTTTTCAATAAGTACAAGCTCAAACAAAGAGTTGACACGACGACACGTGGTCGTGGCAAGACACCGTGGCAACTCATTAGCACAGATATTGCATATGACTTCGCCGAGGAAACCGACGCTCAAATTATAAGCGCGCAGGATTACCACCCAGACGAAATACAGTTGCACGAGGTAGTGTTGGGCGGGATGCGATGTAACCAGAAATTGGTCAACGTCCTGAAAGACACGTTAAAACCCACTGCAGACCGTGGTGGCCTATTGGGCTTTCTCGAATCATGTGTGAAGGGCAATGACATTAAAGTATCCGCGGCCGGGGTCACTATTGAAAACCCGAGTATAATAATACGCCCAGTTATTGACACCGCGTCGGCGGATCTTGTGCCCGCAGTTCGGGTGACAGAGGCACACTGCGTGAAGGTTATGCGCGTGAAGAAGAAGGGTGGTGTGCCGGAGTTCATTGGTCGGCTGGAAGCATTAGTGGAATTTACAATTGCGGCTACAGACGACCCAGAGAAGTGCGAACTTTGTAACTTAAAAGTAATCGTAAGGCCCATAGACGCATCTGGGCAACGCTCTGTTGGGGAAAAGTTCACATACAGCTCCACATACTCACACATTTTGCCCATCTCCCCCACAGGACGGAAACGCCATGGGAGGCTGGGCGCAGAGAAGTTTCACGTACCCGATACATACGACATTGTCACCCAAGAAAGCACCCCCGGGTTATTTGGAGTCTGCAGAGTAAAACTCAAGGACACGGCGGATAAGACGCTGTGTAACGCAGCACGTACCCCGTGGGACCTCATAAAAACAGAAGGATACTACGATACAGCTGGCGCGTCTGGTGCCAAGCTGCAGTTGCATGAGAGCATCGGGGACACCTTTCGTGATGAGCAGATAGTAAAATTTGCACGCGACGTTATTCAACCAACAAGTTTGCGTCCCGGTCTTTTGGGATTCATACAAGCATGCATTGACACCCGCAAAACGACCATAAGAGTTTCTGCGCGCGACCTTGGCAGACCCACACCAGAAGTCACCATGACATACATAGAGAGGCAGGGCATCACCCCACCTATGGTGAAGGTAGAAGAAACACACTGGGTCAAGGTGATGGATATAAATGATTCCCCGCCCATGCGTGCAAGGTTATTCGGAATACAGGATGGATGCAAACTCACACAAGACCAGCTGAAAGTTAAGCTAACCTACACAATAAGCGCAAAGGGCCAAAAATACGTGTTTGGAAACATGCATACCGAAGTTTGGTCTATGGGTCACAACGGAAATAGGGCGAAAGTGCCCCCGCTGGCGTGTAGTATCAACGCAACTTATACCTACGATGCAACAGATGAGAGAGATCCTATTATAGAGGCACTTCTACAACGGTCTGAAGCATCATTAAAGCGGGCAGCAAGCAGGCAACCAGCGGTTAGCACCATACCGCATGGGCGGCATGCCGGACAGGATGACGAGGATGGAGTACCTACCACAATACTCAAGGCAAGCCCGGATAGTGTGATGCGTGATGCGGCCAAGACTCCTTGGGACCTGATTTATGCCGGGGACGAGCACGACAATGCAGACAATGCAACACCAACTAATGACGACATCCTAAAATTCACCGAGGAATATCTACTCAAGCCGACAAAGCATCGTGAAGGCCTACTGGAGTTCATAAGGGCATGCGTGCAAGATGGCGACGAGCTAGATATGGCACTCAAGTCCCCAAAAATAGAAGTGGATGTTGAGCAAGATGACAATGGTCTACCCGTCAGCCCGTGTGTTGTTAAAGAGGAGCACTACGTCCGAATTGCCAGAGGAGGTTCAGATGCTTTGGATGTTCTGCAAGTACAAGTGACTTATAAGGTCAACGAAACCGCAACGGACGGGGAGTATGTGTTATCCGATCTGAACGTTGTGGTTAAGTCACTGGGAAGTGATGGAAACACCCCATCCGCACAAGAGCTGAAGTATGGCATCAAAGCCAGCGAATGTGTATCGAGGACAGGGCCCGTGCGACCTGCACACAGGAAGAGTACCACAAAGACAAAGCACTCGGAGGGTACCGAATGTGATCGGCAAGATGATGAACAACAAGAATTGCGGGAACGGTCTGCAGCATCATTGAAAAGGGCAGCAAAGACGCAGGCAGCGCCGTCATGCATAAAATTGAACGCTAACCACACAGTCTGTCATTTGTTTGTCAAACACTATGGGTTGTCCGCACTGGTTTTGGGCAAAAACTGGAGCACTAACAATCGGGATGATGACGATGCCACCCCTATTGAACTCATAGGCATAGACCAGCAACAAGCTCTATTGTCAGCAGTGCTTGATACCGAGCGGAGTTGTGACCTTTTGATGGACGTGCTGAAAAAAAGCGTAAATATCAAGGATGTTAAATTAACTGCCACACAGGACCCGCAGATAACCAAGCGGAATATCGTTGGCAGCGATTGTCGCGCAGCAATTAGGGTTCAAGAAAAACATAAGGTCACAGCAAAGGCTATAAGCGGTGCAACCAACGATCTGGATGCTACTCTGTCTTACGTAATCTCCGCCGACAAAACCGCACAACATGCCACCATATCGGACGTGAAACTGAAAGTGGCCATTGCAGACACGGGTGATATGCAAGATATAACATTTAGCGGCACTGAAGAGATTGAGGTTCCTAACTACCTACTGCAACAAGTTGCCAGCAAATCGCGGCGGGGTGTAGGTGCTAGAAGCTCCGGTCCCGTGCGGGATGATATCGAAAACCTGAGAAGCATTGACAAGGAATTCAAGAATATATCTAGAGAACTTGAACAATTAGCAGAACAACTTGGAGGGGGTTGTGGATTCGCACCCGGACACACTGAAGTGTTTTTGGTGAGGGTACTACAGCACAACATCCGCACACCGGGCGTTACATTAACTGCCAAACCTGGCCCACAGGTAACCCGACATAAGATCGAAAATGATGACGGTTCCGTAGCAATTAGGCTCCAAGAGAAACATAAGGTCAATGTGACATGGCAGGACCCTGTGTGCAATACGACCAAAGATCTGGGTGATCTGGATGCTACTCTGTCTTATACAATCTCTGACAGCAAAGCTGCTGGGAATGCGGTAGTATCGGACGTGAAGCTGAGCCTAGATGTTGCGGGTCAACGCGTTATGAAAGACATAAGCCTCGGCAACATTGGGGAAATCAAGGCTACCTACGACTTATCGCAAAGTGTCGCCGAAGAACCTCAGACGGAAGAGGATCCCAGTAGAGATACTGGATCTGGTCGGCGCACAAAACGCCTCATAGGCTTCAGCAACATTGAGAGCGAGGGTTTCAGTGAAATAAAGAGGGAAGCTGCAGAAATTGTTAGTGCACTAGGGGCAAGTGCAAAGGGTGTGGCCCAACGCGTGGGACATGCTAGTGGGATGGTAACGCCTGACAATATAACGCTGAGCACCAACCACAAGGCTTGCCATGATCTGGTCACAGATGGGGGGCTGTCCTCATTGGTGTTGGGTCAAGACTGGGCAGTTAGCAATCGAGATGATACAGGTAGTACTCCAAATCTTGAGAACCTGAGTGCAAGCGAGCAGCGCACCCTTTTGTCAACAGTGTTGGATACGGCGCCAGACAATACCCATGAGTTCTTGATGAAGGCACTGGAAAAGAGCATCAAGACACCAAACATCATATTGTCCGCCATAACAGACAACGTAACTAAGCGGGATATCAAGAAAGATGCTGGTTCTGCGGCAATTAAAGTTCAAGAGGAGCATACGGCCGCAGTGATGTGGAAGGCAATCGCAAGTGACACACCCGCAAATCTGGGCAATGTGAATGCCACGCTGTCTTACACAATTTCTGCTGACACAACCGCACAACATGCCATCATATCGGACGTGAGACTGAAAGTAGCCGTCGCAGGCACAGAAGCTGTGCAGGACATAGACTTCAATGGCACCGAGAAGATTCAGATCCCCAATACATTACTGCGGAAAGCCGCCGATACATTGAGAGGCACTGGTCCTGTGGGCGAACAGATTTACTTTTCCCAGATAGACACGGACAGTGCAGCGCCACACGCAGCTTACCAGGCCCCCACTAGTGGCCCCACCACGAAAGGGAAGCCGGAAGATAAGGCGCAGGGCGGCATGCCTGCTGCGGCAGGACAACCCCGTGATGGAGTTAATATAGCGGTCTACACATGTTTGGCGGATAACAGCGCAACGCCAGCACAAGGAACACCGGATAGCGCACCGACCAAAACACAGCCACACGCGGCTGCAAGAGCGGGTGGCGGAGCCGTCTTTGCGCTCAAGAGCGAGCCAGACCAGATCATGCGTGATGCGATCCCAAATCCCTGGACCCTTATTGACGCTGGAACATATCACCAGGACAACAAGAAGAAGGCAAAGTCCGGAAACATTGAGGAATTCTGCTCAAAATTTCTACACCAGGAGACTATCAGGCGCAAAGGTTTGCTCGATTTCGTAAAATCGTCCATTAACTACGACCAGAATGCAAACATCAGCATTGTCCCATCGAAGAGGCCACAGGGGTCCACACGCGCCAGAGGCCCCAAAGGCGAGCGGCATATAATTGCAGAAGTAATAGTCACCGAGCACCACGAATTCAGTGTATTAAATAGCGGCAATACAGTAGGCAGCTTGAAAGCAAGCGTGCAATATGCAGTAAAACCCACTGTTGTACTGAACAAATATAAAATCAGCGACTTGAAAGTTACAATACAACACGAAGATTCAAACTCGGAGCTGAAGTACGAGAGCACTGGCACCCACGAGGTTGGCTTGCCCGGCACAGAGACAGAGCCACAGCCGCCAAAGCTTGTTACATCATCCACTGCAGCACAACAGCTTTCAGATACAGCATCTACAACCATAGAGCAGAAGGTTGCTGCTGTAGCTACAGAGTTTGGTGCTACGCGCACAAGTTCCGATCCTTCGCAATCTGCAAACATAGCCAAGTATCTGGAAGGCATATCACAACCCAGCAGTAGCGGTACAGGTGAACCACCAGAGACTCCTCCGAAAAAAAGTAGTGCTACAGACACGCAGGACCTGGATGCCGGCACCGGAGTTGTGAGACAAGCCAGTAATGCCACTGAGCATACTCCGCAGCCCGTAACGTCTGCGGCAGGTAGCAACGCACCCGCTACACATCGCGAAACTTGCGCGCTAAAGAGTAAGCCAGATCAGGAAATGGATGCTGCAGCAGCAACTCCTTGGAATCTGGTTTATGATGAAAACACGCACAAGCCGGGCGGAAAGACGCCTGCAGGTGATAGCGTCATGCAATTCATAAAGGAATACTTGCTCAGGCCTACACCGCAGCGTAAGGGCATGTTGGAATTCGCTAAAGCATGTATACGCAATGGCAATTATGGTCTGGTTGCACACGCTACAAGCGGCCCCAAAATAAAGATAACAACCCTAGATCAGGGGGAGGGCAGCCCCACAATTGTGGAAGAAGTACACAATATCGAGATCAAGAATTTGGCGGGGAAGATACTGGAAGTTGTAGCAGCAAAGGTAAGCTACAAAGTAAGCGGCACTGCGACGTTAGGGGAGTATGTATTATCCGATATGGACGTTGTAGTTAAATCATTGGGGGCTGACGGGCAAAGTCCATCCGCTACCGAGCTAAGGCATAGTATATCAGCCAGCAAGCGTGTTTCGCGAGAAAAACAGCCCGCATTTGCGCAAAGTGCCGCATCAGCACAGCGCTTTAGTGACACAGATGGACAAGACACCGACCAAGCAAGGCTTCGGACACAGGCAGCAACAACACTATCTCAGGCGGCACAACAAAGTGTTGCGCGAAGCCGCTCTAATACAAAATCCGTTGCAATTCAGACTGGCGCAGACGACTCACCTGACATCATCCTTGACTCCAGTTACACTGGTGGTAAAGAACTCAGTTATGTATTGCACACACTGGTTCTGGGCAACGACTGGGTGTTGAGACACAAATTTGATGGCAGCACCAATATAGACCCTGACATTTTTTCGGACCCACGCGCACAGTTGACACTCCTATCAGCAGTACTAGACGAAGCACCGGGTGTCACGCACAAGGGCTTGCTAGATGTAATGCAAGGCGGCATAAGCACACCAAACGTTTCATTAGCTGTCAAGCAGGGCACGGCACCTGTGGTCACTAGGACAGTAACCACAAACAGCGACGGTAGTCTGGCAATTAAGGTCCAAGAGGAGCATGAAACCACAGCAAGGTATGTAGTACCTGGCACCGCCAGAGATCTGGACAAGGTGCGTGCTGTCCTTTCATATGTTATACGCCCCGGCACACGTGCACGGAATGCCGTCCACGTTGTACTCTCAAACTTACAGCTGAAAGTGGTCGTTGAAGGCACAGGTGAGGAGCTGGTTGTCGATTTTCCCGATAACGAGGAAGCGCTCGCTATTTCTGGCGACTTGCTGCAAAACATTGCCAATACGGTGCGTGGACGCGCTACTGTTGGCACTCAATCGGGAAGCGAGCACGATAGCGAACCCTACGAGAGCTATAAACAACCTCGTGGTGTGGCGGCTTTGTTTGCATCAAGCGCTCAGCCCAAAGCAGATAATGGCGACGTAGGGCACCTCGCAATGGGGCATGCTACAGCATCGCAGGAAGGAGGAGGTGATGTCGCTTTTACCGCCCCTCACGCAGCGGCAACATCCAAAGACGGCATCACTTGGGTTGAGCATACCGGCATTAGTGACGGCACAGAACCAGAAGCTACGGACCCAAACTTGGCACAGCAGGGGCAGCAGTGGAGCACAACACGAATACTGCAAGCGATGAAAACACGGCGTGAGGCAGATGCAGCAGCACGAAGCAGGTACGAGTCACAGGAGGAGGACAGCGACTCCTACGAGACGGACACAGAAGAAGAGGAGGAACAAGAGGAAAGTGTAAGTCGCACAGGATACGATGACCGGAACTTGCTAACAGACTCTGAAGAAGAAGCAGAAGATGCGGTGAGAGCAGCGCGTACTGCTAAATCAGGAAGGGGGCCACATCGCACCCGGCGCGGCAGAACACAAAACGCTGAAGCATCCGGACTTGGTAAGTCTGAGATGCGGCACCAGACCAAACAGTCAGCTAAGCGTGGCACCGCAGAAATGCAACTATTTGCTTCTAACGGGAAGTTTAATTTCGTTGACGAGGTCAAAAGAGCGCTCAAGAACGAGCGTCTGTGCCGCAAAGTTTTCTATCCACAGAACGCGGATGCTGCAGAATTTGGGGAAAATCTCCTGCTGCGTATCGCAGAGTTGAGTGTTGCTCCTCTTGGTACCGCGGTTGACGATTTACAGATCGTAGGCAGCATATGCAGTGACGTAGACTACTCAGAACCCCAGCAGGAGTACACAGTAGCGCAAAGTGCCACAGTTGATGCTGGAATCCATGGAAAGTTCTACATTTCCGTCCGGTACCAGGTCGCAAGAGAAGTTTCAGTGTACTCGACCAATTATACAGTCAAAAACGCCACCATTAACCTGGGTCTTACAGAAAACTCCGGAGCAACTGTCCTCCCTGTCAGTGACATAGTTTCTGCAGTTGACACGCCGTGGCGCGCCGCTGTTGCGGAATGTAGTAGGCCGCAGGGTGGATTTCGCACCCGCGCATTGGCGACAGATGACGATGTACAGGGATATCAAAAAGTCAGGGTTGGGCGGGAGAAAAAGCGCACAAAACAGCAACCTATGCCCGAATTTGCAGAGGAGAATGTGCTGCACATGGCACCACACACAAGCAGTAAGGGCTGGTTTAGAAAAATACTGGATTGTGTGTGTAAACTCTTTGGAAAGATATTCAAATTCCTACGGCAGTGTTTTGGCGTGCAGAGCGACACACTCGATGATTCTGCGCAATACGTAAGAGACACCTACAGGCCCACTGAGGATGGACGGCGTGACCCACGCACAGCACACCTGCTACGCACAAGTGGTGATGCTGATGCACCGCACCAAAATGAGCTGGACGAAAGCGACTATGAACATCTTGGTGCAGATGATGACGAAACCACCCGCTTTCCTTCCGAAGTAGTGAGTGACAGCACAATCCACAGCGTATCAAGCAGGCGAGCAGAAACCACTAGGAAAGGTCGCGGGTAGTGGCTCTGGCAGGATGTGTGACGCAGTGGCACCACCAATGAAGCAATAAACCCAAACTGCGCATAACGCATGGCCCAAGATGCACTCATAGAACATCCCAAAAGCCTACATCTGCGCGTGAAAACGGCGTATACCCCGCAGGCCGGATCGTTCGAGCCTTGATGGACTTCGACATCCACAACCTTTGATATTCACGCACTTTAAGCATTTTCATATAGTTGTGGGGAATGTACGCACTGTGGATACACCAATCGCAACATAATTAATTGCCTCCTGCATCCACCCCAATAGCGGCATACACAACAAAATAGTGTAAAATTCTTTACCAGATGATACAAAAAATTGTATAACAGCATGGTGAATAACAGCGCTGTTACTCGTGCCCGAGTTGTAAAATTATTGACTTGCTCTACCAATACCGTACATAATCTCCGGGTGTGTGTATGCTCCGTTGCGCGTGTAGCGTGGCCTTGCGGAGCCGGTGTTGGCCGTACCCACGCGGGGCTTGGCAGCTGTGGTTGTCTCTGAGTCCGTGTGTGGGGGGGGGGGGAGCTAGAAACGTGTCGCAGATGCTAAACCGTTGGTAGATTTTGCGGTAGGTAGCGAGGGCTTTTGGTGCTCTTGCGCCGGCGGTGTGTGCGAGCGGTGCTGGCAACCTAGCGTAGATGTTAAGCGGAACAGCAGCGGATACGGGCGCGTTCCTGTCCGCTGAGTGTTGTCAGATCTCGTCGGGCTTTGTTGCCAACATCTAGGTGAGAGGGTGGCTCTACCTGCAGCTGAAAATGTATGCAAGTGGCAAGGGAAGTGTCAGTTTATGCACGCAGTAGGTTGGAGCGGAGAAGCGTAGACACGCGGTTTTGGGTATCAGACAGATCGTATTTGTATGGAGTGTAAAGCTGGGGTACCGGGTTTGGGTGGAACTGCAGGCGGCATGCCAATCGCAAGAACGGTGTGCGTTGTACGGGCCCTGTGGAGAGCACCAGCGTAGGTGCGCCATGCTTTCGTATAGATCGTGGACTGAAGATCGCGATGAGGTGGTAAGATGAGTGCGGACCAAGAGGGCAGTGGAGCGGCTTTAGCAGCTTCGGACGGTACGTTGGGCAACAGTGGTGCAGTGGCACGGCGCGGTGGCGGTGGTACTGCCGTTCCTGGTAGTGGCACAGGTCGTGCGCCTACTGCCCAAGAACTCAGTGTCGTTGAAACCGCTTTTAGAGGCGGCAATGTGCACAATGTTTTGGATGCACTGTGCGAGGAGGGAGAGACTCCGCAAATTTTGGCGCATGTTTCCAGCACTATCATCCGCAAGCAAGGGCCAGGCCTCGGTACCGACAGCGCAGTCCTAGCAGCACACAAGTTCTACGTGGTGCGTGTGGTACCAACAGACGGCGAAGGATGCAGCAGGTATCTTCACGTCCGGTTTGAATATGAACTGCAAGCCTCGCTGTCCGGCAGCATTACTTATCCTGTCGTGCGTTGCGTGCGGCTTGGGAGTAGGGCCTTGGACCGCGGCGCGGATATCATAGCACCAAGTGGCAGCCTTGAGTTCGACAAAGTATGGAAGGCGAGCGGCACAGGGAGTGGCTCTGCTGGTGCGCAGGGTAGCATGCGCGCCGTACCTGTGCACAGCGCAATATTCGCAATACCTGGCTCGCCATTCGATTGCCAGCGTAGTGACATCATTACATTTGCAGCCCCAATAGACATTAACCCACACGTGCACAGGAGCCTACTGACTGATGCGTGTGTGTACCAAGACACAACGATGCTGCACAGAGACGCTATGGTTACAGTCACAAGTGGTGAGCCTGACGCCGTGAGGCACGCTGTAGTCGATGCTATGTATTACGCAGATCACCCCGGGATTAACATTGAGCTCACACCTCCAGTAGAGTATAGCATCGGGCACCCCGCAGTTGTGGCACTTAGCAGTCGACGTGGTCCACGTCATGGTGCCACTTTTGAGCGCCATTACGTGTTCAAAACACACCGCGGCAGTAGAGTGCACAGGGTTCATGCCTTCATCGCATTAGATGCGGCAAAACACAGTGGTAGCAGTACCGGACAAGGCCAATATACAACACCCGCATTTGCAGTGCGGGTGTGTAGTAACACGTTCAGACTGAGTCACTTTCTTGCCGCATCAGTCTCCGCAAACGTGAGTGCGGAGCAGCAACAATTCGTGGTACACAGTCCGCAGGACACGCGAACTACAGATACGGATGCTGGTAGTAGCTGCAGTAGTGAGGGTACTACGGTACGGACTACGGCTATCCCTGGAGGAAGTGGCGCAGCAGCACAGCAAGTGGGAGGTCTGCCACTCCTCGTCGTAAACAGTTTTGAGTCGGATCTGAAGGCTACAAGCAAATGCAAGTTGGATGATGCTACTATAAAGTACCTACTGGACGTAACACGCAACCATGCAGTAGGTGCAGATATGAACCGCGCACTCGTTGAAAGCCTGACAAGAATCATCCCCACAGGTGGGAAGAGGGACTTTGAGTGCGCTGACGAAGGCTTGCGTGAGCTGTTGTCCAGCGGCAATGTATCGAAAGACGGACAAGTGATCAAAGCGCCGCCCAGCACAGAGGGGTCCAGTGCGCTGGACGAATTCAGAAATGCGCTAGGATTGCAGCCAGGCACAACTGACCTGCTGCTGCGCGCCATAATCAACACATGCGACACGGTCCACAACGGATTCACCGTTGTGCAAGAAGACAAAGAACTGCACAGAATTCAGCCCACAGTTAAACAGAGTCTGGCACTGGTGTTCGATGATGCTGCCAGTGTGAAGAAAGCAAAGATCATTAGGAAGCTGGAGCTGGAGTACAAAATTAGTGAGGACGATGCCTTCAAAACGTCTGTAGATGTCTCTTATGAACTGTCTTTGGCGACGCTTGAAGACGGGCGTATGAAGTTGACAACCAGCAATATTTTAGCTACCGCCACCGACGTTGACTCTACGCGACCAGGCACTGTCGTACCCACACCCACAGTTCTTTCATATCCCTCGCAACTCGATACAACAGTGAGCGACTTATCGCAACTTTTTGTGGAGAGTAATACCCCCTTGGCAATCTGTGCTGCGGTTGGCAGTTATGGACTGCGTGGCGTGTTCCTGCCCCAAACAAAGGAAACCCCCAGCGGCGCTGCGACCAGCTTTGCACCCACAAGAGGAAAGGCTAGTGCAAGCATCGTAGAGTTTTACAAAACGCAAGAGGGTGAAGGCGGCAGTCAATTCTTGGAAGAACAGCTAAGCGATACTCTTCCGCGTCTGCTTGGCCTACTACCATGTAGGCTGCGTCATAGCACCGGTAGCTGCGGCACCAGTGTGGAAATTAGTGAGGTTTTGCGCTCTGTATCCGGGCACCTTATAGGACATGTAACTGGGCTCGTGGAAGAAGCGTATGAAACTAGTAGAATTCCCGGAAGGGGAGCAGATAATGGATGCGGTGTAATTGCGGGTACCCGAGTTAAGCGGCTCTACAAAATGTCGACACCACAGCGTAGCCTATATGTGTGCGTCGAACACGATCTGCTGTTAGTCGAGAGTACACATACCGACAGAGAGGGACAAGACGTAGTATATAGCGACCATATAGTGTGTAATATGAAGATAGGCTGTTCAGGAGATAAAGAAAACATCGAAATGCTGGCATTCCCTGACGTGACCGCGACCGTCCGTTCCGACCAGCGTCGTGAGCATAGGATGACCGCAACGGTTGCCAGCAGTACAAGTGGGGTTTCCCACACAGGTGGAGACGCATCAGCCGCAGCCCACCACAGCACGACGGAGGGTGGCAGTGGTGAGGTCGTCCCACCCAGCAACAAGGAGAAGGACGGCGGCGACGAAACTGCCGCTACCGCATCCGAGCATAAAAAGGCAGATAGCGGCGGCAAGGTTACCCCATCCATACACGAGGAAAACGTGAGTGAACAACCCCACACCGATGCCGGGAAGGATAGCAGCGCCACCTCGCCAGGGGGGGATGACGTGCCTAGTGGTGTGCCTAGCGATAATGATGCAGACCGCACTGAGCACGCTGCTGCCGTTGTTTGCGATGTTACCGACGCTAAGATCACTGTCAGCAAGTTAAATGACAAAGGAGCAGCTGAGAAGTCTGCCACATTTACAATCCCCAGTACGAAATCCAGCTCGGCAAGCGCCCCGTATGATGACGCGAAGGCTGAGTGCAAAAAATCGGGGCAACGGCGCCATCGAGATGGTGTGTCAGCTCACAAAACGCGCAGAGACAGGGTTAGAACTGAAGGGAAACCTAAAGATAGAAAAGGGGATAAGGAAGCCGCGTTCGTCGCGGAGAAGAAAGCGCCTGCCACACCTAAGGAGGAACAACAGCACAGCAAAACGTGGTTTGCGCAGTTGTGGGATGTGGTGTGGCATTGGCTCGTGCTGGTGGTAATGCTGCTGCTCACATACATTGTGGCAATGGTGTTATGGAGTCGCACGTATCTTCTTTGTGGTCTCTGCAGCTTGTTGCGCCTGTGTCGCCGCTCTCCAAAGGTGGAAGAAGGCGAAACGCTTACCAGTGTGGTAGGCTTGCGCGGCTTTGCTACGCGGCAGAATGTTGTTACGCAGCCTATTGTTACACATCCAGATGAACATGATGGTGATCGGTCGCACTCCCATGCCAGCAACACTGATGGATGCAGCGCGGGGGGGTTAGCTGAGTACGAGAACGCGGGTTCGTCGGAGGATGCTTCGTCCATGACGGCACAGTCGCAGCGTGTGTCGTCACGGTCACCCGGGAGCGCGTTGCACGACAGCGCCGTAGCTTCCGCAGTGGCATCCGGCTATAGTTCTGCTAGCACTAGTGAACACTCAGCGTCGGTGCGGTCTGAGATACCCAGTCGTGCGTGAGCCTGTTGACTGCTGGAAATGCAGCAAACCCAGCGGAGGGTCGAGTGTGGGCCCGGCGGGCCGTTGTGTCGCATGTGCGCGTGCACAGTGCTTGCCAGGAAAAATGCGGTAGGGGCTTTCTCACAAGTTAACGTAGTTATGTTTAGGCACTAATGGGGGAGTATCCTACAAACTGCGTTGTAATGGGAATGCCGTGCCCTGCGTGCTCCATTTATACCACAATATTATGGGCGCACACGCTGCAGTCTCGGATAACATTACAAGTGCAGCGGCCTTTAGCACCGGGAAATTGTTAATCCGCACGAACACATGGGCTACTTGGCCAACCGTTTGTACACATCGTGCACACGGGTGTACTGGAGTGCCCGTACGTGCGCACCGGACGTCATTTTAGGACAGCCAAACCTCTTCACTGGTGGGCTTGGCAAACGCAGCGCAAAGCCCTATCACATGCAGATACAAAAGCGTAGCGCACCCTTTCCGTTTACCAGACTCATGCGCACCAATGGCTGCAAGCGCCAGCAGGAATTCTTTGTTCCATCAGAGCGGCGTCCTGTACCACACTAATTGCGGCAACTTCCACAACAGAGGCGGGGCTACAGTTCACTGTGAATTGCACGAACATTCCTTTGATAGATTGTGAATGCACCACAAAATCATACTTTCGGCATGTTTCTACCCTTAAACACGCGTCACGCAAACTACAAAGCGTTGTTCCAACTTACGAGCGACAAATACACTACAACATAATCTCAAAGACTATCGGGGTAGACAATACATCATAGTGTGCACAGTGTTGCACTTCTAGCACATAAGTGATATAATACCGGTGCGCGGGGTTGTGCACCCCCAGTTTTTTAGGGCTTGCCAGCGGTGGGCGGTGTGCGTGCACGTCTAACCTTCTGGCGCCGTGTTTGGTGCACGATCATAGGTCGGTGGCTGCCGTAAACCGAGGTTCCCATGGGTCCAAAACTACTGAGAGCACCCAGCGACTTGGGAAAGTCGCTCATGGTAGACCCGGGATGCCTGTATAAAGGGGGAGACAGCAGTAGCAAAAAGTATGCACCCTCTCTTGCGCTGCTGCAATACATGTATGAGCTTGCACAGAAGCTCCGCAGCAATCAGGTCATCACTCCCATAGACTTTGGCGGCCTAGAAACAGCAAGCGACAACTTACTGTCTGACAAATTTGTAGAGATCGCACATGTCATAGGGCCACCGTACTCCAATATTCCTAAGGAGGCGTGGCGGGCGATGATCAATCTCGTCGAGGCGACTCCTGATGCACGTCCGCACCTGCCCAAGTTTCTGGCTGAGTGCTTCGATCCTCAATACGTCAGATTCGCAAAGTTTGAGGTTTGTCCGTTTTCGCACTTTACAATTTCAGCAATCCCTCAAAGCCGAGGATTTGCGCTACACAAAAGGGAGGTGCCTGCTTATCTTCTGGAGGAGAAAGTACAGTTCAAGGTTGTCAATCCAGCCGGAGAGAGTTTGGGTACGTTTACGATGCACACAAAGTGCACAGTGTGCCGTGACGAGAAACTATCGAACGAGACATCAGTAGTGATGAAGGCGAGCAAGCCGGAAATCACAATCACTAATGACCTGTGTAACAATACTAGGCGGGCAGGCCACAAATGCGAATACAAACCCGCAGCAAAAGAGTACAAAATCTATCTTGCGCCACCACAAGCTGATGGGGATGTGAGCGCAAAATGCGATGTTACTGAGACTCCAACAAGGCTTCTTAGTAGCGATGACTACATGGGCAGGATCTTCGATGGTGCTGCCGGTGTGGAGTATACGCAACGCATCTTTCAGGGTCTTTTTGGCCCCATTCTTCAGGTACATCCGTCTGACATCAAGATAGTCAATCACGCAACGTTCCTGAAGCAGAGCAAGATAACCCATGAACGCACACTTCCTCTACTAGCCAGAGACAGAGAGCAGCTTTCCAGCGTGGAGAAGCGTGCGGTTATCGGACCAATGAATGGACGGTATGTGCACGCTGTGCTCCGCTACAACGTCGCACACAAGTATGAGATCCCAGAGTCTCATGACAGTTCCACAATGATAGACGACCTCAAGCTCTATATTAAGGTAGCCCCGGACGGGCGCGGAAATGCGTTGTTTATCACTAAGGACGAAGTGGACACTGCAACGTTCGAGCGCGTACAGATTAAGAAGACCGTAGGGCTCAGCACAAGCGCTGCGTGGGATGATGCCTCAACAGCCCAGCGTTGCAGTTATACTAGCGTGGCACTTGGGCCGCGGCCTGCGCATTACAGCGCAAGTAACCAGGATCAGTGGAGCTTTGTCACGGGAGACCAGTTGGCGGACAGTTATGGTCGCTATGGGGTGGCACATCCGGAAAGGCCGCTTATCACGCGCGAAGGTGTGCAGCGCGATACCCTGAATTTTCTCGTGAGTCAGGCCGTATATAACGAGGCCGGTCAAAACGTTGACCCCATATCTATGGAAATAGAAAAGCATTTTGTCTCCCACAGGGGGCTTGTATCCGGATCAAGCATTAATACAGAGCATGAGGAATCTGGGTCCCAGCACCGAGTTGAGGAACACTTTATTCTCCGCCCAAAGGGCAGCAAACCTAACAACACAAGTCTGAAAGTACATGCTTTTGTGTCATACCTTATACATGGGTATAACTGGGCTGCAAACGAGGGAGGAAGGATAGCGTCGTTAGGAGCGAAAGCGCAGTTGGGTATGCGGTTCGTGAACCCACAATTCAGTCTAGATGAGTGCTTGCAGGTGGGCGATAGTAGCATCGCTTCAGACAGCTTCCAAGTGTTTGACATCGAACTGCGGGAAGACACGCGCATACAGTGTAATAAGTTCAGAAATGCTATTTTGAAAATTGACGTCGCTAAAGACGGCGCTCTGTTTTCCTCAAGTTATCGTAAAGATGGCGCAAGCGGGGGGCGCAAGGAGCAGGTTAAAGTATCAGACCAGGCAACAACAGTGCTTGACCACATGGCACTGTATTACGGATCCTCTGCATCTGAGATCCGCGCGAGAAAGGAGGAGTACACACCGAACGGTATTACTGGGCCTCTCGTACCCGAAACACGCGCACTGGCCTCGGATGCCGTCAAGAAGCTCTTGCGCTTGTATGATATGGGTGCCATACACGTTGTGGGACGCGGTCGGGGCGGAGCGGCGAGTTTGGTAAGGTTCGCGCCTTGCCACAGTGACGACCTGTCTGAATTGTCACGCAAGAGGATTGAATTTCTGGAGTTGTTAGAGACATGGATCAAGGAGATTGGTCATCAAACCCACACCTCACTTTTCGAAGCCACAATTAACCTGTGCGGTAATTTCTCGCATGATGGGTTCACGCAGTCCTTGCTTGGCCAATTTCAGGACCGTACACGGTTTCCGAGTAAGGCTGCAATCGTTGACAAGGAGCTGTTTCTACAATTTGAGAAGTCCACTTCTGAAGACGGAAGGCCGCAGGATAAAATTCGCGTTGTGCAACATGCTCTTATAGCACCAATGGCGTGGTGGCAGACGGAAAACGTGCATTTGGTAGTTTGCTACGATGTCTGTGTAACACAACTGGACAGCGGGCTTAGACAATTGCAGGTCACACACCCGGTCGCTGCGGCAAAATTGTGTAGTGACACCACTCTGCAAGCAGCAAAGCCGTACACCTCGTTTCAGTTGGAGCGGGATCACGAATTCAAAAAAGTAAGAATACCGAATGATCGCGTGCCTGCTCCGGCAAAGGCGCTAACGGTGATGCAGTCAGCGCAAGATCACTTTGCTGGATATAAGTACCTTATACAGGGTACAAGCGCGTCGCGGGGTTCTGGGCAGGCAATATCTGAAAAAATTCGGACATGCATTGTGGAATTTATCGGGCTTCACGGCATCGACAAACTTCTGAGCAGCGAGTATATTTCCACCCCCGCGTGCACTTCTGACGTACCAGCAGAAGATTACGAACGGAAGAGAATGTCGGCACGGCCCGGAATTGACGATGCTGCGGCGTGCTACGACGAGGCTGTCAATATCCTGTCACGTGCCAACCATGATAAATTTGTCAAGTTCTTCTGCACTGCGTTGGGCATAACTAGGGTAGACGACAGCAAGTCCGAGTGGGAAGGTGTTGGTACCTCGGTGTTCAAAGACCGCCTTGCTCCAGAATCAGGTGGGGGGGTGGCTATGACGCATGAGTTGGCATTCAGCGCAAAAAGTGTGGTTTCTAGCACACCATTGAATGTCAAAGTATCTATATCATATGCCCTATTGCACCGCGGCACTGATGGCGGGAGGAGTTTTTTCGCCATGAGCAACCCATTGGTACGGGTAACAATGCTCACACGAGACGGCAGGAAGCTGGGAGAGGCATCCCTACAAAGCAATGAGCTCGTTCCACTGCAGACGATCATTGAGGTCACGAGCATGATGGACAAGCAACATGCTCGTAGGCAGCGCGGCTCAGAAGAGCAGTTTGTGCGAAAACTACAAGACACAGCCCCACAACAAAGAGAGGTAAGCGAAGATCACGTTGCTGATGAAGGTCATCCCGAACCCGCAGCATCAAGTACAACAGTAACAATGCTATCTAGGGCGCGGGATGACACCGAGTCTGACGACTATTATAAATCTGCAAAGCACACAGTTGATGACGAGGATTTAGAGGAAGAGGTATCCACCGCGCCGGAAAGCTGGGACGAAGAACCTGCAGAGCACAACATGGAACCGGAAGATGATGCCGTAGCACAACGCGGCGTCATACCCGAAACTGAAGGCGCTGGTAGCGCAGAACCTGTGCACGATCTGTCGGAAGATATAGCGGCGTGCTTAAGCGCCGCTGTCGCTGAGCATGACGCAACTGGCCGGAAAGTGAGGAGTACACCAGGTGCAGATCACAGCGATTCGGACCGCCGCTCCGGGCGGTCAACCCCGAAAGCCAGAAAGAGGCCGCGCAGTGCTTCTGCATCGCTGTCTGACACTCTGGAGACCCGCAGCGGACACGGCAGCGATGTAGCGGACGAGCTACCTGAGGTGCGTCGCGGACAGAAGCGATCGGATTACGATGATGACCTACCGGCTGTATTCGAACCAACACGTCGTACTGCGTCGTGGCCCGTTAGGGTTATACGCGCCATTTTCCGGGTCCCCATTTTGATTTGGGCACTTATAAAAAGCATATTTTCCTGGATGTGTAAGTGCTTCACAACCCGCAGCGGACACGGCGGCCGTACGGATGGACTGTACAGATATGACGAGTTGCGCGCGCATGGAAGCGGTCCCCGGACTAGAGGCAATTCTAGAGCTCCAACAAATTCATACAATGACCTCAGTGTAAGCTGGATTAGCGACGATTCACCAGCAGAAGATACACCTCTCCTCGGGACTACATCCGCATTACGCTCCGGCGGCAAAAGAGTTACATCAGCCTCCAATGGCGGTGAGCGCCCGTCTCGCGCTACAAGCACGGGGTCCGGCCATCGCAGGACTGCAAGCAACCCAACCACAGTGATGGATGGCGCAACCACTGACCAACTATCATCCCACAGCGGCAGCATAGGCAGACGTGCAAGGATGTGACGCAAGTAAACTGCTATCCATCACTCTGGACATAGCCTCTTGCACGCACCGGAAGGTACCCTGCCACGCGGTACTATCTTCCTGCTGAGAACTCTGCGTACACAACGCACCGGGATTCGTGCAAGAAATCGCAACCAGTCACAACTTGTGGTTGCTAAACTCTACACATTAACATTGTTTTACCATACCCGCCGTCCGGCAAGTGCGCTAGGTGTTTTTCCCTTAAAACACCATATGCCTTCTTGTAGAGTCTACAGGCACCCCGTCACCACACGTAAACAAGGTAAATGACCAACAACTGAGAGGAGGCGAGAGATCGGTGTGTCCCCCCACCCCACAACAGACACCACACGTGGTGGTAGTGGAGCGTCCAAGGTGCGGCTTAAGGGCAAGTCGGCAAATGCGGGCGACATGAGTAAGAGCGGGCAGCCAGCGCCCCCTGCCCAACCACAGGCATCTACACATAGTGGTAGTGGAGTATCTAAGGTACGTCTTAAAAGTGCGTTAGGGCAGGCTGTAGAGGCACACTTTTTATCTGGAGCCGGGGAAAGGCTGTTTGCAACGCGGGATCCAACTGGCGTTGAAGGCGCAGCCAGTGTTATTGAAGATAAAAATCTCATAATAAAATCTGCGGCTGCACCGTCCGCACCACATAGTCGCCTTGCAACCGCTGGTATTGGCGTCCTGACAGACATAATTCTACGGTCAGCCGGCACCACCCTCCTCAAGGCAGTACCCGAACATGTTATTACAGCCTGGGTTGCATTATATACCCCTCCAGACAAGCGAACCACTCTTGCCAATGTGCTGCGAGCATGTATCGAGTATCCACCAAACCCGGAGGTATGTGTCTTAAAGAGTGAAATCAAAATCTGCGCCATTGTTCCCACTACAGCACCGCAACATCAAAAGAATTCTGGTGGTATATTCGGCAAGCTTTTTAAGCTATCATCCAAAAAAACGCAAAATACACATGCCAAACAAACTCATAACCCCCCCATCGGTATGCGCTGTGAAGAACGCATCACATTTAAAGTCGACGACGTTGACAACAAAGCGGTTGTGGAAAATGTGATCGTGACCATGCGCTATGATCTTGTTGCGGTACGAAATACTGGCGGCACTGATGACGTGGAGTTGCGCGACTTATCGTTCACTGCAACTTCGGCATCGAAAGGCAGCACGTGTGAGTGGCAGGCGGGTATTGGTTGTAAACGCGTGTTTTTGTTTACGGAGCTCAAACTTATCGAACATGAGAGCAGGTCAGAAGCTGCAGACGCGTTAGACAATGCGGTAACACGTAGCGGCGGAGAAGGCGGCTTCGAACAAACCCGCACTTATAAACAGCGTCTCCAGGCATTTTTGGATGCACAGGATATGCAAAGACGAGCTCAGGACATGCATGCGCGTATTGCCATTACGCCCATTAGTAGCAGTCGCCGGAAACAAATTCTGTTCAAGGATGCGGAGTTCCTGAAAAGTAATGAGGACATTTGCAAGCACATTTTTGTATCACCACACCAGGACGCAGAAGAAATGCTGGGCAAGTTTGTGCATACAGTCATAGCCGATGGTTGTGCCGACACACGTAACACAAAGCCAGAGTATTTTCAAAAAATATCCTTTAAGGTCCCCCTCGATGTTGGCGATGAGCAAGAGGAGAGATACAAGGTGATTGAACACGGTTCTGTACATATTCCCCTGTCTGAGCACAATATACATGCATTACTCTCCTACACGGTAACGAAGAAGCTCATAGCAGCGGGTACAGCTCAAAGATCTGAGGTAGCTATAAGCGAAGCCAAGCTAGGGGTAAGGCATGTGCCCGTAGGGTTCAAGCTGCACAATTGCGCATGGGTGCGTTATCGCTCAACGGATTTCATAATATTCACAATACCGAATGTGACGCACACTTGCGTGGCAAGCACCCTACCAAACTGCTGGCACCAGGCAAAAGAATATCGCACACTTGTGAGCCCGCATCCCAAAAGAGTCGATGCCGCCCTCCTACGAGGAAAAGCTGCACAATCGGAGTACCACACCAGAGCAGTTATGACACAACCAGAACAAAGTGTCGCTCAGAAACCGTGGGTAACAAAGGAGCCAGGTTTGCGGTCAGAAACCAAAGAGCATCTTGAGAAGCATGGCGCAGATCACGCTCCGGGAGAGGGCGTGAGTGCACGTGACACCACAGATTCCGCAGAACTGGTACGCGACAAGGAGTCAGAGCACTCGCCACAGAGGAAGGAAAAACATCTATGGGCCGATAAAATGGTGGCGCAGGCCTCTGCGCACAGCATAAACACAATAAACACAGGTGAGCACTCGTTTGAATCTTACGTTACAGGGTTTGTGGAAGCGCACAACAAGCAACCGCAAGCCACTGATGGCCGCGTGAGGAGGAGACCGGAAGATGCATCTGGTGATAGTGGTGTTCGGCAAGGATTCTTCGATGCTAATGTCATAAGTAGAGAGCCAGAAAAGTTGCAGTCAGATTCAGAATCCGGACAGTCTGCTAAGGAGAAAATAGCGCGTCATAAGAGCGGTAGGCCGCAAACAAAAAAACCGCTTCCGCACCCAAAGGAGAAGCCGCGGAGTCCATTATTAAGGGTTCTGCTGGCAGTATGGGAAAGCATCCTACTGATCCTCAAATTCCTAATAGTTACCCCTCTGGTCTGCCTTTACAAATTGTTCGATCGATACGCCACCCAATCTGTAACAACTGAGGTCGACGCACCCAAGGAGGTGGGTGGAAGCCCAGCCAAAGAACCGGCAACTGCAAAACAGCAAAAAGAACGCTCAGCCTTATTCTCAAAATTTCCACAACTTGTCAAGGGCCCATTCACAACCAACAAGTCAGATACAGCCGTTCCTGAGCAAGAAAAACAGAAGAGGAGCAATAAGGGCCCCGATGGAAGCGCAACCAGTAACGCACCAAGCAAAGTCTCGAATGAGGAAAGAGTACAACCACATTCGACAGAGCATGCAAGCGCGCAGCGCGACACACAGACAAATGATGCGATGCGCGCTGGCACCACAAAAGGCGATGCGGATACACCCTCGGATCACGAAGCTAAAGTTTCGTCCGTATTGCAAGAACCTAAAATCGAAAATGCCTTTTTTGAACTACACAGTGCGTTATACCCAGCGTGATGCGGCACAATTTTGGTTAAAACCTCCCACACACTGGTGCGGGAAGGCACGGCCAGCAATAGTGTATTGAGATTTGTGGAGAAACCGCACAAAGCCATGTTCCACAGCGTAATACCCCCTACCACGGCCTGCGGACTTGCAGTATACTGTACCTCCTCCTCCAATTTCTGGATGCTAGTATATGCGCAATTCCGCCCCACAACATTTGTAGTCCCAGGTAAAATATCTGTGATGCTTCGCCGAGCGTCATATACCAAACAATCCACTGAATTCCATTAACGCAAAACAGAGAAATAACCACACCCAGATTACCAGAAAGCCTCTTTTGTACCTCGGAAAGAACGATATTGGCGGCCACGTAAAATATTGAAGAACCCCCAACGGGGAAAAAATATATTATGTCCCTAAACACCCCAACGATAAACAGCGGAAGATTTGCCAGAGGGATATTCCTGCTGCGCGCAAATACCATGAGAAGTATATCGAATCTGGGAGTGAATTTATGCATCACTCCGCTAAGCAGAAACTCGCATAATACCAATGCCAGCATCAGCACAGCAATGAACGCGTTTCTGACTATGCTTATTTTACAATTTGCAGACACTGGTCCCCTGTGTAATTCTAGTCAAGCCAAGTAACCATGGGTTAATGAATAATCTATTATAGAACCTTGGAAATCGCAATTCCGGCCCTGCAAGCCATTTTTATCGCAGAAGATAACAGCTTATATCCAAAAGCTTTCTCCGCACCGCAGTCGATAGCAGTCTCCATATGCTCGCGCTCTTCCGCACAAAACTGTAGTATTTTCCCGCTTAGGTCACGCTCACTGTCATCTAGCTGCGCGACTTGGTCGCTATAGTGGTCACAAATAACCTCCTCAACCGCGGCCGTACATGCCATCGCCGCCTCCTTGCCCATCATGGCAGTTACATAACCAAGTGCAACTCCTGCAACGTGCCATACAGGCAGAAATAGCGTGGGACGCACCCCCCTCTGGAGTACCAAGCTGTTAAAGTATCTGAAGTGCACCCGCTCGTGTTCTTGCATTTCTCGAATTTTATCAGCATCCTGTGTGTGCGAAAACACAATGCCCTGCCCGTGGTATATGCACACCGCCGCATACTCACCAGCATGATCAACCCGTATCATGCTTTCTACAGATTTACTTCGCATCGCAGAACCACACCAAACGTAGGGCATGATAACACATATCACTCATGCAAAAAACTATTCCTGCGCGTGCAGTACGCCGTGTCAATTCTCCTACAAATGCAACCCCCACCTAACTCCGCAACACTTGCGTATCATGAGACCACATGCATCTGAGAAAGAAAATCTTCTTCCAGTACATGGGGCAAGAATTGCGGCTGGTACTTGCAAATTCTCTGCGGCTATATTGGGGTAACGCGTACTGCAACACCGTCAACATTTCCTTTTCACTGAAACTGTGTTACCATCTCGCCCGTAGTGTGTTGTTACCTTAAGCGCTCTATTGTATTTCTTGAGGTAATAACATGCCCGCTGTCGAATTGGATGCCAATAATGTAGAGTTTTGGCGCGAAGATATCGCAGAACTTGGACGCGTAGCAGATCCGCACGCGGCAAGGGCGGCCATCACGCAACATGCGTGTTTGAGGGCGTTGTCTGGAGAAGAGTTCTGTGGCTGCATCCATAGGGGGCTACTCACAACAGTAGACGGAGGAGAGGTTCCTAAAATATCGGTAGAAGACCTGGATCGCATAAGGCGAGAGGTCGAGGGCGGTGTTTCCGTACTCACACCGGATTTTATTCGCGTACCCGCTAAATGGTGCAACAGACACTTGCCGAACCTAGCCGTCGGGGTACACGTCATGCACCATCTATTGCTTAATAGGCAGTACTCAGTCATGGGTCCAGAGGAAACCATACAAAGAATACGCGGGAACGTGCGTGCAATTCCTGAATCACACGTGCATCAGGCGCTGATATTTGAAATAGTGAAAGCTTTCAATTCCGAATGTATATCAGGAAGCTGTGCCGAAGCAGCTCTCCAGTTTGCGCATAAGCACGATATGACAGGTGGAGGAGTAGAAGAAAGTCGCCATGTCCACAGGATTTCATATGACAGAGTGCGCTTGGAATACGACTTGTCTCTCAAGATAATCCCCCAGCCACCAGCACAAATGCACACCGGCCCCGCAGAGTCAGAAGGCACAGGAAAATTGGATGTACTAATGGAGACGGAAGTTTCCGCGGTAGAAGGCGCAGTACGTTATGAAACCACCGTACGCTTCAAGATCGCCAAGGAGATACTAAACCACATAATCAGGAAGAGGAGCGCGGGTAGCGACTATCAACCCAGAGATAGCGATCTTGTTGTGGTAATGCAATACCCACACTTTGAAGTACCGTTCAGCCAAATGCATGAGGAGATTTCTCTAGTAGTGCAACTGGACGAGGCCAGAGCGAGGGGCAACAAATCTGGCGTTGCAGGAGATGCGCGGCAGCACGTGAAAGGGGAACAAGCATCTGATGATACCTCTCAAACACTACTTGCAGGTACACTGGCCAGGATAGGCAATTTCCTGGGGAGGAATGCACCAAAACCGGAGCAGCAACAAAGCCTGAAAAACGAAAGGACTATATGTAGGGCCGCAATTCTAGACCGCGCTGATTCCCCAACAAACTTCTCAACGATGGAGATCAAGCACCAAGTTGATAGCGCGCTGGCGCAAGAAAGCGGAAATTACGCATTGCATGGCATAGTTGGGCATACATTCCCACACACAACTGATTGGAAGCATGAGGAAGCGTTTATAACGGATTGGTTCCGCAAGCAACCGACAGCACCAACTTATGAATTACTTGCACAAGGAAAATCCACGGCAGTACGGAGAGAGAGCAATCAGCACGAAAATGCGCTGGCGAACGAAGACACTGAAAAAACTCAAAGGCCTATTGCAATTGCACCTTTGATGGGCTCCGGCACCAAGGCCGTCTTTACTGTGCCAGAGAGCCCCACTCTCAGTCGTTCTTCAAGCCTTAATGATGCAACATCACTTAGCGACGATGCGCAAAGTAGTAGCGGATCCGAGAGAACCTTGGTGCCAGAAAATTTTAGTGACCGGAGCAGTAGCGGCTTCTTAAGCGCTGATAGTGGCGGTGAGGAGTTCGCCATAACGCCGGAAGAGGAGTACAAACAGCTTGTGGAGACTGGTAACACACGGCACATTCCCACGCAGCATGTGGTCGCCAGCAGCAGCTCGACCCGTCTGGAGGAGAGCACACCACATGCGCAGGCAACCGTTGATCCGATAACCGTACCCCAACCAGCAAGTAGCAGCGACATCGCAGCAAGTGAAGATGCGGCAGCGGCTGCCCAGCCACCTGTAGACGTATACTCCCTACACAACGTGCGCACACACGCCTACGTGGAACTATCGAACGAGGAAATAGAATCAATAGTCAGCCAGCTGGCTAACGCGGAGGGCGCCACACAAGCACCAAAGCACCAAAGTAGTGCAGTAAGTCAAGTGGCCGCTGAGATTTTATTACACACATTACGTAGGCGTGATGTGAACCACGCAATAAGGGGAGGATTGGAACTATATGGGCCGCCTGAAACCGGTCGTATATCTTTTGTTGACTTCCCAAGAGAGGATATAACAGTAAATGAGGTTCAGACACGCACCGAAGATGCGGCAGCGGAGTTAGCCCGCGTCCTTGGTGCCGACCACGGCGACACCGCCAATGCGGAACAGTTGGCGGCATTGCACGGCATGCAGTACAAAAGCGAATACATGCCTAAATTTGATCCGCAAGGGCAGAGACTGAAGTCATTTTCCGCGCTCAAAGCTATGTTCGTCAGGGCGACACAAAATTCAACGGAATCTAATTATGCCATTCCACATCCCGCGCTTATAGAGGAAATGGTGAGCTCCCTCAATCAAGCAGGAGCGGTTGCTTGGCCCAAACTTGATATGATGAACATTACCACACAGTGGGAACTGCAAAATTTTGGCGTGTTGTGGAAGGAAGAAGGGCTTATAAACAGATCATCCCCTGCCGGCGAACAAACACCAACACACAGTGTATTCATCAACTGTACCGACAGCAATAAAGTAAACATTCTCATACTGCACTCGACGGCACCATGGGTATTGGGGCTGGCAAGAACAAGCATTAGCTACGAGCTGCATTTTTCCCCCGAAGACAACACGATATCCTATAAAAACGTGTACACGCGTATAGCCCTGCCTGGCAGAGAAGCAATGCTACCTCCACTGAAAATGCTCACAAGCTCGTACGCGCGGCCAGAAACTGTGAGCATACCGGATGCTATGCCAGCTGAGGGTATGGTGATTGTCCACAAAATGGAGGACATGAAAATAAGCGTGAAAGAAATGCTGCAACAGAACAAGAAGGGGCAAGTTAGTAGGGCGTTCCCGAGGAGTGAAGCAGCCACCACCAGTAGCAATACAACCGAGCAATACACGGCGGAGGAAGAAACGCTGCGCATGAGGTTAAGGGAGTGCGGGGCAACCCCCATGATGGAGGAAACCAGGCCGTCACCACAGACGAGCACCAACCAAGGGACCACTGCCAACCAATATGTTGATGAAGACCAAAACACCGAACACACCCCATGGTACAGGGCACCCTGGAACCTCCTGTGCAGAGCACTCAGAGCAGTGGGGTCGTTCATAGTCCGACTAGCACGCGCCATAGCAAACGTCTTTGGATGCGGACGTAACCCCAACTACACTACGCTCTACAGCGACAGTGAAGAGGCCACCACAACCACAGACACACACAACACCGCAGGGAACGCACACGAGGGAAGAGAAAGTCCACACTACCCCGACCAGGGCCCGTCACTGCCACAAGCGCGCAGCATCCACCCAGCAGACACCGGAACAAAACTCCAGGACAGCAAACACATCCAGCCACAGCAAGCAGCGGGTCACGCGCAAAGATCCGAACCCGCCCCCAGCACTATGCTCGACAGCCCACACAAACCGGGCGACAGCGCGGCACGCAGGCCATCATTCGCGGAGCTTCACGAACGCCTAGAGCAACACAGCACGCTGCAACAACAGGCAAGAAGATGAAAGCACAGCCCACGCCAGCAGCAGGCACGCAACCGTCCCCACCACTCAGGGTTGGGGGCCGGCCTGCCCCCGCGGAAGGAGGGAAACACACCAGCACAGGAAGGATCCCCCCCCCTAGGACAACGGCATCAGCGGCTAGGGAGAGACGTACACTGTGGAGGGCGACCCAACGTCCACTCCCTCCCGCGCAGCAGCATCACCTACTAACTGCACATCCACATTACTGAGATTCACGCCCGGAACAGCAGCGGCTCCCCCGCTACCACCTGCACCACCTACCATCGACCAGTGCGCCCTCACGTCCTCATCAAGGCCCTTAGCAGTAGGCACCGCCCGCTGCTGGTGCGCTGCTGCCGCAGTACCTAAATCGGCAATGCCACCACCAAGCATGCTCTTCATGATATCAATCCCGTGGTCCGTGACGGCAGACTTAACCTCACTCCAATGGGTAGTCACACCAGCGTGAGGACCGCTATCATCGAAGAAGCGTACAGCCAGGTCCGTAGCGGCCCTGATACCAGAAACAGCCACGTAATTGTCGTAGGACGCACGACCTGCCGATGGCACCTTCGTGGGATCGCCAAAAGTGAACGCACACGTCATGAACTCCACGACGCTCTTCACTATCGAACTCACGTACATAAAGGTGGAGACAATCAGCGCCGGAACAGACGTAAAGACAGCCAGAACGGGCCACAATACGATGGTAGGAAAAACCTTTATAAGGGCTACAAAGAAATTCCGCACCCCGTTGACTGGCTCCTTACCCTCCTCCTGGCCATCAGCGGACGCCTTGCGGCCCCGTTCGGAAAAGAACCCGGCAAGAAACCTAACGGGCAGTATAACAATCATCGCGACGGTCATCGCCACGTAAGTGATCGTGGTCAGAAGCACCGTGGTCGCGAGCAACACAAGCGACAGCGGCAAACGCACAATTAACTCGACCCCCGCGTTGAAACCGGTATCACTCTCCGGCACTCGGATGGCACCAACACGGCGCGGCGAATCATCGCCACCTAGAAACCGCTCCCAAGACATAAGGCACACCCCACTATAAACACAACCCAACTGCGAGTCGTGGTGCTCACCCCAGGGGGGGCAAACCCGGCACCACACACACAAGCCTCGGTTACCATACACACTTCGGGGCGAGTGGTCAACGAATAATGTGCGATTCAGCCGTTTTTCGTGAGAGTCTAACGGCAAAAATACATCTAATGATTAAACCACTGCGCCATAAGCGCAACACATTATAGGGCATAGACCTGGTGCTTAGCTACTATCTTAGTAACGCAGGTGCCAGTATGGCCTACCCAGCAAGGCTCCAGGTCTATCACTACAAACATCATTAAAAATGTAATGGTTTTCAGCGCAATTTTTTGTGCTCAACACAAACGGAGTGCCCTTCACTACAAAATCCGGCAGTACGTGATTATGACAACTTTGCACAAGTACATGTGGTGCTGTTACCTAAAAGTCACAGAAGTACGGGTAGTCATGGGCAGACCCCACAAACTTGGTGCAGTGTGAGCGTAGCACGCTGAACATCAGCCGTGCACTCACGTTTACGCGGGAGAATTTACGCTGCAGTATAGCAACCTGGATATGTCGAGGCACCCGTAGGGCAAGAGCGCTTAACTGCGCGGTTTGAGCTACCACGAATGTGGCAGGCCAGTCAGCGTCGTGCGCCTCTGATTATGACGTGCGATATCTGTGCAATGCAAGTGGTGTACGCTGCCCTGGACTGAAAATGCGGCATATGCACACCACGTTGGGTGCCTCATCAACAAACACACCCCCCCCCCAACGTCCTACGCCGCGTCGTGCGCATGGGATTGTTTCAGGGGCAGGCAAAACCCACAATAGGTTTGCCCTGTGGACTACGAAAAATATTCTGGCTCTATTGCAGAGTAGCTACGTTTCTTGGCGCATCAGCACGCACCGTTACTGTAGGAAAGCACCAATGGGGTGCGTCCAACCCCCTATCTCCGCCAGTTGACCCACCACACTCGACATCCATGGGCTGTACAGCGTAACCTGAGGTCCAGGCCGAACCACAGCACACAGACTAGGGCTACCCGCCAGCAAAACGCAGAGAGTTTGACATTCACCAGGTCGCTGAACCGAGCAACCGGCTTCACACAGGCTACTTTCCTTTAGGAGACACAACACCCAGTGCGATTCTGTACATTCCCCTAAAACCGTACTTCCCTACCACAAAAGCTAACAGCAAACACCCGGTTGCGTACACGACGTTCCATCCAGAAATTGAGAGCCCAAGAAAGACAAAGCCGGGCACACCGCACGAAGGAGCAACATCATTGCTTAGCAGATTGCGCTTTATGTCATCAACACTTGCGCGGGGATCTACATCACCGGCACAGTGTAAGAAATCCGTAAACCAACCATACTCCAAACCCGCATGATACGCTGAAAGGGCCACACTGCCTACGTAACACATAGCAGCAAAGTATAGCGAGTATTTATCCCCTCTCAACATGGTAATCAAGGAGAAAACGAGCGCGGTAAAGTATGGGACCCTCTCATATAGGCATAGCCTACACGGAACCAGGTGATACACAAGCTCCCCAACATATGCGGCTGCAAGCGCCAGCACACTACCAACAAAAAACAGGATACCACACTCCCTCATCACCCTACCCACTGCACGAATGCAATACGCAAGACCGCGGCACTGTACCTCAAAGCATAAGACACCTGCAACCCCGCACAAATGAACGCCACCAGATACATTGCAAGCATGGCGTATAGCGAAAGCGTCACCCCCTCCATCATGGTCGAAAACCAGTTGCTGTACCGTAGCTTGAGAAGGGAAGCAGGCCAAGGCCTTATAACGATCATGATGTTGTAAAACACGAACGGCACCATGAAGAATATGAAGAGGTGCATGGAATAGTTTGCCCACAGAGGACACGTGAAGATATCAGCACAGACCTTGTTGTACACACCACCTGCCACACCGTATAGGGTAACCGATGCCGGCATCGCGCAGGCAGCAGTAAGTAACTGGCCAAACGCTGACTGAACAACTATGGCATCTGGCCCTACATCCGGTCCGCCTTTCTCGCCGTTTTGAAGGATAAAAATAGACAACATGCCGATGAGCAACAGAAAAGCTGCCGCCTGCAGGAAAAACGGAGCAAGTTTGAGGCCGGTAGCAAACGCGGCATCAGACAGAGGGGGGAAAAACCCATATGCTATATAGCAGGATACATGGGCAATAAGCAGCGCAGAAAGAGCGGCCCAATGCTCTTGCCAGGCGGGCAGGTGGCCTATGCCCAAAAAAGTGCTCACCACCCTGACGGGAATTACAAAGCCCGCAAGCCTGACAATAACCTTGAACAACGACTTAAGCATATCACGAAGCCACAAACACGAATGTATGGACCACCAACACCGGGGCTAGCCACCTACATACCTACTCCACATGGTATGTCAACCGTTTTTACCAAACAGCTTGACCGACGATATCCGGACATGTAGAATTCTGCAGTTTTGCGTTTTGTGGGTCTGCTGTGGCTAAAAAAGGTTCTGGTCTGTTGGTGAAGTTGGTCAGCAGCGAGGGTACTGGCTACTTTTACGTTAAGAAGCGTGACCCCAAAAAGCTGGTTCAGAAGCTTTCCTTCCGTAAGTATGACCCGGTTGCTAGAAGGCATGTTCTGTTCAAAGAGGAAAAGCTAAGGTAGTGCAGCGTGGTGTGCTGGCCCTCGTTTGTTACTTGGGGCTGGCAGCCAGGGTGTGCGGTTTCCACTGGTGCGTGCCGGGCGGGTACGCATCGTTCCCCTACCCCTTGTTTGGCTCACCTGGCTTAGCGCGGGGGCGTTTGTGCTGGTGCCGGGTTGTGGTGGAGGGCGTGTTGGTTCCGCGTGCCGTGTTCGTGCTTGCGCGTGGTGCGTAGCCAGTTGCTGTGGTGTGTTTCGAATAATTATTAACCGCGGTGCTTCTGCTGTCCAGTCACCGTCCTGGTCGTGGATAACCAGGACGTGTAGCTCCCGGGCGTGCCGGGTGTGCATCAACAAACCAATCCTCTTCGTACCACGTGCTCCGGCAAGATGTAAGTCCCGTGAAACCTGCACCAGTGTGTCAACTCCAGCCGTAAGTTATGGATAGGCCTGGGGCGCGGTAGCCTCTGTACCCTATTAGTTGCACACCAAGAAAGACACGGCCGGCTAACGCCCAGGTAATAACGGCAACCGGAAGTTTCCGCCCTGGCCAGGCTTCATGAAAACGCTCCCGGCCGGTATTTACGCGATTGTGGCGGCTTGGCCAATGGCCGTGAAGTGACCTTGTCTGGTGCGCGATGAGAATGCATGTCCATACCCGCGATGGAAACTACTGGGCATTTTCCACAATCTGGAGCAATCACGTGCACCTATGCGGGTCTCCAGTGGGCAATGGTGCGGCAACCAACAAACCCACATGCGTATGTGTCGGTTCAAGGGTACACAGCCAAGATCAAGTGGGAGTTTCCCCCTGTTTTTACAATTTCATCCGGCAATTCTATTTGATTTTTTGATTTTTAGGGGTATATTGCCAGTGCCGTGCGGTTCTGGCCCGGTCTGTAGTTTCTGTTTTTAGTTTTATGGGTGTGTCATGGAAGGTGGTGAGGTAGGGAACTTGAAGTCTGACGATGCTGTTTTGGAGGACATCAAATCTAAGGTCATGGAGACCGTGGTTAGCTGTCTAAAATTGAAGGATGAGCAGAAGCAAGTTCTTTCTGGGACCACCAATTTAGCCAAGGATTTCAACCTGGATAGCTTGGATTTCGTAGACCTGATTATGTCTTTAGAGGAGAAGTTTTCTATAGAGATCACCGACGAAGAAGCGCAGGGGTTGGAAACTGTGGATGATATATGCAAGTACATACATGGTAAGTCCGGTTCTGAGTAGCGTCTGCCTGTGTGCGGTACCGCGCCATGGCACGCAGTTTTTGGGTTCTCCGGTGCTGTCAGGCGCCCTTTCCGTGTGGCCCTTTGGTTTAGGGGTTCGCTTCCAACGTTTAGGGGTTGTTTCGGTTTTGTATGGCTGATGATAGGTCTAGGGTTGTCGTAACTGGAATGGGTCTGGTGACGCCGCTGGGGTTTGAGATCCCCCAGGTGTGGAGTCGCCTGGTCAGTGGAGAGTCGGGCCTCAGTGCCATCAGCGGGTTTGACACCCACGATCTTGAGTGCAGAGTTGGGGGCCAGGTGGTCTCTGAAGGCCAGTCAGGAGAACATGTGTTTGACCCAGCGCGGTGGGTCGAAGAAAAAGACGTAAAAAAGGCTGATCGCTTTATCATCTTTGGGGTGGCCGCAGCGGACCTGGCGTTGTCTGACGCTGGCCTGCTGGATGCAGAGTTTAACCCTGACCGGATCGGGGTACTGGTAGGGTCCGGCGTAGGCGGCCTGCCGTGCATAGAAAGGAATGTCATAGCCGTGCACGAGCGTGGGCCTAGGCGTGTGAGCCCATTTTTCATACCCGGAAGTCTGGTCAACTTACTTCCCGGTCACATTTCCATACGACACGGGCTAACCGGGTATTGCAACGCATCAGTAAGTGCATGTGCAACCGGGGCTGCTGCCATCGCCGATGCAGCACGGGTTATAGCATCGGGAGAAGCAGACATCATGCTTGCAGGTGGCGCAGAAGGTGCGTTGTGTAGGGCGGCAGTGGCTGGGTTCTGCATCATAAAGGCCCTATCAACAAAATTCAATGATACACCAGAGCTCGCTTCCCGTCCTTGGGATAGGGACAGGGATGGTTTTGTAATCGGAGAGGGTGCCGGCATCCTGGTGCTGGAGAGTTACGAGCATGCAAAAATGAGAAATGCAAAGATTTATGCGGAGCTCGTTGGTTACGGCATAACTTCTGATGCCTATCACGTGACAGCCCCACACCCCAAAGGTAAGGGGGGAGCAGGTGCAATGGAGCGGGCGCTGAAAATGTCGGGTGTTTCCCCGGAAAGCGTGGGGTACATAAACGCGCATGGGACCTCAACACCTGTAGGAGACAGTGTTGAGATTTCTGCAATAAAGGCGGTGTTTGGTGACCACGCATACCGCATGCCAATATCTTCCACTAAGTCTTCCATTGGCCATCTGCTGGGAGCGGCTGGGGGTGTAGAAGCCATCTTTACCATACTATCCATCTGCAACGGGGTCGTGCCTCCAACATTAAATCTGCACAATTCTTCAGAAGACAGTAATTTGAACTTGGTGCCTTTGAACGCGCAGGAACATAAGGTGTCAAGCGCGATGTCTAACTCCTTCGGCTTTGGGGGAGTGAACGCATCGCTGTTATTCAAGGCTGTGTAGCCACATCGGTGTCAGGTGGTTTAGTGGCCCTTACGGGGCGCTGCACCCGTCTGCCACAACTGTGTTTTACATACACCCACCAGTCGGGTTCGCGCGTCCTTCTGCATGCCGGCGTAGCGCACTAAATAATCATCATTAGTCCGGCACCCGGTAGGTGCCGTACTGGAAAGTTCGCACCCACACAACTGGGTTTATTAGGATAAGATTCAGACAGCCATAAAGCGGTGTGACGCGAGTTTAGAATGGCCACGACGGCACGCACACGCAGCAAGAACCACACTTAATAGTTGCGAAATAAAAATGTCTTAACATTGCGCTAGCAGGGTGTTTTAAGAACGTAGCAATGGAGTATTTCAAACAGTTGGTCGCGTCGTCTATACAACACAACGCGTCCCACCTTTACTGTGTCGTTGGCCAGCCTCCTGCAATCAAGAGGTTAGGCCACATAGAATTCCTGCAAGTGAGAAAGATCGACCAAAACGACATTACAAGCATATTGTCCGCAGTGCTGTCGGCAGAGGCGCAAGCCAAGTTCGATAGTGATGGGGAGATCGGCGTGAATGTGGAGTTTGACGAGACGCATTTTTTGAATATCCACGCAGCAAGAGACGTCAGCAAACCCGGATCTGCAGCGAAGGTTACGGTTCATATTAGGGAATTGGTGTTCCCATCGGAGGATGACATCCCACAGGAGCTTGTTCGCATAGCCACATATGCACCTAGGGGAGTAATATTGCTGGGAGGAGCGGCGCACCACAACAAAAATTACACGATAGAGTGCTTGCTGCACAAAATCGGTACGACCCAGAAAAAGCATATCTTGACTTTCGGCATGGAAGCGGAACCCAGATCAGACAATTCCATAATAAGCACTTATGACGCATCTCAGGCAAATTTTGACTTCATCACAAAGCAAGCGGCGGACATTGTAGTGTTTGCGGAGCTCAACAGCAATCTGATAAGCGTGGTGCACAGATGTGTTACTACAGGAATGTTGGTCATAGCAGCTGTAGACGCTGTTTCAACTTCGTGCATGCTGGAAAGAGTTCTCACCCTATTTCCAGACATGGAGTCAGGAATTAATTTCCTGGCTTCGCACGTATTAGGCGCAACCCTACAAGTGCTACTCATGAGAAAGCCGTGTGTTTACGTGTATGACTTTATAATGTTCGACAACAAGGTCAAAGAAACGATAAGAAGTGGGAACGTGGCACAAATAGAGAACTCGGATATAATAGCGAAAATCAACATGTTGATTGAAGAGAATAAACTTACACATTCTGATGCACAACCCGTTCTGGCCCATCTCGTTGGTGGCGCAAGCTCGCGACACGTCAGCAACGTGGAGGATGAATTTTAGTCCGAGTATATCTTCCATGCTGACCAACACGTCGTCACAGGGCAGCAAGCGAGTCTGTAGCCGACTGACCGGGAGGTCTGCACCCATCACCCGCGGGCACCGCAGTTCACATGGGTCGTGAACGCGAGGTTTTAGTGTGCTTGCACTTTTCAGCTTGAGACGCAGCAAAATCCCACATAGAATCCTACCGTGCAGTTTATACCCTCCCCCGCAATGGTGTTTGATGGCAGCTTAAATTTGGATCCGCTAGTTTCTGGCAAGCCACCCGAAGAGACAACCGTGGTCGTTGCAATGTCGGGGGGTGTGGATAGCTCGGTGGTCGCCGCGCTACTGCATGAACGTGGGTATAAGGTCATAGGGGCCACAATGCAGCTGCACAGCAGCTCACCGGCGTCTGGAGCAAAGTCTTGTTGCGGCAGTGTGGATATATATGACGCAAAGCGCGTTGCATCAACGCTCGGGTTCCCGCATTACGTCCTGGACTATGAAGAAGTGTTCAGGAGGGAGGTTATAGACGATTTCATCAATTCGTACAAGCGGGGTGAAACTCCCATACCGTGCGTGAAATGCAACCAAACAGTCAAGTTCAGAGATATGCTCAAGGCAGCCAGAGCTATAGGCGGCGATGTTGTAGCAACTGGACACTATGTTCGAAGGGTTGAGATTGCCGGTGAGCAGCAAATATTGCGGGGTAAAGACCCGCAGAAGGACCAGAGCTATTTTCTGTTCTCCGTAACCTCTGAACAATTAAAATTCCTGCGATTTCCCCTAGGTGATTTGGCGAAGAGCAACGTTAGGCTGTTGGCGCAGCAACTCAACTTGGAGGTGGCAGATAAACCAGACAGCCAGGATATATGCTTTGTGCCCGAAAATAGCTACCGGGAGGTTCTGCGGAATTTGGACCCCGCATCGGTCAAAAAGGGCAAGATTGTGCACGTCGACGGCCGCTTGCTTGGCGAGCATGATGGCATATCGAATTTCACCGTTGGGCAGCGCAGGGGCCTGAACATCTCTGCACCATATCCGCTGTATGTAGTAAGATTAGATGCGGCGCAGAACACTGTGGTAGTTGGGCCGCAGTCTGCCCTAATGAAGAGGGCATTGTTCGTGAAGAATCTGAATTGGCTCCCTGATTACAACATTCCAAAGCGCGGACTGGCGGTTGATGCTCGGCTGCGATCATCCGGCGCCACTGTCCGTGCCACTATAACAAGTGACGGGGACGGCTATGGAACGGTGGTACTCGAAGAGGACTGCGTCGTATCACCAGGGCAGGCGTGTGTGCTGTATGACAAAGAAAGGTTGCTAGGAGGCGGATGGATATACAACAAGTTGTGCCACGAAGGGGCATGAGATAAACGGGGGCTTTTGCAGCAGTTGTGGGTTAGTATTGCACCATGCGTTACCCAGGCTGCCGCATCATGGCCGGGGCGAGCTAAAGCCGGGCAGTGTGCACTTGCTGCACGCAGGCACTTGAGGAACTTTTTGCATGTTTCACCCACCCATGCACACAATGCGCGTGATTCCAGAAACCTTTACCAGGGCAATACCTAAATCTGTCGTGCGTACCAGAAAATTCCACATAGCCAGACCAAGCCCATTCGGTTATAACCCCCAGCAATTCAAACCTCCCAGCAGTCCACCCTGCCCTCATGTTGTGCTGATTCCGGCGCAGCCGCGATAGACCAGGTTTCTGGCTGGAGCCCTACCCCATGGCGCCGTCGCAGTTGCGCGCATTTTCGCATCTATGGCCCAGTAGACCAAATTGGCACCCCGGATAAACTATTGAGACACATCACAGAATTGTGTGCACGTCACGCTTGAGCCGTTGCACGATTGCTTTTTGTAGTTATTATATTAGTTAAGAAAGTAACTTTTACGGGCTTTTTTGGACCCCAGTACCAACATCACTAGCGCGGCAGTCATCCGCGACTGTTTAGTCGCTTGCATCCGCATCATGCGCACTGCAAAAATCGGCCCGATTGCCTTTCAGAAACTCATAAAACTATATAAAACTCCGGAACTTGCGCTCGATGCACTCGCGCATGGAGAGCTCGGTAACGTGGGGCGTATATGTCCAGAAGACGATGCGGAAAAGGAAGTTGAGCTGTGCAGAAAACTGGGCGCAAGGATGATAAGTATGTTTGAGCGGGAGTACCCCCAAATGCTGCTGCACATATACGATCCTCCCCCAGTTATAACCGCGCTTGGTGATGTAGCTTTGTTAAACAAAAACAATAAAATTGCAATGGTGGGGAGTCGCAATGCATCGGCGAACGGAAAACGTATTGCGTATGGAATAGCATTTGACCTATCTAAAGCCGGGTTTGTTACGGTATCAGGCTTGGCAAGGGGAATCGATAGTACGGTGCATAGCGTGATATTTGAAAAAATGCCTACTGTCGCAGTTACTGCGAACGGGATTGACGTTGTATATCCCAAAGATAACCTACACTTGTACCGCGCGATAGTGCACAACGGCGGCGTGGTTGTGACTGAGCTGCCATTTTCGTCGCTACCGAAGGCGAGCTTTTTCCCTCAACGCAATCGTATAATATCCGGCATGGCCTGGGGCACAGTTGTGGTGGAAGCATCACGTAGATCTGGGTCCCTCATCACAGCAAATTTTGCCTTGTCGCAGGGCCGGGAAGTATTTGCGGTGCCGGGCTTGGCTTTGGACCCCAAATACTCAGGCAGCAATTATCTCATCAAGCAAGGTGCCACGTTGGTAGAATCTGCGGAAGATATTATACAAGCGTTGAACCCCGGCGCACGTACAATAGCGGCGAACAGCCTGCGACATGCCGCCCGGCGGCAAGACGCTGCCACAGATGGAGCAGGCTCTGCGGCAATTCGACGCGCGATTCTCCAACAACTGAGCGTTTCTCCCACAGACATTGAAGATCTGGCAGCTTGCACAAAAATTGGCACAAGTACATTACTCGCTGAACTCATTGAGTTGGAGCTATTGAGAAAGGTGCACAGATTTCCCGGTAACAGATTCGCCCTGTCTCTGGAAAACTAGTAATATTGCCCTGTCACCTGCGTTCGAACAGCTTATCTATTTCAGATAGACTGAGTTTGACATACGTCGGCCTACCGTGGTTACACTGGCCGGAATGTGGAGTATCTTCCATCTGCCTCAGCAGGCTGTTCATCTCTTCCAACTTCAGCGTTCTGCCACTTCTTATTGAGCTGTAGCAGGCAATGGTTCCGCACACGTGCTTTATCTTTTCGCGCATGAACAACGCGTCACCCACTTCGACAATGCTCTCCACTATTTTGGCAATCATTGCCTTGACGTCAAACACCCCAAGAATTGCCGGAACTTCTCTCACGGCCACAACCATGCTTCCCATAGGTTCGATTACTAGCCCAAATTTTAGTAGTTTTTCCTTATATTCGCCCAGCAACTCTAATTCGTATTCATTGTCTAGCTCAACTAACTCAGGCATGAGTAGCACCTGGCGTTTCATCCCCTCATCGGCTGTTACCTTTTTCATGTACTCATAGGTGAGCCTCTCATGCGCAGCGTGTTGATCTACTATGATTACATGGTCCCCGGCCCTCGACACTATATACCTGTCGAAAAGCTGACACACCGCATTGCCTAGCGGTAATTCTTCTATCAGTGGCACGATATGAGCCTCTGAGTCATAGCTTAGAACCGGACGCGTTGTGCGCCTACTGCTACCGCTTCCCAAAAAAGAAAACAGCTCCGCCGCGCGTGGGGGGTTTTCGATGGCATGCTCAGGCTTTGATAAAAATTCTCCCCCCCCCCCCGTCTGCTGTACGGAAAGCTTTGGGCCTACTGCCACACCATAATCGTGTACTTTACCGTAGTGTGGTGTATCCAAAACTGGCGTATTATCCACAGCGAAGTGGTCTAATCCTCCCCCAACTGGGGTACGGGGAGGCAGTTCTCTGTACACATTGCTAGACAAGGCCGTTGCCAGCGCCTCAACAACCACACTGTACACCTGCTTGCGATTCCGGAATCTTACTTCCAGCTTACTGGGGTGCACGTTAACATCGACATCACCTGGCAAGATCTCCATGCACATCACAACCACTGGATGCCGATCTCTGGGAATGAACTCGCTATATGCGGACTTTATTGCACCCATAAAGAGGGTGCTGTGTACAGGCCTACCGTTTACAAATGTGTATATCATGTCGGGCCTTGATCGATTAAACGTGGGGACGCTGATATACCCGGTGATGTTTATGGCATCTGAATGGAAACGTACCTCGAGTGACTGCTCCCGAAACGCATCACCAAAGGGTTTCATCTCCCACAAACGCGACATCAAATCTTCCCTGGCAGGGTACTTGAAAATCTGCTTGTCAGCTATGGTTAGGGAAAACGCAGTACTGAATCTGGCTGTGGCAAACCTGTACATCAGATCAACAATGCTTTGGGTTTCCGCCTTCTCCGTGCGCAAAAACTTCAGCCTGGTGGGAGTGGCAAAAAACAGATCTCTAACTTCTATAGAAGTCCCGCACGGTAATGCCTCAGGTGACAAATCTCTGGTTTTCTCCCCTCCTTCGAGCACTATAGACCAGGCCTCGGTGCACCCTCTATATTTTGAGACCATTTTAGTTCTGGCAACAGCTGCAATAGACGTCAGCCCCTCTCCCCGAAACCCCATCGACCTAATATTGTTGAGGTCATTATCCGGAAGCTTAGACGTGGCATGACAGATAAACGCTCTCTCCATTTCATCCCTGGGTATGCCACATCCATCATCAATCACGGAAATGAGGTTGCGTCCGCCTTTGTCTATTAGCACATTTATGGTAGTGGCACCCGCATCTATCGAGTTTTCAACAAGCTCTTTCACCACACTTGCTGGGCAATCTATTACCTCCCCAGCAGCAATTTTATTGACAGTCTTGGCATCTAACACAACTATAGGCACAACGTTACCATACACAACCAGTGCAACACCGGGCCATTATAGCGCACAAAGAGAAAACTACATATTCCTGTCTAGGGAATGGGAATAACGCGCTAGCGGGACCTGTGGCCACGCACTTGCGTACATCAATAGTTTACGGCACGACAGTGCTTGCTTTTTTATAATTGACCGCAGCAGATTAAGGGTATAGAAATTGGCAGTGGTTCGGTGGTTTTTGTCTATGAAGGATGTAGTCGAATCGTCCATTGATATCCAAAACAGCTTGTCTATGCTTGGCGCGTTTTCTAATGCTGATATTGTGGTGAAGGCCATCATGCTGATATTGGTCGCGTTCTCTATAATTTCTTGGTCGGTAATTTTGAAGAAGCATCTGACACTAAGAAAGCAAGCCAGGGAAATCAAGGAGCTTGAAGGGCGTTTCAGCTCCAGAAGAACCTTCACCAACCTGTCCGAGATTGTGGGCAGCAGCACAGGCATAGTATCGCAGATATTGAACTACGGGATACAAAATTCCAAGCTGGTTACGAACAAGCAGGCGGGGTTGCACAGGTTTGTGAGCGCGGAGCTGAGTAGGACCCTAGACAAACTTGAAGACAACGTAGAGATTCTTGCAACCATCGGCTCTTCTTCTCCCTTTATAGGGTTGCTAGGAACCGTATGGGGTGTTGTAGGTAGTCTGCGCTCTATCCCAACTGGGGTCAGCGTAGGCATTGCATCTGTTGGCCCAGGCGTGGCTGAAGCTTTGTTTGCCACTGCTTTGGGGTTGCTTGTCGCAATACCGGCTAACATATTCTACAACAGGTTCACAGCACTTATCACGAGAATGTCCAATCGGCTGAGTAATCTAGTATACGAACTCGAGGCATTTGCAGATAATGAGGAATAGACCCGTATCGTGCAGATTGTCAGAACGATGCGGAGAGGTTCGCAGGTTCCGCTCTGAGATAAACGTGACACCCTTTGTAGACGTAGTGCTTATACTGCTAGTGATATTCATGGTTGCGCACACGGAGAAGGCTCTGCCATCGCTTCTTGTAAGCCTTCCTAACGCAAATAGTGCTCTGAGCGTGCACTCCGAGCAGCCAGTTGTCTTGACCATCACTAAGAAAGGTACTATATATGTGAACGATAAGCTTTCCAGAGAGGCAAATCTGGAAACTGACCTCATGTCCGCAATTAAGGGTAAGGAGGCCCAGGTGTTTCTGCGTGGAGATAAGGGTGTGAGCTATGGGGCGATCATGAGGTTGGTTAACTTGTTGTCCGGTTACGGCCTCAGGAAGGTGGCTCTGGTTGCTGATAGTAGCGTGGTTGCTGATGTTGGGGGCAGTGCAGGCCGCACGTAGTGCGCTTTTGAACAACATTCACGTGGCTTTGTCTGTGCTGCTGCACGTGGTTGCAGGTGGTGTTTATTTCGCGGGCACTTGGGCTGTGGAGCGGGGCAAGGTTCAGCATGATGCAGGAAACCCGGTCATAGTATTTGGCCCTGTTCCTGTGGCGGACGCGGACAGTGTTCAGGTTGGTAGGCAACCGGTGGTTCTTCAGAGAAAAAAGATTGAGCGCAGATCCGTAGAGAAAGCCGAACAGGTCGTCGTGGAGCCGATCAGGAAGATACCTCCACCCCCTGGGAGGAAGTCCATGGAAAGGGAGAGGTTGGTTACACAGCCACAGCAGCAGGCTGCTCCTCCGGCGGTGGAACCGCTTCCCGTTGCTGCTGACGCGCAAGATTTCCCAGAAACCGCGGAGCAGGAGTTGTCTGGGATACTGCAAGCGGTGCAGCGTGAGGCTAATATCGGGCCGCCCGGCGCGGAAAATGAAGTGGATTCCGGTGAAGCTAGATACGACGAAAAGCATGAGCTCGCAGTGAGGATCGCGAATTCCATCAGGAGTAAATTCGTCGAGTGCTGGACTGTCCCGGCGGGCGCAAAGGATGTGGAGAGCATGGTAGTGAAGGTTGGTGTTGTGCTGGCCCCTAGCGGAAAAGTAGTGAGGGCAGGCATAGCGGACACCCACCTATACAACAGCAACCCCTTCTTCCGTGCAATGGCGGACAGCGCACTTAGGGCGGTGTACAAGTGCAGCCCACTCACGGGGCTGAGCAGGAGCGATTATAACCTGTGGCACGAGATAGTTCTGACTTTCAACCCCAAGTCGACATTCTGAGGCCCCTAAAAGGACGCCCCCCCTTCTTTCCCTTCCTGCTTGTGCGGGAACGTGAGTGTCACTATGGTACCCAGGTTCGGCTCGCTCTTTATGCTAAAGGTCCCGTGCATAAGCTCCACAAGCTTTTTACTCAAAGGCAACCCCAACCCCGTACCCTCGTACTTGCGGGAGTGTTTGCTGTCAGCTTGTCCGAAGACAGACATCACCTTGTACAAATCCTGTTGAGCGATACCAATACCAGTATCGCTAATTTCCACCACAAGTTGCTCACCCCTGATCTCAGTGCACAGCTTAACTAGCCCGCCCTCCGGGGTAAACTTCACCGAATTCGACAGGATATTTATTATGACCTGCTTCATTCGTTTTGGATCTGCAAGCATGACAACGGGCTCTTCCGGCATTTCCTTTTTGAGCTCCACCTTAGCATCTTTTGCCCGGGGTAGCACCATCGTGAAGGAAGAGTCCACAATCTTACTCAGGTCAAATTTGACAAACTCTACAGTGAGCTTATTAGCCTCCGCCTTTGAGAAATCAAGAATGTCGTTGATGAGGCTTAGCAGGTGAACACCCGATTGGTGAATGTCACTTATATACTCCTTATACTCCTCACTACCGATCGGCCCAAGTGACTCTGATTGAATAATTTCAGAAAAGCCAATAATAGAGTTAAGGGGGGTGCGCAACTCGTGGCTGACGTTGGCCAAAAATTGGGACTTACTCACGCTTTCTCTTTCAGCAGTCTCCTTCTGTTCCTGAAGCTCAAGGTTCGCGTCATACTGGCTGCTAAGCAGTTTTGCGCTTTTTCTGTAAAACAACACAACTAAACACACACAACTTATCATCGTCGCCCCAATGGGTATGACGAACATTCCATGTGCCCTACTAAGGGCGCGAGCGAGTTTTTTACAATCTTTAACTACCTGCAGGAACACTGTTGGGCCACCATCTTGTGACACCACTGGAAAAATGGCAGAAACCCGACCATCGGCAACTGCCCCCCGCAAAACACCGCCACTGGTGAGGGTTGCAAGCTGTGCCCCCGATAAGGACTCCCTGCCAATAGAGTCTGCAACAACATCCTCCCCTACAGTGAATATCACGGAACCGCTGGAACCGTACAACACCGCCGTTACCCCCTTAAGGCCTTGTAACGCTTGCACAAACTCTGCGCGCAATTTTATCATCAAGTTCACATGGTAAGGATCAGTGCTAACATGCGCGGGAACGGTCCGAAGCAAGTCAGTGTATTTATCTAGTATTGTGTATGACAGCACCTGGCCTATGTCTGCAATATCCTCCGCTGAGGTCATGTCCAGGGTACGTTCCAGCACTCGCACATGCACGTACCAAGCTACACCCACAAACAGTGCTACGAGCACCAACGAAGATAGATTTCTCAAGCGTCTAACAAGCACGTATCAGCACCCAACCACTAGCCACCGCCGAGGTTAATGGTATAACACGCCTGCATCAACACTTAAATTGTGTGCCCTTCTAAACTGTACGCCTGCATAAACTTTAGGTAAAAAAGTAATTTTGTTGACCTACATAGGGCTTTCGCGTTACCTTAAGTGGGTTCCGGAGCGTGAGGGTGTTATGGGTAATAGTTGCATTGTTCCGTTTTACGCACCCTTTGACGTAAGTTTTGCGCGCGGCGAGGGAGTTCATCTGTACGACGCGCAAGGCAAGCGATACATAGACTTTGTGTCTGGAATTGCCACCGTTTCTCTCGGACATTGCCACCCTGCATTGGTTAACGCACTAGAGACCCAAGGTAGAACTCTCTGGCATGTATCAAACATGTATCGCATAGCTGAGGCTGAGCGGCTCGCAGAAAAGTTGGTGGGCTGCAGCTTTGCGGATTTGGCGTTTTTTTGTAACTCCGGTGCTGAAGCCGTAGAGTGCGGATTTAAAATCATCAGATCGTACCAAAACGGCAAGGGAAGGCCGGAAAGATACAAGATATTAACCATGAGGCGCTCTTTTCATGGCAGAACCTACGCTGCTTGCTCGGCAAACGAACCGCAGCATTTTATGCGGCTACTGCACCCATATGTAGACTGGTTCGTTAGTGTTAATCCTGACATAGACTCAGTGCGAAGTGAAGTCAGCAAAGGCAACATAGGTGGGATTTTGGTAGAGCCGGTACAGGGCCAGAGCGGTGTGCATATCCTCGGAGGGGAGTTTCTCAAAGGCCTGCGCGACATATGCGATGAGCATGATATGCTGTTATTCTTTGACTGCGTGCAGTGCGGAGCGGGAAGGACCGGCAAGTTCTTCGCGTATGAGCATTTTGGCGTGCATCCGGACGTGTGTTCAATTGCAAAGGGCATGGGTGGGGGGTTCCCTATAGGTGGTTGTCTCATCACAAAAAATGCCGGACAGTTTGCTGCCGTGGGCATGCACGGGTCCACCTTCGGTTGTAACCCATTAGCAACAACTGTAGCGTACGCAGCTGTGAGCGAAATTCTCCGCGAGGGGTTCCTTGAAAATGTCTCCAACAATGGAAAATATCTGGTTGATGAACTCACAAAGTTGTCAGGAAAATTCAGTGGCATCATTGAAGAAGTGAGGGGGCTCGGCCTCATGGTTGGGCTGCAGATGAACACCAAGGTAAACGTACGGGCTTTTGCTGGTAAGGTTTTGGAGCAAGGGTTACTTCTCTCCACGGCTGACAGCAGAAACGTGCTTCGGATGTTGCCGCCGCTCGTAGTTTCCAAAGGCGAAATCGAAGAGGCACTACACATTTTTGAGCGCTGTCTCGAAGAGCTATAGATGCAACAAGCCGGGGTTGCGGAAAGCGATAGCTGAGCACTAGATCACAAAAGCACTGCTAGGTCTGCACGCAGCAATTGGGTTGTTATGTACCTTGTGCATACAACGCAGTTTCAGAACAGAAAAATTACGCTGCATGTTCGTTGCTTTTTTTGATAAATTAAGTTATAATCTTAATATTGTGGGGGTTTTAATGAGGTGTGCCTTGCTTCCAGGTTCAAGACGTAGTAAACGCAGAGACTCATCCTCCACACCACTTTTGGACTCTCCCACACCGGAAGGCGGTTCCTACGCTGGAAAAAGCCGCATAGATAAGACATTGCAGTTCATACAAAAAATCGAGGAGAAGCGCGCATCGAACAGTGCAGATATTTTTCTGGTTGCCTCTTTCGCCATGATCCTGGTGGAAGCGTTTTCTTCTTCCTTCACCATGTACTGCCTAGATTATGGCGCAAGCGCCCAGGTTAAGGCGAAGGTTATTATAGCATACTATTCACTGTGCGCTGTGCTTTCCTTTATCCTCATCATAAACGCAGTGCTCTCTGCCGTGCAGGCAAGACGGGCGCACAAAAGGGGAGAAACAACTGCGCACCAGCAGACAGTGCAAATCGTTGGAGAGGCTTTGACCATTTCATCCGGGTTGATGTGGATTACTATAGCCATGGCCTCCATTGCGATGACTCTTTCAGCAAATGTGCACATGCAGCTTGCAGCTTTGTGTCTGGCAATAGCGGCACCTGCGATTGGTGCTATATCAGCATTCTTGAGGGTCTACGAAGTCTCCGTGGCATATAAAAAGGAACGGTTGGATGCTGCCCGCAGTGGCGGGAGTTGCGCTTCCGATGCTGCCTTGTCTATGTCACAAAACAGAAAGAACTGGTACCGTATACAGTCCGGTTTGTTTTTGACCATTGCCTTGTTTGAGTTTGCGCACTTTTTGTGCCACGTATATGAGGCATACTTGCTCCGGGGTAATACGCACCTGCTCTTTAACATACAAGACAGAGTCCTTTTGGGGGTACAGGCTTTCCTGGCTTGCGTCTTCCTCTGCCTTGAAATTGCCAAGGTATACACAGAAAGAAATGAGGCCAAATTGGCGCAACCTGCGATCGCGAATACAAACATCTTGGAAGTTGAAGAAAGCACAGGTCCCAGCAGTCGTTCCGAAACTCCAGATGGCAGCACCACAACTTTAGCGCGCAGCTGTTCAGTGTCCAGCGTGGCCGCAGCGCATGCACAGGCCCTGTAGCCAAATGCAAAACTTGTGTAGTCCTGGCCACCGCCCATTCTAAATAACTGCTGCTTCAGTAAATATGTGGTAGCAGCCCCTACACCAGTTCCCCCAAAAGTAGCTTTAGCAACCTTCTCTGTGGTCTTAGCAGCCTTGGCAACCTTCTCTGGAGCAGTCTTAGCAGTACAACTACCATCAGTCTTGGCAACAGGTTCCCATCCCTGATCGGTATTTTGCTTTAACCCTTGCTCCTCCGTAGTTCCAACACCCTTGGAATGAAGATCACCAGAAACAACCTCTACACTGCTGCAGGTTGGAACAGGTTCCCAGTCTTGTGTATTATGAACCAATGCAGTAACTGTAGGATCGGCACATACCTCCTGCTCAGGGGTTGAAGGGGGACTTTGCTCCAGAGGTTCTGCAGTAGTTTCTATACAAGGAGAGGTATCAGGGATTACTGACTTCCGTCCCCTACGTTTACACGCATAAGCAGCATACCCATAGAATAAACAAGAGACTAGCGGAGGAGCAATGGCAGCAATGGTCCATGCAGTTAGTGGCAGCAAGAGTGCAACACAGATAGTTATGGCAATACAAGCCAGAGCCATGAGCAATCTATACTTTGGACTAGCAGCAAGAGGAGGAGTAAGCCATTTTAGCATTCTCATGCCTGCTTTTTTCTCCTGCTTATAGTCTTCTATCTCATCATGATTTAAGAGATCAGGACCACCTTTATAGTCTTTAGTATCCTTATAGTTATCTATAACAGAAGAGAAGCATTTATCAGTGACAGGAACCTTAGCAGAATATAGATCAGCGATGGTTTGAATGATTGTACAGACATTGATCAATATAGAAAATGCCATCAGTGCATAAGGAATGAATGCTAGTGCTGCTGCACCTGCAGTTATAGTAACGGCTGCAGCCCAAGTACCACCACCCGTAACCTCACCCTCAGCAGCCGCACTTGCAGTCCCAGCACCAAAGCCAGCCTTAGCAGTTATACCACAACCTCCCAATACACTGGCTTTAGCGCTTACAGTCCCAGACACTGCAACAGTACCTTCAGCATATACAACACCCTTAGCACTCACACTACCAACACCAGCATAAACGCCACTTGCCTCAACAGTGATACCACCAGCCTCAGCACCAACCTTAGCAACACCAGCAGAAGTCCAAGCAGCCAAACCCTGAACACCATTACCTAAACCAACCTCCTTAGCAACCTCCCCAGACACACCATAAGCAACAGCCTTAGCAACATCAGCACCACTCCCAGCACCAACAGCAACCTTCCCACCAACAGCAACCCAACTAGTGGCACCAGCAGCCTTGGCAACAGCCTCGGCACCTGTAGCAGCACCAAAAGCCTTAGCGGCCGCCTCACCAGCTGTGGCAGCACTAGCACCCACACCAATCTTAGCAACAGCATCCACAGCAGCTTCAGCGGCGGTTTTACCGGCAATCAGCGCAGCATTACCTACAGCAGTACCAGCAGTTTTTACAGTGGCACTAGCGGTAACCACACCTGCACCAACACCCCAGGCAGTCCCAACTGCCTTTCCCACTGCAGTACCAGTCCCAACCACATTGGCAACAGCAGCCTTTATGGCGGCAGCAACAGTACTTGCATAAGCTGAGGCTCCAGCCAATACGCCACCACCTACAGCAGCTTGCGTTGCAAAATAACCACCTGCACCAGCAGCAGCTGCAGTACCTGCAGCTGTTATACCATAACCTACCCTTTTACCAACCTCTGATATATTAGGAGTTATAGGAGTAAGAACAGGTTGTAATGATTGAACAGTAACTAATCCTTCTTCCTTTACTTGTTTAACTTGCTTACAAGATCTAACTAAATCTCTTATAGAAAATCCTGTTACCACTGAATATACTGCAGCTACCACACCAGCCAATGCTACAGCTGCAATACCTACTGGATTTGAAGCAAGACTCACAACACACAGTGCTGCTATGGCACTACATACCATCAGCAGCATACCCATATTCATGAGCACCCCAGACACACCCTCAACAGCACTCTAGCCATGGAGGACAGGGCTGTGTGTAGGTGGGGGGATAATAAAGATCAGCACCAATTTGAACAGCAGTACATACTGAGACTAATGCAAAGAATGCTATCAGCACATATGGGAGGAATGCTAGGGCTGTGTGGTTGGGACATAGATCAGCGATGGTTTGAATGATTGTGCAGATATTGACCAATGTAGAGAATGCCATCAGTGCATAAGGAATGAATGCTAGTGCTGGGTGGTAGCGCAGAGGCCAGCCTAACTCCTGTATAACTGGGCTTCAGTAAATGTGAGATGGTAGCACACAACCTTATGGAGAATACTGCGATAGTATTGGGAGACTCAACACATCCTCAACAGCTGCAACCATCCATGGAGGGCAGGGCTGTGTGGAGGTGGGGAGGATATGGATCAGCGATGGTTTGAAAACTGTACATACTGTGATCAGGATGGAGAATGCTATCAGCACATACGGGAGGAATGCTAGGGCTGTGTGGTTGGGGTGGGAGGAGGATAGAAGCGATGGTTTGAGTGGTGGTACAGGGGTCAGCACACCTCCTGTATAACTGGGCTTCAGTAAATGTGATGGCAGCACACATCCTCAATAGCACTCTAGCCATGGGGGACAGGAGAAAGAATATACGGGCTTGGCTCAACCTTATGAATACTACATGACCTTCGGGAGGTGCAACACACTCTCAACTGCACAAACCTCCCTCTAAGAGGTTCGCACCCCTACACACCCTCAACAGCACTCTAGCCATGGGGCAGGGCTGTGTGGTTGGGATGGGAAGATATAGTTATCTATCACAGAAGAGAAGCATTTAGCAGTGACAGGAGCCTTAGCAGATACAGATCAGCAATGGTTTGAGTGGTGGTACAGGGGTCAGCACACCTCCTGTATAACTGAGCTTCAGTAAATGTGAGAGGTAGCACAAACCCTATGGAGAATACTGCGATAATCTGGGGAGGTGCAACACACCCTCAACTGCACAAACCTCCCTCTAAGAGGTTCGCACCCCTACACACCCTCAACAGCACTCTAGCCATGGAGGGCAGGGCTGTGTGGTGAGAGAATACAGATCAGCGATGGTTTGAATAACTGTACATACTGTGATCAGGATGGAGAATGCGCCAGCACAGGTACAACAACTCTGGGAGACTCAACACGCCCTCAACGGCACTCTAGCCATGGGGGACAGGGCTGTGTGCGGGAGGATACAGATCAGTAATGGGTTGAGTGGTGGCACAGAGGTCAGCACGCCTCCTGTATAACTGGGCTTCGGTAAATGTGATAAGTAGCACAAACCTTATGGAGAGTACTGCCCGGCTCAGCCTTATAAATACTACATGACATTCGGGAGGCTTAGCACCCCAGATAGAGTTTGGTTATTTCTGGCACAATGCACAAAAAAATGCAGTCCTCCCGCTTAGCTTCTCTGAGAGTATGCGCTCCCCACAAATGCTACAGGGCTTCCCTGCCCTTTGGTAAACCATACAATGTTTCTGGAATTCTCCTATGGCACAAGCGGCTGTGATACCATCGCTCGAACACGGATCATTCCACAATCTCCCGCTTGCCGAGCTGCCCTGAGGTTATCACCCCTTCCCTTTCCATGCGCTCGACGAGGTTTGCCGCCCTGTTATACCCTATTCTTAGCTGTCTTTGTACGTAGCTTATAGACGTTTTACGATCCCGCAGAACTATTGCCACCGCCTTTTCGTATAGGCTGTCATCAGAAGAACAGCGGAGGTCCTCCCCATCTTTTTCTTCGCACTCAAGAACCCTGGCAATACCATCTACGTAATCCGGCCTTCCCTGCATCTTCAAGTGGTTTACAACATCCTGCACTTCATTGTCGCTAACAAACGCACCGTGAACCCGTCTTATTCTCCCACCGGAGACCATATATAGCATGTCACCCATGCCGAGTAGCTGCTCTGCACCCTGCTCTCCAAGAATTGTCCTGCTATCTATCTTGGAAGTCACAGAGAAGCTGACTCTAGTGGGGAAATTCGCCTTGATAACGCCCGTGATAACATCAACCGAAGGTCTCTGCGTAGCCATTATTATGTGTATTCCGGCAGCGCGGGCCATTTGAGATAATCTCTGTATGGATGATTCAATCTCCTTACCGGACACGATCATGAGATCGGCCATTTCATCCACCACAACAACTATGTAGGGAAATTGGACCTTCTCTATGGGCGTCCTCTCAAACACCGGTTCCCCCGTATCTGCGTCGAAGCCCGTCTGCAATACCCTTTCAAGCACGGCCCCGCTGCTTATCGCCTCCTTGATCTTCGCGTTATAGCCGGTAACATTCCGCACACCCACCGCGGACATGAGCCTATAGCGCTCTTCCATCTCCGACACCACCCATTTCAACACGGCCACCGCCTTTTTGGGCTCAGTAACCACCGGAGTAAGTAGGTGAGGAATGTTATCATATATAGATAGCTCCAACACTTTTGGGTCAATCATGATCATCCTGCACTGCTCGGGAGTGAGGCGGTACAATAGTGATAAAATCATGGTATTGATGCCCACAGATTTACCAGAACCGGTGGTTCCAGCAATCAAAAGGTGTGGCATTTTTGTCAAGTCGGCAACTACCGCTTCCCCATCTATGCCCTTACCAAGAATTATTGGAAGTTTTAAGTCAGGATCAGCATATTCCTTACTTTCCATGAGGCCACGCAGCATTACGATTTCTCTGCGCTGATTGGGAATTTCTATACCCAAAACATTCCTCCCAGGAATCACCGAAATCCTGGTAGACAGCGCACTCATGGACCGAGCAATATCGTCTGACAATCCTATCACCCTAGATGATTTTGTCCCAGCAGAGGGCTCAAACTCATATAAAGTCACCACCGGCCCGTGGCGCACGTCGATTATCTTGCCATATACACCAAAATCCTTCAGCACTGAATACAGGGCATCGGTTTCGTCCCGGTGGTCGGGCATATTGTCGCAATTAGCCTCAGCCGATGGTGCACGCTCCGCAAGCAATTTTACTTGGGGCAGGACAAACTCCACAGATTCTTTCCTTTCCACCCTTTTCTTCGGCTGTTTCGGGAGAGAGGCAACCCACGTAGCAGTACTTGCACTGCGCGGCGGCTGTTGTGGTGGAGGAGAAGACTGTGGCTGCTCCGCAGCCCGCGGAATTTGTCGCAGAATGGGTGTGGGCTCCATAGACGCAAACGACAGTAATGTGGGCAGCAATGTTGGGCATTCAGCCGAATGGGACATTTCCTCTGTTGTAAATAAATCTTCCTCATGCCCACCAACGTTAAGTCCGCTCACCCGCGCTTTAAACCTTGCAAAGAGATCACACAGAGCAGCAACCAGCCCCCAGCCGACAGAGCCAATCAGGCCTATAACAACAAGACCTACCAGCGCGGAAATGGGAAGCGATGCTAGTTTGGAACCTACAAAACCGCCATGGTAGAACTTACTTGTCGCGCTGAGCGATAGCTTTGACAATATGCCACCAACTCCAATAGTAACGATTAGGACACACGGTATGTGCATCCTCCGAACCAAGGTAGGTACGCACCTTAGCCTAAAAAGAGGAAGTGCTCCACACAAAACCCCAGAAAACCCAAACAGCTGGACTGCTAAATCTCCCACATATGCTCCTGGAACACCCATCAAATTCTGAATGGTGACATCACTCAACATACCAGCCGTGTTCAGCGATGCATCAGACGGATCGTATGTGAGCACAGACAAGGTAACAAACACAGCCACCAAAAAACGGAAAGTGAACCTGCACCAAGTCGCGATGCAATCCTTCAGCATGTACCACCTATCCAAAATAGTAGCGCAGGGCATATCTGAAAAAGCTTATGGCCACCAGGAGTATCAGAGGAGAGAAGTCAAAACCTGAAACGCTAGGTACATACCTACGGAGCACGGAGATAGCAGGGTTAAGTGCCCTAGACAGCGCGGAAAACACCCGGTATACAAACTCGTTATACCTGTTAACAACACCCATGGCAATCAGCCACCCCAGCAACACCCAGGTAATGAGCGCAATGTTATATATGCTCAGTAATGTATCAACAAGGTAGGCCACTGGGTGCATCACTGAACCTCTCCACTATATCATGAATCCAACAACAGTTGGCCATTATACAAGAATCATAAGCAATAAAAAACCGTAAAAATAGCCTCATTCCCCAGGTTGGGTAAGCCATACGAAAATCAAAGAGAAAAATTCGTCTTGAAGGATATACGGTTATTGTGTATAGTCGACCCCGGAGTGGGTTTTGTTCCCTGTAGTGTTTCTTATTTTCGCTTTTTTGCTGTTGGCCTCCGCCTTTTTTTCGGCTGCGGAGACCGCGCTGACTTCCGTGAGCGCCTCCTCCATACACAGATTGGTCCTTGGCGGGGACAGAAGGGCGAAAATTGTGGAATCGCTCAGCAGGCGGAAAGAGATGGTCATCAGCGCCATGCTTGTTGGCAACACGATAGTTAATATATCTTCCTCCTCAGTTGCAACTGCTATGTTTCTGGGCTTTTTGGGCCCAGAGGGAATTGTGGTCTCCACAGTTACGGTTACCCTTCTGATTCTACTGTTCGCGGAAGTCCTTCCAAAAACGTATGCCATACACAATCCTGAAAGGATATCACTACGCTCCGCCAGGCTTGTGGCGTGTTGTTCGTTCGTTCTTTCGCCGTTGTGCTCGCTTATCACGCACATTGTTAACTACACGTTGAGAATACTTGGCATACAAGAGCAAAAAGAGATAGTTTCGGCGGCAGAAGCCATGCGCAGCCTGATATTAATGCACGGAAGCAAGGGCACCATGCTAAAGCGAGATCTAGATATGCTTAGCAGTGTATTAGACCTCGCAGAAACCGAAATATCTCAGGTGATGACGCACAGGAAGAATTTGTTCGCGCTAAACATAGACGAGGACGTAGATGTTCTGGTAAAGCAGATCCTACAAAGCAGCCATAGCAGAATCCCGATGTGGCAGCGGAGCGAAGAGTCGATAGTTGGTGTTGTGCACGTTAGGGACGTAACAGATTTGGTGCGAGAGAAAAGCAGCAACGTAGCCAAGGAAGATATTTGTAGGATAATGACTAAGCCCTGGTTTGTACCCGATACAACACCCTTGAGCGTCCAGCTGCATAACTTTCGCAAAAAGCGTAGACACTTGGCCCTAGTTGTCGATGAGTATGGCACCTTGCAAGGCGCGGTAACGTTGGAAGATATTTTGGAGGAGATAGTGGGAGATATCTCTGACGAGCACGATGTTGTACCTGAGAGTTTCATAACGGCCATTAGCAATAGCGAGTATTACATCAGCGGTGAGGCACCGATTAGAGACGTCAATAGGGAATTGGGCTGGAGTTTACCGGAAGAGGCGTCCACGCTGGCCGGCCTTATCTTACATGAAGTAGAGCGAATACCAGAAGAGGGCGAGGTTTTTCAGTTACACGGATTCTCATTCAAAATTCTGAAAAAAAACGGGAACATAATATCGTTAATTGGCATAAGCATACTGAGTGATGGTTCGGAGGAGACCTAACAGGAGGCTTTGAACATTGCATCCACTGCCCAAGCATTGGATTTTAGGATACTTTCCAGATCTGCAGTTTGCACATCTTCCTGGCCTAGGTATACGTCGTGTGCCCAAAAAACCTCTATACATCAAAGGCCCGCTGAAGGTTCAGCATGGCAGCTTCTGGATCTTCAGCTCTGGTGACGGCTGAAATCACGGCCACACCTGATACACCGCAGTTGACGACGGACCCTATATTAGACGCATCTATCCCCCCAATGCCTACCACAGGAAGCTTAGCGCACTGCACCCACTGCTTTAGTAGTTGTAACCCCTGAGGCTTAAACCTCATATCCTTCGAGGTAGTATGAAACACCGGCCCAAGAGCGACGTAGGAAGGGCGAATAAAGCATGCGCGTGCCAGTTCATGATAGCAGTGCGTGCTCAAGCCCAGCTTCATTTTAGATTTTAGGATACTTTCCAGGTCTGCGGTTTGCACATCTTCCTGGCCCAGGTGTACACCATGTGCCCCATGTTCTATGGCGATATTCCAATGGTCGTTCACAATCAAGCATACCCCTTTGTCTTTAGACAGCTGCGCACAGCGCCGGACCATTCTATCAACCTCGCCTATCGGCGCCTCCTTGGCTCTCAATTGGATGGTTTTCACGCCACAACGCACTGCTCGCTCAAACCAGGTATCGTCAGGCACAATGAGATACAAACCTATGTTTTCAAGCTTATCAAAGCCATACATAGTATCCCGACAATCAAACCCACTTGCAATCCTAGGAAAGTATTCACCATTGATGTTGTACGGATTCCAATCTGCAACTGAGCCACCAGAGACGACTGCGCTCGCTAGCATCCTGGCCAGCACAATACAATCAAGCCTCGCGTCTTTCATATCCTTGCACTTTGTCGTGTTTAGCACATGATCGGCCACGTGCCTGTAGGAGCGGGCAAAGGTATCACAGTCGGTGGGCCCGGGGCATTTGTACAGGAGTTTTATTTCCTCATTCCCATCAAAGTAATAATCCGCATAGGTGCCGTCAGCGCATTCCGCATTGACGGCGTAAACGTCCCCTTCACCCTGCAAATGGGCATCACGCACGGCTTCCGCAACCGCACAGCTGGCCATATTGTCTCCGCGCATCAGATGCATTTCATACCGATAAAGGTTCGCTTGAGGTTTTGCCCATTATTCCCCGAAGGATGTCGTTATACAAGATTACTGCACACCACCCGGAGCCGAAAAGCACTCATATTTTCCCTCCGCAACCGCGCAGCTGGCCATATTGTCTCCGCGCATCAGATGCATTTCCACCGATAAAGGTTCGCTTGAGGTTTTGCCCATTATTCCCCGAAGAATGTCGTTATACAAGATTACTTACACGCCACCCGGAGCCGAAAGCACCCATATTTTCCCTCCGCAACCGCATAGCTGGCCATATTGTCTCCGCGCATCAGATGCATTTTACACCAATTAAGCCTTACTAAGTTCGCAGTATTCCGTAGCACACGCCGCCACACTAGGTTATGAGCCCCACCCCAGCAGGCAAAAGCACGCATCGTGGTTAGTAGAGGGCATCCCCAGTTCGGTTATTCTTCCTGTTGAAAAATTGTATGATCGTGGCTGCAATCTCCTCAACAGATTTTTGCGTCACGTCTATTGTGGGCCATCTGTTTTTCGCGCATATTTTTTTCATCTCGCTAATCTCCTCCACAACCTGCTCGTAACTCACGTAGTTACAATTTTCCTGGTGCTTCATCGAGATTAACCTGTTACGTCGAATCTGTATCAACCTATCAGCGTCAATAGTGAGCCCAACAACGAGCTTGTCCGCAATTGTGGCCGGGTCTACCGGTAGCTGAACGGAACACACCAGAGGAATGTTCACAACCCTGTATCCGCGGTATGCGAGGTATATACTGGTGGGAGATTTGGAAGTTCTCGACACGCCCACTATGATGATATCGGCCTGGTCTATATCCCACAAATTCTGGCCATCATCGTGGGAAATAGTATAGTTTATGGCATCAATGCGATTAAAATACTCATCACCGAGCTTGTGTGGATGTGCGTTAGGGTCTTTTGTCACCTGGAGGTAGCAGGAAATCTCCCTTATAACGTGCGCGAGAACCGGTATACATCGGACGCTCTGCGCCGTCGCCTTTTCTTTCAAGTACTTCCTGAGGTCATCATCAACCACGGTGTACATTATGAGGTTATGCCTTTCGGGGTTGATGTTCAGCATAACCTTATCCACCTGACGCTTGCTGCCAACCAGCGACCATACAAACTCGTTGACCTCTAAAGACTTAAAGTGCTCCACCGCAGACCTTGCCACAGCAATTACGGTCTCACACGTGGAATCAGAGACAAGATGCAAGTCTAAAACAGCCTTATTACGCATAGCAGAGTGAGAGAGCACTGCGCCAGGGTAACACAAACCATGACCGCCAGCAATAGCAGATGCGGAAAGGGCCCATCGTGGCAGCAGAAAATCCTAACGCAGCCAACCGGGACGGAAGGCAGACAGACCGCGGGGAAAGGACTGAAGATTAGTGGAAAAACTCACCGTATGGCCACCGACACGAGAAGGCGTAGCGCACCTCCTCATGCCTGTAGCCTGCAGTCCCAACACATGATGTTCCCCTTGGACACAGAGCGGAGATCGCTGGCATCCACCTCACCCGCACACTTAATGCATTTTATATCCTCGCTGGGAGACACGTTTCGATCGACAGCTATTCTATCATCAAAAACGAAGCACTCTCCCTCCCACAGGCTATCATCGCCGCGCATAGTTTCCAGGTAATTCAGTATGCCACCTCTGAGATGGTAAACGTTCCGAAAGCCCAAACTACGCATAAAGGCAGTAGACTTCTCGCACCTTATGCCCCCAGTGCAGTACATGGCAACGCAGGCATCCCTCTCCTTATCCAGCGCCCAGTTCCTTGCCCACTCAGGGAACTCTCTAAACGAAGAAGTGCCGGGGTCTATCGCGCCTTTGAACCTACCTAGCCTGACTTCATAGTCGTTTCTCGTGTCAATCACATGCACATCAGGAGAAGACACAAACTCGTCCCAGTCGCGGGGGTCAATGTACTCTCCCCTAAGCGAGCAGTCAAACCCGTCGATGCCCAGGCGCACCACCTCACGCTTCAGCCGAACTTTCATCTTGGCAAATGGCTCTCTATCGGAGTGGCTCTCGTGATATTTCATGCCACGCAGCCGGTCATCCGAGTCTAAAAAAGAAAAAAACTCCCCTATGGATTGGCGGCTTCCGGCTATAGTCGCATTGATGCCCTGCTCGGCCAGAATCACAGTTCCTTTAATGCCGCGTGACAAGCAAAACTCCAAAATCACAGGCTTCATGTCATAGTAATTGTGCAGGTGGACAAAGCGGTAAAAGGCCGCAATAACGTAACCCATAGCCCGGAATAACACTAGTTCAATAGCCCATGCTATTGCAGAAAGGCAAAATTGTCAATTCCGCCCCTTCCAAGCTTTATACCACACTGATCAAGAATCGGTACGTGCCAGGCCATGCTTTTCACGCAGCATAACCATTTGTGATGGTTACACTACTGATGCGAACAGACTGATTACCGTTGCAACACATTGGACACACAACCTCGAAACCCGCGTAGGAAGCTGCGTATGTCGCAGGGCTTTTTTGATTTCTGGTTGCACAATCTTCGGCGCGAGGACGGTGCCGTTCCCACATTGTATGTGTAGCTCGTCATTTACTACATCACCGATCTGCGCCCCGGCAAGCTCGTAGTTATCGGCTTCCAAAAGTTTAACTCGCTTACCGTCTAAAAAGAAAAACATCCTCGGGTAAAATGCCCTAACCTGCCGACATATATAATCCGCGGCATCGTTGAAATTCACACAGAACTCTGAGGGTTTCGCGGCATAGGTGGCCCCGGCATCATCCTGGCTTACGGACCTCATGGTATCTAAATTATCTAACACTTTAAGGAGCATTCTACCACCCATGGTTGATAGCCTCTCGCTCAGCGCGACGATGTTCTCCCGGCTACCTATGGGCGTGCTTTCCTGCAAAAAGATATTTCCGGCGTCCAGTCGCTCATTTAACTGCATTATGGTAACCCCGGTCACCGCGTCTCCGGACAATATTGCGTGTTGCATCGGCGCTGCGCCTCTCCACCTAGGCAGCAGGGAGGGATGGACATTTATGCACCCAAAGCGGGGAACTTCAAGCATCCACCGCGGCAAGATCATTCCGTAGGAGGCCACAATTATGGCGTCAGGCATGTACTTTTCAATTATGTCCCGTTCGCTATCAGAACTAAGCGACGCTGGTGACCTAACGGGAACATTATGCGCATCTGCATAGGCATGCACTGGTGTTTTCGTCAACAGATGCCCTCTGCCCGCAGGTTTTGGGGCCTTGGTATAAACAGCTAAAACCTCATGCTGAGAGCCTATTAGAAATTCGAGAGTCGGCACAGAGAACTCTGAAGATCCCATGAAAATTACTTTCACAACACCTCCACAACTAAAGGCCGGACACGCAATCTTGGGCCATAGCTCCCAGAGGAGACGTACACGCAACAGAAGCCGGCAAGCCTGATGAGAGTGTGGGGCTGGCAGGATTTGAACCTGCGGCCAACTCGTTATGAGCGAGCTGCTCTAACCCCTGAGCTACAGCCCCATCACTAGCCCATTGTACGACACCGCACGCAAATTACAACGAGTATTCCGGTTCTAGTGGACCAAAAACCACCGGTCAAGCACCCTCAACCACATGCACACACGCCAGCCGAGCGCACAGGCTATAAAGCCAACACCGTAAACCTACACGAACAAGGCTCCGGCATCCCCGGACCCACAACACAAAGATCCGCACGGAAACCGTGTACACTCCGCGTCACATAATTATCCCACACTAAGCGCGTGGAGAGCCTGGGCACCACCCACCAACACCACAAAAACATATGCAACGTGTGGCGCACACCGCAACCCAGCGCCAACAGCACGGCAACGCGGCCGTGTGCGTCACAACCGCCTCCTAGTTGAACAGGGTGCAGTCCCCCCCTTCATCAACGCTGGGGACCTTGTCTACAAACACCTCATCCTCGCTCAACGGGACAATCTTGCCCATGAGGGCGCCCTGTATCACCTCATCAACGCTAGAGACCAGCACTATTTCCATGCACCGAGTGACGCTTTCCGGAAGCTCGATAATGTCTTTCTTATTCTGGCTAGGAATTATAGCAGTTGTAATCCCACCACGCAGCGCGGCCAGCAACTTTTCCTTCAAGCCACCTATGGGCAACACCCTACCCCTCAGTGTAACCTCGCCGGTCATAGCTACGGTATTCTTCACGGGGATACCCGTCATGAGTGAGACTATAGAAGTGCACATCGCAATGCCGGCAGATGGCCCATCTTTGGGGGTAGCCCCCTCGGGAACGTGGATGTGTATGTCATTGACTTGAAAATCCCTAGACTTTATACCAAACCCTACGCACCTGGATCGAACGTAGCTATAGGCCGCTTTTACAGATTCCTGCATAACCTCGCCAAGCTTTCCGGTATACTTCACGCCCCCCTTACCCGGCATGGTTACAGACTCTATAGTAAGCAGGTCCCCACCGGTGTCGGTGTATGCAAGGCCTGTGACCACACCAACCAGGCTGTCCTTCTCTATAATGCCGAAATCATACTTACGCACTCCCGCATACTTGCCGATGTTGTCAGAGGTTATAGACAGGCTGGTTACGGTCTTAGTTTTATCAGTTAAAATCTCCTTTATTCCCTTCCTCATAAGAGAAGCCAGCTCCCGCTTCAGGTTCCTGACTCCGCTCTCTCTGGTGTAGAACCTCATGAGATCATAAATCGCCCCATCGGAGATTTCCCACTCCTTGTCGCGCAAACCGTGTTCCTTGCGCAGGCTGGGAATCAGGTGTGACTTAGCTATATGCAGCTTCTCTTCCTCGGTGTAACCAGATAGCTGTATAGCCTCCATGCGATCCAGCAGCGGCTTTTGCATATTAAGGCTGTTTGCAGTTGCAACGAACATCACATTAGAAAGGTCAAACTCGACCTCCAGATAGTTATCCACAAAGTGCTTATTGTGGTCCGGATCGAGCACTTCAAGCAGCGCGGCGGTTGGATCACCCCTATAATCAGATCCTACCTTGTCAATCTCATCTAGCAAAAACAAAGGGTTGCATGTTTTCGCTTGCTTTAACTGTTTGATGATCTTCCCAGGCATTGCCCCAACGTACGTCCTGCGGTGCCCACGTATTTCGGACTCATCATGGATACCACCTAGGGATACGCGGACAAACTCGCGTCCAGTGGCTTCTGCTATAGATTTTGCAAGTGAAGTCTTCCCCACACCTGGAGGCCCAACAAAGCATATAATCGGGCCTTTTGGCTTTTTCACCCTTTTGAGGACAGCCAAAAACTCCAAAACCCGCTCCTTTACTTTGTCCATGCCATAGTGGTTCCCATTGAGAATTTTCAGTGAATTCTCCATGTCTATCCTGGTATTCTTAAACTTGCCCCAGGGGAGATCTAGCAGCCACTTGAGATAGCTGGAAATGATGTTAGCCTCAGGCGACATCAAGTTCATCTTTTTATAGCGCTTAAGGTCGCTTAAGGCGCGTTCCCTGGCCTCTTCAGAAAGAGACACGGTGTTTATCTTCTTCTCAAACTCACTCGCGGAGTCGCTATCACAGCAAGCACCGTCGCTTTCTTCCAGTTCGCGCTGTATGGCCTTGAGCTGTTCGTTTAGGTAATACACCTTGTGGGTAGATTCAACTTGCGACCTTACCCTATCATCAATCTTCTTTTGGGCATTGAGCACGCTAATCTCTAGCTTCACGAGGCCAAAAACCATATCTAGGCGCTTGACGACGCAAAACTCCTCCATCACCTTCTGCTTATCTTCAACGCTGATGGTGAGGTGGGATGCAACAATATCGGACAGGTGCCCTAGTTTTTTTATTTCATATGCGGAGGCAACAACCTCAGACTGGGTTTTTTTGCTGAGCTTGTGCCATATATCGAACTCCTTCAGCACAGAACGCTTCAGCGCTTCTATCTTGTTGTCTATGGTTATGCTCTCATCATCCTCAACAACCTCAACCTCCGCGCTCAAAAAATCATCACCATCGATGAAATTCAGAACCTTGGCTCTGTTTTCGCCCTTAATCAGAACCTTCAACACTCCATCAGGAAGCCTTAGCAATTGCACCACATCTGCGACTGTGCCAACCCTGTACAGATCATCATTACTCGGGTTGTCTATGGAGCCATCCACTTGCGTTAGGAGTAGAATTTTACAGCAACTATCATTCTTGGCAGCATGCTCCAAGGCACTTACAGATTTACCCCGACCTACGGAAAGGGGCATGACGACCCTGGGGAAGACTACAGTGTCCCGCAGCATCAAAACAGGCAGCGACAAAACCTTACTCTCTTCCATAAAGAACCCCCACCTTACCTAGCCACTCTCAAAACAGTTTCTGCTCATCATAACATCCTCAACCATGGCAGCGTCGACAACAACCTTACCGCCCTCGCAGCCTAAAGGGTTAAACATGAAGTCGAGTAACAAAGATTCCATAATGGCCCGTAATCCTCTGGCTCCAGTATTCCGAGCAACAGCCTTCTTTGCAACAGCTAAGAGAGCTGCGTTGTCGAATTTCAGCTCAAGGTTGTCCATTTCAAATAGCTTAGTATACTGCTTAACCAAAGAGTTCTTTGGTTCCACTAATATGCGATAAAGGGTTTCCTCGTCCAGCCTGCCCAGGGAGGTGACAACCGGTATCCTCCCGACAAACTCTGGTATCAATCCAAACTTTACGAGGTCCTCAGGTTCAGTATAGCACAAAATGTCCTTGCGTTTATCGGCGATCTTTTGAACATTTGCTTCAAAGCCCATACAGCTGCCGCGATTCCTCGCCTCAATAATTTTCTCAAGGCCGTCAAACGCTCCACCGAAAATGAACAGGATGTTATCAGTGTTTATCTGTATAAACTCCTGGTGGGGGTGCTTTCTGCCGCCCTGAGGTGGAACGGAAGAGACGGTGCCCTCGATCACTTTCAGCAACGCCTGCTGGACTCCTTCCCCAGAAACATCGCGGGTTATTGAGGCATTCTCCGACTTCCGTGAGATTTTATCGACCTCGTCAATGTATATAATGCCCCGCTGTGCCGCCTCCACGTTAAAGTTGGCAGCTTGCAATAGCTTAAGCAGAATATTTTCTACATCCTCACCAACGTACCCGGCCTCGGTCAGCGTTGTGGCATCCGCCATGGCAAATGGGACCTGCAACACTCTCGCCAGCGTACGTGCGAGCAAGGTCTTCCCTGAGCCAGTTGGGCCTATCAGCAACACGTTGGATTTTGATATCTCAACCTCGCTGATGACTCCAGAATTTCGCAGACGCTTGTAGTGGTTGTAGACGGCAACCGACAGCACCTTCTTGGAGTGCTCCTGCCCTATGACGTACTCGTCCAACACCTGCTTTATCTCCGGAGGCTTTAGGTCAAACCCACCCTGCCTCGCGGGCCTGCCTTCTTCCTGCAATATCCCGCTGCAGAGCTCTACACACTCGTTACAGATGTAAACTCTAGGCCCAGCTATGAGCTTCCTCACCTCGCTGTGAAGCTTTCCACAAAACGAGCAGCTATAGGCGCCTTTTCTAGCCTCTGACATCCATCTTTCCTATATCTGCTCCCCTCCCCGCTTGTCTATCACCTTGTCGACTATACCAAAATCTTTGGCCTTTTCCGCAACCATGAAGTTATCGCGCTCCATGCTGCTTTCTATTTCCTCAAGGGATTTTCCAGTATGCTTGACGTATATCTCGTTCAGCCTGCGTTTGATCTCCAATATCTCCCTGGCATGTATTTCTATGTCAGTAGCTTGGCCGCGGAAGCCACCAGAAGGCTGGTGCACCATTATCCTAGAATTTGGAAGTGCATATCGCATACCAGGCTCCCCACCTGCCAACAGCAGCGCGCCCATAGACGCCGCCTGGCCCAAGCACAATGTGGATACCTTAGGCTTTATATACTGCATGGTGTCGTATATAGACAGGCCCGCGGTGACCACTCCCCCGGGAGAGTTTATGTATAGAGATATGTCCTTCTCGGGATTTTCAGCCTCGAGAAACACGAGCTGCGCTACAATGAGGCTGGCCATATTGTCTTCCACGGTGCCGGTTATGAATATTATCCTCTCCTTCAACAACCTGGAGTATATATCATACGCGCGCTCTCCCCTGCTGGTCTGCTCAACCACCATCGGTACTAAGTTCATAATTTCCCTCTCAAACTCCCACAAAGCACCAGGACCAACAGCTCCCAGCAAAACTCTAGATACTCTCGAAAAGCGACTTTAGATCTCCGGCGGGCACATTCTGCCTTTCTTTCTTGGCCTTGGCAACCATATATCTGACCACCTTGTCCTCAAGCACTTTCCCCCTTATGTGATCTCTAACTCCCTGATTAGACCTCAAAAGCTTGAGCACACTCTCCAAACTTGCCCCATAGTTCAGATAGTTAGACTGAACAAACGCCGAAATGTCACGTGCCTCCACGGCGATGTTGTTATCTTGAGAAACCTTCATCAACAGCATACCCAGCCTCACGCGCCGCTCAGCTTCTTTCAAGATGCCATCTTCCCCCATGGCTTCAAGCTCGCTCTGGGCAAGTTCACGCCTAATTCTTGCGGACTCTTGAGACACCACAGATTCCGGAACTTGGCCTTGGTAGATTGTTTCCATATGGTCAAACAACTCCTTACGCATTAGGGCATCGCTCATAAAGGCAAAACGGCCCTTTAGGCTTTCAGTAGCAAAGTTGATCATGTCTTCGGCGCAACCAAATCCGCAGCTCTTCGCCAGCTCTTCATGATCGCCAATATCCTTGGGGACCATGATGCTCACAAGTTTCACTGACATCTCAACTTCTTTGCCGGCAAAGAGCCTCACTCTATAGTCGCTCGGAAACCCAAGCTTGAACTCCTTGACGTCCCCAACCTTCATCCCGGTTATTTTGTCTTCGAACTCTTTGGGCAGATGGCCTCCGCCGAGCACTGCCACAAAGCCCTTCGCGCTTCCGCCCCTCAGTGCCTTGCCCTTGAACGAACTGTTATAGTCGATTACAACCTTGTCTCCAGCGGCTGCGCGCCGTTTTGGGCTATCTGACACGACAAAACTAGGGTACCGAGCTTTGAGTTCGCCAATAAACTTATCAACGTCCTCCTGCCCGACCTCTGCCTCCATTTCCTTGAGTGCAATGTCTTCTGGATTGACGGACGGAACCTCCGGCATCAACTCGAACTGCAGTTCGTATACCAGATCCCCGCCTTTTCCTTCTGTAGAGCACACCTTAGGGTGAGAAGTAACCCTAACCTCCGAGGTGATAACATCCCCAAATCCACCTTCCTTCATGAACTGCGACGAAGCATCGTCAATCACCCCAGAAAGCACCTCCTTGACGACGTCCTCACCGCAACTGCGCCGCACAAGATCTAAGGAAACCTTCCCTTTTCTGAAACCATCCATCCTGACATTCGCTGCAATCTCACGCAGCCTATCATCCACTTTCTGCTCCAGGTACCCATTTTCGACGGTGAATTCGTACCCGCGCTTCAGCCCATCATTCAAAACCTCTTTTACAACGTAGAACCGCTGCATAAAAACACTCCACCACAACCAAGGGAGCCACATGGTGCGGATAGAGGGACTCGAACCCCCACAGGCCTGGCCCACTAGGACCTAAACCTAGCGCGTCTACCAATTCCGCCATATCCGCACGAGCAGACCGGGCTCACCACCGCATTCGGGCCAACCTCACCAAATGCATGACTGCAGCGACAACCCAGTTACCAAGCCCCAGCACCATCCCTTAAAAAACTCCTACACGGGATGCTCCAGCAAAAGCGCTGAGTGGTTCCGGCGTGATTCGAACACGCGACACACTGATTAAGAGTCAGGTGCTCTACCGCTGAGCTACGGAACCCTAAAGCAGAGGAACGCAAGCCACCACGGACATCCTCGCACCACACCGCCCCAGCGGTCCTTGATACTACCATACTCACGGCATGTCAATAGCAAGATCGCGTCACTGCAGACTTGACGGCAAGGTTCATTGGTTTATAATGCGGACCGTTTATTTGTGGCTTGTGTGGCGCGCGGCCTAGTGTGCATGGCCCCTCGCCCTTGGTGGGTTTTTGTGGTGGTTTTTATGAGATTTTCTAGGGTGGTGCTCTTGCTTCTTGTCGCTGCATTCGGGCTGCAGGGGTGCATACTGTTTTCCAAGGAAGAGCGTAAGATTAAGAGCCCATGCGTCAGGGCTGGTAATGGCCAACAAACGTGTGAGCGTCATCCGGTGAATCAGTGGTGGCTTGGGTGACGCCTCTCGGCCGTTGGTCGCCAGCGCTTCGTGTCTGTTTGGAGCCCGGGTGTTTGGCATCCGGGCATGGCGAGTAGTCCTCCCCAGTTGTTATCTGCGTGTGCGCGGGTGGTTTCCACATGGTGTATGTGCGGTAGGTCACCCGTGGCCCCTGGTACCGTGGGGAGTGCCGCGGCGCTTCTGTTCTTCCCCGTGGTGGCTTCCAGCGCAGATGGCGGCGCTTTCCTGGTGGTCGCGGTGTTCGTCCTGGGCTTATGGGCTGTAGCCCGCTACCTTAAGGATAATCCAGAAAAGCACGATCCGGCCGAGGTCGTCGTTGATGAGGTCTGCGGACAGACACTCGTATTCACGATACCCTGTGTACTGGCACGGCACGGTGCGCCATTCATACACTTACCCAACGATTCACTACATAGGGTAGTTTTTCTGTGTTCCGGGTTTGTGTGCTTTAGAATTTTTGACATCGCAAAGCCGTGGCCGATATGCATAGTAGACGCTCGAGTAGGGGGGGCTATGGGTGTTATGCTGGATGACGTAGCCGCTGCTGTATTCGCATCTGTTGCGTGCCTCGCGGTGGTAAGTGCAAGTGTCATGTAGCTAGGTTGCTATTCAGGGAAGGGGGCAGAACTCAAAACATGCATTTTTCTTCTTTAGCCACAGACAACCTCAGGGAGTACATGCTATACGCAGTTAACATGTCAGGGGGGACAGTCCGCACAATAGGCAACTTGATACTCACAATAAACAGTCGCCCTGATTCCCTGTTCAATTACGTATTCCCCACAGATGGCACATACGAGGAGTGTGAGCAATCTGCAAAAAACGCCCTGGATTATCTTGAAAAAGAAAAAATCGACACAACATGGGTTGTGGACTCCCACACAAAGGGGCTTGGTAGGGCGGTGGACAAATTAGGATTTGCCGCGCCAAATGTGGTGAAGAAGGCATTCATGAAGATACCAATGCACGCCTATATCAAGAACCATGGCTTAAGTCTTGTACTAGAAGCCGTGAACACGGACTCTGCATTGGCTGAACTCGATTGTATGGCATCGAAAATTTTCTATTGCAATGTGAACGATCTGGCAATACTGTTGAAGGGGATGGTTAAGCATCAGCCTCCGGACCTCAGGTTCTTCCTTGCCAAGCTACACGGTGCTACGGTGGGGCTGTGTGGAATGTACGTCCGTAATCAGGTAGTGGGCCTATATAGCGACGGGGTGCTACCGGAGTATAGGAATATGGGCATAGCTAGTGACATGGTGCTGCAGAGACTAGAGATGGCCAGGGAGCTGCACAGGTGCAGGTACGCCGTGGCTCAGTGCGTTGAGCAGTCCGTGGGCGTGTATAGCAGGTTGGGGTTCAGGATGACTGGAAATTTGTCGCTATATGCCTCCCTTATGGCATAAGGCACTGCTGTGAAAGGTAGGCTAGTGCTGGGTGGAGGAGTATAAGAGAAAGTTGGTTGATGTTTACGTATGCTGCCGCCTATGTCTTGGTCTTCGTCCTGGCGATTCTGGTGGTTTTTTGTTTTTATACCAGTTTAAGCATAAGCGATTTTCGCCACAATAACAACTTGCTGACCAGTCTACTACTTTCCTTGGGAGACGGGTTTTACCTTTGGGACGAGAAAAAGCGCGTGGAACGCTTCTCCCCCAATCTGCAGATGCTGCTGAACAGCGTATTCTGCTCTTTCAACGAACTAGCAAACTTTTTTGAAGAATCTGATCAGCTGAGGAAAAACTTCGCTGAAGCCCGTAGGATCAACAAGTCCTTCACCATGGATCTGAAAGGGAAGGACGCGGAGATTTACTGTTCGTGTTATGGCCAAAGCATAGTTGATGACCAGGACAGGGTAGTTGGCGTGCTGCTGTGGATTCAGAATGTGACTGGGGGGAGGTCGCTCGTTGCAAGCCTTAACCACAAAAACACGAAGTTGGCGCGGGAGCTTAATAACTGTAGCAGCATAATCGACGCGCTACCTTACCCGGTTTGGAAGCGCAATAAGAGCGCCGAAGTGGAGATGCATAATCCTTTCTACCTAAAGCTGATGCAAAACAATCAGGGCGATACACTGGTCAGGCAGCTTAGTTCCAGGGTTGCGGGTAGCGAGACTGAATTTCAGGAGAAAGCGTTCATGATCGTCGACAACGAGAGAAGGCTTTATTTGCTGACAGAAATGAAAACTGCGGATGGGGGCTCTGTCGGGTATGGGCAGGACATTACACAAAGTTGGCAGCTCACACAAGAAATAAAAGGCCATTCGAAAGCACAGAAGAGCATTCTTGGTAGCTTGCCGTGTGCTGCGGCACTATATGGTAGTGACGGGAGATTGTTGTTCTTTAACAGCCATTTCAGCAAGTTCTGGCAACTAGACCAGTCATGGATGAGGAGCGGTGCGACCTACTCAGAGGTGATACAAATGATGCACGAAAAGGGATTTGTGGATGACGGGTCTTTTGAGCTACTAAAAAAGCAGCAGTACGAGCTCTTCGGTAAGCTGACAGAGCCGTACCACGATACTTTGGTGCTGCAGGATGGTACAGTGCTGGAAGTATCTGTGGTTCCCAATCATAAACAGGAGCTTTTGTTTCTTTACAGTCGCGTAAAGGATTAGCATCCCATTTTGGGGCGGGTTGTGCGCACCTCGGTTTCCCGTTGCCGGAATCCTTATGGCCTGCGAAAGGCCCAGACTAATCGGTTAACCAATCTGTGTTACGAACTAAGACATCGCGCCCCGCTCTAGCAGAGGGGCAGATGTACTGACGGATTTGAAGCTTTCGAGTCAAAAACCGCAAACAATTAGGAGAAAAATATACTCTAATCGACAGCAGAAAAAGACCTAGGCACCCCACAAACCAGCGGCCCACCCCCGAAGCGAGGGACACAAGCTTACTCAATGACGACTCACATTGCGGCGAGCTCCGCGGCACAGGTTAAACGCGTGGTGCCCATGGGGAGACTTGAACTCCCACGACCGCAAGGTCAGCGGATTTTAAGTCCGCAGCGTCTACCATTCCGCCACATGGACAAAGGGAACGGCCATTATCCGGAATAGAACTCAACAACCAAATTCACTTCCATATTAGCAGGATAAGGAACCTCACAATATTTGGGTACCCTGAGATAACGGGCAGAGCGCTGCTCCGTGTCAACTTCCAGATGATCTGGAACACGCCTTTCTTGGGACTGTATGGCAGCAAGCACCATGGGAAGTTCAGACGCCCGCTCTCTTATCTGCACAACATCACCGGGTTTGACTGAAAAGCTGGGTATATTCACCACTTTTCCATTTACAGTAACGTGCTTGTGGGAAACTAACTGCCTGGCAGAAAATATGGTAGGTACAAAACCCGCGCTGTACACAACCACAGCAAGCCTGGATTCCAACGCCCCAACCAAGTTATCACCAGTATCACCCTTCCTGTTGTAGGCCCTGAGGAACGTATTTCTCAGCTGTCTGCTCGACATTGCGTAGTAACACTTAAACTTCTGGTGCGCTGCGAACTGTTTACCGAAACTAGAGAGCTTCTTATACCCCATGCTCCCATGCTGGCCAGGGGGATAATTCCTCGTATTAAAGGGATCTTTAGACCTCCCCCAAAGGTTCACCCCCAATCTACGACTTGCCCTGTACTTTCTCTCTACAACTGCCACTATACAACCCACACAAAAACAACCGAAGGGAGCGCCGGCATTCACCCACAGCCCCACGAGGCGAACTAACGCCATACGGGGAGGAAGTATGATCATTTTAAGCAAGTGTGTCAACCAATTTCGTATCCAATCTTAGGCCACCTAAAAGGCCGTCGTGGCGTTTGTACTGATATAGCGCCGCCGCGCGTGTACGGGGCTGGAGCATGTTTGGTTGGTGGGCTTTCCAACCACACTGACGGAGCCAAATTACCATAATGGATAGTTTGTCTTTGACTGCAATACCAGTTACGATAACATCTCACAACGTACGTTTTGTGGGAGTACAATCCGTGAAGTGGGTCGATGTGGAAGATATAGCTTGCTCGCTGGAAGATGCCTACCCAAACCAGGACATTTTCGCCCTCAGATTTACCGAATTAAAGTCCATGGTAGTTGGCCTGCCAGAATTTGACGATAACACCGACGGGTGCAACGAAAAAATCTTAGAAGCAATACAAATGGCTTGGAGCGCGGAAAGGGATGAGTGATGCTCAGAGCTCCCCTGCCCGTTCCAATCATAGGGCATATTCGTCAGTCGTGCCGTCGCCCCCATTAAGAACATTTGCAGGATGCGGGTCGCGGTACCAGTTTTGAAATCGGGGCCAGCTACGTGGGCAGAACTTGCAAATAAGCGATTGTTCCTCGCCCACAACCCCGTGGCGGGAGCGCGCGGAGGAACCGTGCGGACCAGCCCTTGGAATTAACACCCGGCCAACAATAAAAAAGAAGAGCGAGGGTTGGCAAATCGGTGGGGTGCTGTTTGTCACGCGTATTCGGTTTACGGCAAATGTGAAAGCTCGCTGGTACGCAAAGGCCGGCCGTTGCGTGTCTTCTCACAAATCGCGCACCGCACAGCTTTGGCTCCATAACCGGCAGAAACATGCTTGGTAGCGGCATGCGTTGTTCCGGCATACCTAACCTGGGTCGGTGCATATGGCGCGCTTATAAATATTGAACCGAAACCGTGAATACTATACAATACCCGCGGGTTGCTGCCCGTACTGTCCCACAAAGTTGCTAAGGGTGAAGGGGTGAAGTACTTAAACTGCCTGTTAGGGGCGGGTTGCGCTGCTGTCCTCGTGTTTGTCATGCGGCCTGTGTTGCCGTTGTGTTGTGTTGCGGCCGTGCTGGCGTATTTACTGAACCCCCTGGTAAATAGGCTGGAGTCCATAGGTCTCCCCAGGCCTGTTTCGTCTTTCGCAATAATATTCTCCTCGGTTGCTGTGTTTGCAACTCTTCTGGTGCTTCTGGTGCCGGTGGCGTATTCTCAAACACTAGCGATGGCAAAATTACTGGTCGACAAGCTGCCTTTTGCGGGTGTTGAGAGCATAAAAACCGCCCTGCAGGCTTATGATATGCTGCGTTACGATGGCGTCATAGGTACGATGAATCCTGCGGCATTGTCTCCTAACAATTTGTTCAGCAGCGAGCATGTGGAGTTTATAAAGCTGTTTGACAGCCTATACAAAAATTTCATAAAGGTAGCCGTTAGGGTGGTACAGTCCGGGGTTGGGATTGGAACAATCGCCGCAAGGGTCTTCATCACCCTTCTGCTGTTATTCTACATTTTGGGAAGTTGGCCAATCGTGGTAAAAAACGCCCTTCTCATGGTCCCCAGGCATTATCTAGAAGGCTTTTCCCATTGCATGTCGAGGATTGACAGCATAGTATCCGCATACATAAGGGGCCAGACTACCGTGTGCCTGATTATGCTAATATACTACTGCATATGTTTTGCGGTAGTAGGGCTAGAATACTCTTTGGTACTTGGCGTCATATCCGGCATTATGACTTTCATCCCATATGTGGGGCCGGTTCTGTGCGCAGCATTCGGCGCCTGTCTTGCTCTACTTCAGGGTTTTAGTTGGGCGGGAACCGCGGCGGTGATATTGGTATTTGTGGTTGGGAACGTAGTAGAATCGAACATAATCACTCCGGTCCTGCTTAGCAAAAAATTGGATCTGAATCCCGGGTGGGTGGTGATTGGGATGGTAGTATTCAGCGCGCATGCTGGTCTTTTGGGGGCATTAGTCTCTATTCCGGTAACCGCAATTGTGAGTGTTCTGGCACAGTTTGCTGTGGAGAAGTACAAACGCAGCGATTTCTACCTTGGTAAGTGAATGTACAGGCAACTAAAGCTGTTTGATACACAGGAAGTACACTCCTATCAATGCTCTGACTATATACTCCTGGACCACAATAGGCACACCTACAACTTGTTGATGAACAGTGATGATTGGGGTTGTTTCGTGCTTTACGGAAAATCGGGTTCGGGAAAAACTCACCTCGCGCACATGTGGAAAAAGCTTAGAAAGGCAAACTTCATATGCTACGACCAGGTGATAGGTGAGGCCATAGGTGCCATAAGGGAGAGCAGTGCTGTTATCATTGAGGATATCGACAACTTAAGCGATGAATCGTGGGTGCTACATTGTTACAACTTCGCGCGCGAAGCTGGAAAGCCCCTTTTGATGACATCCTCACTGCCACCACATATGCTAAATTACCAACTGAAAGACTTGGAGTCTCGGATAGTATCCGCCATGAGTGCAAGCCTTGCCGATCCGGACGAGGAATTATTGCGGATAATGCTGGTCAAATTATTCACCGACCGGCAGATGCACATAGACATTCGTACTGTAAACTACATACTCAACAACGTTGAGCGGTCATTCAAAAAACTTAGCGATGTGGTAAACCTTATAGATACTGAATTGCCAACCAATGCTAGGGGTGTTACCATCCCATTTGTGAGGTCGGTAATTAGGAGGAGCAGTCCTGTATAAAGGGAAGGTGCTGAGCATAGCTGGCTCTGATTCCGGAGGGGGAGCAGGGATACAGGCGGACATAAAAACCGTTACTATGCTGGGGTGTTACGCTGCTGCTTGCATAACATCCATAACTGCGCAGAATACAACGGGAGTTTACGGAACCTGGGATTTGGCGCCAGAAGCCGTTGAGAAGCAGATTGTTGCTGTCTTGTCGGACATAAAAATAGACTCAATTAAGATAGGAATGCTGCCACCTAGTCTTATGGAAACTGTGGCACGTTTGATTCCCGTCGGAATACCCGTGGTGCTCGATCCAGTGATGGTCGCAACATCCGGGTACGAGTTGGTCGAGGCTACGGAGTTCATGAAGCACTCCGGTAGCCTTTTAAAGAAGGTATCTTTAGTGACGCCAAACATTCCAGAGGCTGAGCATATGTCCGGAATGGCGATACTCACGAAGCGGGACGCGATCAGGGCAGGAGAGGCTATTAAATCTTTGGGAGTCGGCAGTGTTTTGGTAAAGGGTGGGCACTCCGACGGAGAGTACGTGGAGGACATACTGCTCACAGAAAACGGTGTATTCTGCTTTAAGAACACCAGATGTCCTGGAAAAGTTCATGGCACTGGGTGTACGTTATCGTCCGCTATAGCGAGCTTCATTGCATGCGGCCTGTCGATGGAGGAGAGTGTGGAATCGGCTATTGGCTACCTAGCAAGCGCGATGCGTGCACCCAAAATCGGGCACGGATGCAATCCCGTATTCCACAACTACGCGCTATTCCTGGATGCCAACATACCATAGCCTCACGTGTCTCAAAACTTGTAGGAATTCCGCAGGGAAGCTACAACCGCTATTCATGAGATCCGCACCCGCCCCACACAAGGTGATAACTCACGCTTCGTTGCTACTCATTGCGCCGTGACCACGGTTCCTGGCAGATACGAAGATATCGCGCAGTCCCTTACTTGTGCCATAGCTAACAGTAGTCCCGCTACTCATGAGGTCCGCGCCGCGCCCGCCCCACACAAGGTGATAACCCTTTGCAGACAACAACGTGACCACCTCACCGGCACGGATGACGACACACCATAGCTTCACAGGTCTCAAAACTTGTAGGGATTGCACCACGCAGAAGCTACACCACTGACCGAGTGCACGCTGCTATCCGCATCTACCCGCATACAGGCCAGCCGACAGCGCTTCGTTGCTACTTCATTGCGCCGTGACCACGGTTCCTGGCAGACACGAAGATATCCCGCAGTCCCTTACTCGTGCCATAGCTAACAGTAGTCCCGCTACTCATGAGGTCCGCGCCCGCACCTACAACCTTTAGCATATCAGCCTCGCTCAGGACAATACAGCCATCATCATTTGCTCCACGCGCGGACGCGGCACCCTTCTGTTGCCCCCTACCCTTTGCTTCGGGAGAATTATCCTGCTGACTTTCTCCAACTTCCGTGCTTATAGCAGGTACGCCATCGCGCGCCGACGCACTTTGGGACTTCTCTCCCTTGGGATCCAGGTAAAAGCCCAGCCCTTTCATATCCTTAATGCCATCGATAAAGCAATCCAGCACAGCATTCCCAGAATCGACGAGAAGCTGCTTCCCGACCTGCAGCTGGGAAGCGTCAAGGTTATAAGCCGAGTTTACCAGAATCGGGATAGCCTTGGCAGCGCTCACGGAAACCTTTCTTATACTCCCGATCGCGCCCTCGCCAAGCAGCGCAATTTTCTCCATGCATCTGAGGGCAAATCCCGCAAGCATATACCCCGCGGGAGAGGACAGGCCGGTAACGGTACCCCTATGCTTGGATATAATACGGTGCTGTGCCTCGCGTTCCATGCTGGCGGCACCTGCACCTAGGAGACGCGCACAAGCCTCAAGCGCCCCTTGCGGGATCATGCAAGCAAAATTCAGTACCGCCGCACATGTGTTGAAGGGCACTGCCATTGTGATGGTGAGAAGCCATGAAGTCGCGCCATTTCTTTCGTTCATAATGCGCCTGGTCTCGGCCGTCACCTCAGCATTGTAGATGGCCCTCATGACCTTAGCCTCGGTGTCCTTCTCAGAGGGGGGAACCACACTGTCCCCTTCGCACGCTATCACCAACCGCTTGTTTTTGTATTGCTCCAAATCCAGGCCCAGAGCCAGTAATGCCTTCTTTTGGTGATTGGTATTAATTGCGTACAGGAGCTTACCATCGTGGGTGACGGCTCTATCCAACCCCCGACCATCCGCCTTTATCGGATCCAGCGGAAATGACACACCCCTGATTACAAGCTGCCCCTTCTCAAGCCTCATCTTACTGCCCTTCCCGCTGAAGCATGAGGGAGGTAGGAATTCGCATGGCTGGCTGCGATCCATAAGCTGTGACATAAGCACGGGGACACGCACCTTCTGCTGCTCACCATTTCCCTGGGGGTCCAACCTGGCAATATTCTTAAGATTGAGACCAAAAGTGACCTTGAGCGCATTCCAGGCGCTCCCTGGCACGCTGGACTCTTTGACGCTTGTCCCAACATCACCGGCGCCACGTGCCGCCGATTTCCACAAATTTCTAAGGTCCTCGAGCATAACCCCTGCCCTAACAATCCCCTACGCAGGGGGAACATTCTAGAGAAAATTCTCTAAAAATTAATAAACTTCATTATAGGGACACGCCACCCCAGACAACCAACCTCAACCAACCCCAGACAAGCCACCGAGAGGGAAGCAACACAGCAATCACGCACGGGTATGCTAGCTTCCCCCTACACCGTGCCCAAAAAACAATGCCAAAACCACTGCGCCTATAGTCACCGCGGAAAACAGCCTGAAAAACGTGACCATAAAGGCACGCGCAACTTCAGACTGAACGTAATCCTCCAGAACTACCTGCACACCCAGCACCCCATGATAAAACGCAGCAACAAGAAGCGCGATACCGGATATGCTGGCACAAAAGCCATAGTCAGCGGCATAAACAGATTCAAAACCGTAAGAGCGGTAGAAAAACACAAACAGAAACGGCACGGGTAGCATAACCAGCCCGGCTATTCTTTGCATCCACCAAAAATATACCGACCTTCCACCCATAAGAGCCAGAGCTACAACCAAACAAAAAAGAACGTAACAACCGAGAACGCGGCCGTGAGCAGCAGCACAAAGGTGTTGCTGGCCGTGACGACAGTTTTGTCGAGACCGACGCCACAGTCCCACAGAAGGTGCCGCACCCCATTGAAGTAGTGGTAACAAAAGGCCACGCAGCAAGAAAACGACAGCAGCTTCACAAGGAAGAAGCCCCAAGGATTAGCCAGGAAGGGCATGACGCAGTCTGGTGCACAACGCAGCAAGACGAAGAGCCACGACAGCACCAACAGCCCAAAGAAGAGAAGGAGGCCAGAAGCCCTATGCGTTATGGAAAGCCAGGCGGCAACAGGCAACCTGTAGATCTGCAGATGTGGAGACAAGGGCCTAGATCTCAACACCACGCGGCCTCCGAAACCAAAAACAGAAATAGAGACGGCGGCACGCTTGCCTGTGCTCTGCCATAAGACGGAACAGCAGACAAAAAGCCTAAAGGAGGTAATCCAGCCGCAGGTTCACCTACAGCTACCTTGTTACGACTTCACCCCAGTCACCGACCCAACCTTAAATGGCTGCCTCCTTACGGTTGGCGCACCAGCTTCGAGTTAAGCCAATTCCCATGGCGTGACGGGCAGTGTGTACAAGACCCGAGAACGTATTCACCGTGGCATGCTGATCCACGATTACTAGCGATTCCGACTTCATGCCCTCGAGTTACAGAGGACAATCCGAACTGAGACGACTTTTACGGATTAGCTCAGCCTTGCGACGTTGCAACCTATTGTAGTCGCCATTGTAGCACGTGTGTAGCCCACCCCATAAGGGCCGTGCTGACTTGACATCATCCCCACCTTCCTCCAGTTTATCACTGGCAGTTTCCTTAAAGTGCCCGGCATTACCCGCTGGTAACTAAGGATGAGGGTTACGCTCGTTGCGGGACTTAACCCAACATCTCACGACACGAGCTGACGACAGCCATGCAGCACCTGTGCGAGGCCCAGCCGAACTGCGCCTTCCCGTTAAGGAAGATCTAGCCTCCATGTCAAGAAGTGGTAAGGTTTTTCGCGTTGCATCGAATTAAACCACATGCTCCACCGCTTGTGCGGGTCCCCGTCAATTCCTTTGAGTTTTAGTCTTGCGACCGTAGTCCCCAGGCGGAGTGCTTAACGCGTTAGCTACAACACAGAGGCAAAAGCCCCCACATTCAGCACTCATCGTTTACAGCGTGGACTACCAGGGTATCTAATCCTGTTTGCTCCCCACGCTTTCGCACCTCAGCGTCAGTACCGGACCAGACAGCCGCCTTCGCCACTGGTGTTCCTCCTAATATCTACGAATTTCACCTCTACACTAGGAATTCCGCTATCCTCTTCCGGACTCTAGTCCTGCAGTATTAAAAGCAGCCCCAGGGTTAAGCCCTGGTATTTCACCTTTAACTTACCAAACCGCCTACATGCCCTTTACGCCCAATAATTCCGAACAACGCTTGCCCCCTCCGTATTACCGCGGCTGCTGGCACGGAGTTTGCCGGGACTTCTTCTGTAGGTACCGTCATTATCTTCCCTACTGAAAGAGTTTTACAACCCTAAGGCCTTCCTCACTCACGCGGCATAGCTGGATCAGGCTTGCGCCCATTGTCCAATATTCCCCACTGCTGCCTCCCGTAGGAGTCTGGACCGTGTCTCAGTTCCAGTGTGGCTGATCATCCTCTCAGACCAGCTACAGATCACCGCCTTGGTAGGCCATTACCCCACCAACTAGCTAATCTGACATAGGCTCATCTAATAGCGATAAATCTTTCCCCCGCAGGGATTATACAGTATTACCCACCATTTCTAGTGGCTATCCTATACTACTAGGTAGATTCCTATGCATTACTCACCCGTCTGCCACTAACCATACACGCAGCAAGCTGCGCGTATGGTCCGTTCGACTTGCATGTGTTAAGCTTGCCGCCAGCGTTCGTTCTGAGCCAGGATCAAACTCTCAAGTTTGATTAAAATCACAAAAGCAAATTATGATCTGGACTCATGCAAAAACCAAAAACAAAATAAGCTTAAGTGCACTAAATAAAATATTTAGCTATACGCACCGCCGCCTCTATTTCTACTCTAAAGTTTCCCTTCCAACTAATCAAGCAACAGGGCCACCTCAGCCCCGGGTAGGAGTATCTACCATAGCCCAGACTGTGTCAACAATTTTTAAGAACTTTTTTCGTCGCTAGTATCCTGCACGAAGACACCACGAGGCCCTCTCTCCCCCATAAAATTGCTTAATGCCTTCACATATTTCATCAGTCCGCGGCTTGCATGCCCGCCGATAGATGCAGAAATGTGGGCAGCTATGCGCGAGACCGCCGCACCATCACGTTCACAACCCGCAACAACTGCATTGCCGCATCCGCGGATTGTAAGAGAGTCATCCCCCATACTGAGTTTCACACCGCACTTTGCCAACCCCGTGGCGGCCATGTCTAGCTCATCGCGCGCGTCATTACCCAGCGTAGATAGCCCGGTAATCGTTGTGGTCCCCACAGCGCATGCACACACAGCACATATTGCGGGCAGATTCATGGCTATATTGCGCAATTCTGCGCGCTCGATTTTTACCCCGCGCAGCACCCCTACCCTGATTTTCGCATCACACAGGCCCCTATTGGGGACCAAGGCCACATAGGCGCCCATTCTGATAAACACATTGAGCACACCCCTTACTACATCATCCACTAAGATTCCGGGAACCAAGACGGGTATGCCACGCATCATCACTGCGGCCGCCACGGCGTATAACACCCCAGATGTGGGGGCAGGAACATAAATTTCTCCCGCAACTAACTCTTGTTGCCCATTTACTATTACTGTATCTGTGCTGCAGCCGGTTCTCTCCACACAAATCCTAGCGCCCAACTGTTTCAGGAGCAGCTCCGTGTACCCGCCCAAGGTACTTTTGGCGCGTATGCTACTTTTCCCAGCTACGCCTATGCATGACAGCAACATTGCAGACTTCACCGCGTCGGAAGGAATTACTGCGTCAGGTGCGGCCGGTACACATTCGTCCGTGCCAATTACCAGCGCAGGAAACGCCGCACCATTATATATAAACCTTGCACCCATAGACGTAAGCATTTCCATCACCATGCTAACATCATCATCCCCGCACACGGCAATGTCGGGAGAAATTCGATGATTGTACCCCCCGAACAGAAACGTAGAAAACGGGTGCACGGCCAACATGCCGATGGTCATACACGCAACAAGCGGGGAATATCCAACACAAATTTCGCGGTAGGGCTCGGCCAAGCCTCCAACACCTACCCCTTCAACAACGTAGCATCCATTTTCGCGAGCCACACTTATTCCCAAGGCGTCCAGCACCCCCACAACATCAAGGACCTGCCTGCACTTTCGCACACCAAAAATCCTTGAAACACCTACGGCCTGTGCGGCCAGAAGTAGCGAGATGCATGACGCCTCTGCGCACCCGGGAACCCTAATTACGGCACACCCGAGCTCCGCACTGTAGGCACAAGTAAACTCATCAGACGCCAACCTGTATTCATGCCCTTCCATGTTGGACACATCTAAGACACAAGCAAAGGGTGGATTCTACACCATTTCGCCTAAATGATGCAAAGCGCTTCGCGGTGTCTACAATTTAGTTTTTAGTGGGCGTGGCCATGTGCGCCATAGCACGGCCAAACCCAGCCTTCGCGGCGTAACGGTTGTAACAGATGCACGGTTAAAGGAGCAATGGGCATCAACCACAATTAGGGGTGCACCAGACCGGAAAAATTATGGCACCATACCCGTTTTGTTTACTGGTAAAACCCCTGATGATTGACGCTAATATTCTGCACCCAGCTCAGCCCTAAAATTTTCATGTAGGTTTCGGCAGTAATTTGAAACACACCTGGCAGCTTTATCAGCACTAAGTTACCCTTGGAAGGCATTTCGACAAATACCTCTGTTTTACCCCGATCCCTACGCAAGATCCTCCCAAGCATGTTTGGTTCGTAGCAACCCTGGCCGAAGTGAATGACTATATTTTTCATTTTTTGGGTCATCGAGGAAAGCCCGTCACCAAAGCTGTATATATTTTTACCGATCAGCCGCGATTTTACTGAGTTATAGTCCATGTCTATCATCACCGAAACCCCGCTGTGAAACAGGTCCCTACCGGCTTCTATAACCCTACTGTTGTAAAATGCAACGTCGTTGACCCCGTAAGGATCGGAGATCCTCACAACTGCAAACCTCTCCTTGTTCGCAGATCTGATTCTCACGCTGGAGATTGTACCAGCAGACTTTTTAATCCCTGACTCCACAGAATTTTGGCACTCACTCACAAACCTTATACCCAAGCCCCGCAAAACTCCTTCGTACTTGGCCAGGGGATGGTACCGCAAATAGAAACCTAAGGTGGAAAACTCGTGCGCAATCTTTTCTTCCTCGGACCAGTCTTCCACCTCCAAGAGTTTGTGCCCCTCCGTGATCCCGAATAGGTTGAATTGTTTTGATTCCGCGCTGTTTCTAGTATCATCAATCACATCTAGTATCGTCCCCAAAGATTCAAACAACTGCCTCCTATTCGGGTGTATGCTGTCCAGCGCACCAGATTTTATCAAGCTTTCCATAACCCGCTTACATGCCCATTTTGCCCGCATGTTACGCGCGAAATCCCATATGTCGCTGTACTGCTTGCCGGCCTCTGGCACAACTTCCCGAGCAGCAGTTTGTCCCACATTTTTCAGTGCACCCAGCCCATATTTGATCGCATCACCTGAGATTGTAAACAACACACCCGAGGAGTTCACGTCGGGCGGCAGCACGCGGACACCGCATGCCTTTGCTTGTTGGCATAGAAGCTCTAACTTGTCTTTATCGCCAATATCGAGGTTCATTGAGGCAGTGAAGAACTCTTTGGTATAGTTTGCCTTCAGGTATGCGGTTTGAAAGCTGATGAGCGCGTATGCAGCAGCGTGTGACTTATTAAACCCGTATCCAGCAAACTTCGCGACCAAATCGAATATGTAGCTGGCCTTGCCGCGATCTATACCATTCTTCACCGCGCCATTTACAAAATTCTGGCGTTGTTTGTCCATCTCTTCCTTAATTTTTTTACCCATTGCCCGTCTTAATAGGTCAGCACTCCCGAGGCTATAGCCCGCCAGAATCCTGGCTATTTCCATAACCTGCTCCTGATATATAATCACTCCGAATGTTTCCTTCAGCACTCCCTCCAGCATTGGATGTATATAATCGGGGCTCTCCAGCCCGTGTTTACGGGCTATGTATATGGCAATGTTGTTCATGGGGCCGGGACGATATAGCGATATCAGAGCAATTATGTCTTGGATCCCATCAGGGCGAAGCTTGCTTATAGCCTCTCTCATCCCCGCACTTTCGAGCTGAAACACACCTACAGAATTTCCTGTTGACAACATCTCATACGTCTTGCTATCATCAAGGGGCAGCTCAGAAAGCTCTATGCTGATTCCCCTGTCTTGTATGAGGGAGCGCACCTGATCCAGCACGGTGAGGGTGCGCAACCCCAGAAAGTCGAATTTCACCAGTCCAGCTTTCTCCACGTACTTCATGTTGTATTGAGTGATTGGCAACGAGCACGACTGATCATAGTACAGGGGAACAAAATCCTCGAGTGGCTTATCGCAAATTACAATTCCCGCAGCATGTACCGAGGCGTGCCTGTATAGCCCTTCTAGTTTCAGCGATATCTCCAGAAGTTTGGCAACTGTATGGTCACTCTCCTGCTCCCGCTTCAAGTTCTGGTCCATCTCTATAGCCTCAGAAAGGGTCACCGGGCTTACGGGATCGAGGGGGATCATCTTGCATATTTTGTCAATCTGCGCATAGGGTATTTGCATAACCCTGCCGACATCACGGAGCACGGCCCTGGCTTGTAGTTTACCGAAGGTGATAATATGCGCTACGTACCCGTATTTTTCCCTAACATACTCTATCACCCTGTCTCGTTTTTCCTGGCAGAAGTCTATGTCAAAATCTGGCATGGAGACCCTTTCCGGGTTCAGGAACCGCTCAAAAATTAGCCCAAACTCTATAGGATCTAGGTCAGTAATCCCGAGGGACCAGGCTATTAACGATCCTGCGCCGGATCCCCTTCCCGGGCCGACCATTATATCGTTCTTTTTACTCCAGCAGATAAAATCAGCCACAATCAGAAAGTACCCGGAGTAGTCCATGGATATGACTACTCCGAGTTCGTATTGCAGCCGGTCATGGTATTTCGCCCTTCTATCTTCATCAATGTTTTTGGTCCGCAATCGCGCTTCCAGCCCCGTTTTCGCGCATTCCGTTAATTCTTCAGCCTCAGTTCTGCCATCTGAGCATGGAAAGTGCGGTAATGATGGCTTTCTAATTTCCGCAATAAACGAGCATCTCCGGGCAATCATCGGAGTATTGCGCACAGCTTCTGGAATGTCGGCAAACAGTTCAAACATTTCCTTAGACGTCTTAAAATAGTGTTCTTCGGTGAGCCTGCGTCGACCTTCCTGCACTATGTAAGTCCCATCCGAAATGCACGAGAGGACATCATGCGCTTGAAAATCATCCCTACGTGCAAAAAACACATCGTTTGTGGCAACCAGAGGAACGTTGCGCTCGTATGCAAAGCTGATCAGCAGCCCTTCTACCTCTTTTTGCGATTCCAGTCCGTGGCGCTGCAGTTCTACGTATACATCGCTACCAAAGGCTTCCAAAACTGCATTTATGGCTCCCAACCCGGCGCTTTTCCTCAGCAGGGCGCGGGCTAAAATATCATCGTGCCCCCCGGTTAGCAGAAGCAGCCCTGAACCTTGCCGCAGCAGGTCACTAACATTTACCCGATTGGCTTTTCCTGATTGATTTTCCCTGAATCCATTGCTCACTAGGCTAATCAAATTCGCGAAGCCCTCACGGCTTTTTGTCAGCATCAGAATGTTTCCTAGGTCTTCGCCTGCGTCGTGCACCATGATGTTGCACCCAACTATGGGTTGTACGCCAAAACTTGCAGCACAGTCAGAAAATTCCAGCGATCCAAACAAATTGCCGGAGTCAGTCAAGGCGACTGCCGGCATGTTTTGATCCACGCACATTGCCACAAGCGAATCTATTTTAATCATCCCCTCTAGAAGGGAGTAATCGCTGTGCGTTCTAAGATGAACGAACAGTTCATCAATCATGCACCAGGCCCCTGAACATCCGAACTAAGTGAAACATTATACAGGCAAGACCTGCCGTGAAAAGACCTGAGGGCATAAACTTGCGCCTGCCAGCAACATTTCTAGCGTGGGTAACTTGCGCTCTACGCTACGGTGTTTAGGTCCGGGCTCAAATTCGGTTGTGTCCGGCATGCAGCTACATTTTGCACACCACATTGTAGTTATTACTGGGGAGTCATAACAGTTTCCGTATTTGTTCCTTTGGGGCATAAGGCTGGTGCACAATATCATGTCGCGTGTTAACGTGTGGTTCACTAATCGCACAGATTTTGCCAGAACGCATAGTTCGCACCCCTATGATATGCGGCTAAATGCGGCAATGGGGCGTGATTTGTGTTGACAATTAACACTGCATCGCCCACAATCGCTCCGGTTTGTAATGCAGCACCTCGGTATGAAGCCTGGTTTAGCTCAAAATACGGGGCAAACCGTGAGCTTGGGCACTGGTTCCAGTGTTCCGCGCACACCGCTTGCGGGTGGTCGTGGGGGAGTTGTCGATTTGGTGCGGGAGAAAATACTCGCGCGTATGGCTGGGGCGTATGTTGAGGTAACTGACGAATCGCAGCATCACGCCGGGCATGTGGGAAGTCAGGGTTACGCGGTGTCTCACATAAGGGTCACGGTAATTTCAGATTGCTTCGCGGGTATGAGTAAGTTGCGCAGGTGGCGGCTGTTGCATGAGGTTCTGGCGGACGAGGTGAAAATGGTGCATTCTGTCTCCTTCTTTCTGGCAACTAGCGATGAGCAGGCGGAGGGGGGCACACAGCGATGAAAAAACCTGTTGAAGAACAGCTGGCTGTGGACTCGTCAGAGGCGAAGGGTTGTGGGGTGGTAACTACTTACCCGGTGTATAGGCGTTCTACCGTGCCTTTTTCTAGTGTTCGAGAAGTCATAAGGGCGTACGGTGGATACTGCAATGCATCGGGTAAGATAGTCGGCGTGGACGCAAGCTATGGGAACATAGCAACTCCATCGTGCACATCTCTCGCTGATGACGTGCGCGCTGTGGATGGTGGAAGGTACGCACTGCTGTTTCCGTCGGGCCTTTTGTGCCTAGCCATGGCCTGCGTAACGTTCTCCGATGTGGGGTCGCACGTGCTGGTCCCCAAAAAGGCATACTTCAAACTGCACAGGTTCATAAAGGGGTCCTATCCCAGGCTGGGGAGGAGTGTCTCAGTGTATGAGTCTGCTGAGGATGTGCCAAAGCTGGCAAACGAAAAAACATCTTTGATATTGATCGAGACCCTGAGTTCCTACGGGTTGGTCATGGAAGATGTGTCACCCATAATCGAATTCGCAAAAAAGCGCGGCATAGTAGTGTTGTGTGATAACTCCTGCATTCCCACGGTTTTCAATCCTTTTGAGTATGGGGCAGATGTTGTCATGTATTCCCTAACGAAATACTTTGGCGGGCATTCGGACGTGATGATGGGCGCCTTGGTAGCGAGGGACGAGGAGATTTTCGAAAGGCTGTATGTAGACCACCGGAATTATGGCATATACGTATCGTCTGACGACTGTTATCTGGTGCAACGTGGGATGAAAACCATGCGGGTACGCATGCAGCAAGTGCAAAGCACCGCAATCGCTCTGGTTGCCAGATTGCAGGCACACAAAAAAGTATCTAGGGTGGTTTACCCTGGGTCGCAGTCATATCCTCACCGCGAAGTTTGGGAAAGGCATTGCCGCGGGAAATATGGCCTGGGCTTGGTCAATGTAGTATTTGACAGAAACTATTCGGTTGAGGAAGTAGACCGCGCGCTGGAGGGGAGTGAGACCTTCAAAATCGGGTTATCGTGGGGCGGGTGCAGAAGTTTAGTAATTCCGCTGGTTTTTAATGGGTCATTGATTGACGCGCCGCAGCTCGGCATAGATGGGCTAAGGGTTTACTGCGGCTTGGAAGATCAAGAAGAAATTATATCATCTGTGGGAAGTGTCTTATCTAGGCTTCCGTAACCGGCCGAGCTGTGATTATACTCTAGCTGCGCATCATGGAGAGATGAAAACTACACGCTCCCGTTGTGGCGTTGTACCGTCACTGCACGTGGAACGTGCAGTTTACTCTCCAGATTGTGGGAAATATCTTTAAACGGCCATCAGCATGCCGGAATAGACATAAAAATATGCTTGTGATGTACTGCGTTGTATGTTTTACTCCCCCCCGGAAATCGCCATTATAAACCTTATGTACATTGACGGCATTGTCAGGAAACTGGTCAACCAAGTTTCTGGAATCACAGCTGATTCAAGAAACGTGAAGCCTGGTTTCGTCTTTGTGTGTCTGTCAGAAGTTGCAAAAAAGTTCGTGTCGGACGCGGTCAAGGCCGGTGCGAGGTTTATAGTAGCTGGCAGCGCTGAAGCGTTACCACGTGTGGACAACGCGCAGATAATAATTTTCCCAAAGCAGCATGATTTTTATTATAAGTTGGCTTCTGCATTTTACCGCGGTAGGCAGCCTGAGTTCGTCGCAGCAGTAACGGGTACAAACGGAAAGACTTCTGTGGCAGATTTCTGTAGGCAAATTTGGCACCTAACCGGGAACACAGGAGCTAGCATTGGTACCCTAGGTACCGCAGTAGGCGGTATTGTGACCCCATATGGCAGTACTTTACTTACAACGCCTGACGCAATGGAGCTACACAAAACGTTGAGTGAGCTATACAACTCTCACGTCAAGTACCTGTGCATAGAAGCCTCAAGTCACGGCATGGCGCAAAAGCGTCTGTACGGAGTTAAAGTCAGTGTCGCGGCATTTACGAACCTCTCCCGCGACCATTCAGATTACCACGGCGGCATGGAGAAATACTGGGCCGCAAAACGAAAATTATTCTCGGAGGTGCTGTCACATGAGGGGTGTGCGGTGCTGAACGCAGATTCGGGGCGGTATGCCGAACTGAGAAGGTTGGTAGGGAGCCGCAACACAATCACCTACGGTATAAACGTGGGTGACGTGAGGTTAACGCGCCTGAAAAGCAGCACGTTGGGGCACAACGTGGCGGTGGAAATATGTGGCAAAGTGGTATACGATGGAGCATTCCCAGTTTTGGGAAAATTTCAGATACCAAACTTGCTCTGCGCACTGGCCATAGTAACCGCTTCGGGGGCCAGGTGTAGCGACATACCCATCGATAAGTTGGTCTCCCCGAGGGGGCGCATGGAGCTGATAGGTGGCCGCGTAATTGTGGATTACGCGCACACACCCGCGGCTCTGGAGCATGCCTTAACTTCACTAAAGTGGCATGGGTTCCCTCAAAAGATAGTGTTAGTATTCGGATGCGGAGGCGACCGAGATCGGGAGAAGCGCGGGGCCATGGGCATGGTGGCCGGCAAGTATGCCGACGTGATTATCGTGACGGATGACAATCCACGAAATGAAAATCCGGAGGCAATACGAAAAGAGATTCTGTCGCATTGCGAGCGGGCGATTGAAATTCCGAATAGGAGCGATGCAATCCACTATGCAGTCAATTTTGCAGTCCGTAACGATCACATGCTCCTGATAGCCGGCAAGGGGCATGAAACCACCCAGCAAATTGCGGGCGAGTCGATAGAATTTAACGATGGGGACGTGGTTAGGAGCTGTTTGCGCGCTATGCAGGGGGCATATGCCGATTAGGGATATAGGTTAACAGAGCTCCATGTGCCATCATCTCCCAGGCTATACCGCTTTCTGGAGTGCAGCCTGTATGCACCGTCCTCCCAAAACTCTACTACACGTGGGATAACCCTAATTCCTCCCCAGTGCTCTGGCCTCGGAATCTCCTGGCCTTCAAACCTTTGTTGCTCACGTTCAAATTGTTCTAGTAGCAGCTCCCTACTCTCCAAAATTGTAGATTGCTTCGAACACCACGCACTAATCTTACTCTCGCGGGACCGCGATGCGTGATATGTATCAGACTCATGCGTATCCACAAGTGTTGCCACCCCCTCTACGCGCACCTGCTTGCCGATGTACCTCCAGTCAAATACCAGCGCAACTTGTGGATTATTGGCAATTTCCCTACCCTTTCTACTATCAAAATTTGTAACAAACTCAAAACCCGCTTCACCGTACTTTTTGAGTAGTACAACCCGGGCCGACGGCCTGTTTTGGGCGTCACAAGTGGCGAGTACCATTGCAGACGGCTCATGCACGTGGCCTTCGGCGGCCGCTTGTAGCATTTCAGAATACCATAGACCAAATATGTCCATGGGGCCACCACCCGCTTCCTTCACTCGAGCACCATTGGAAAGGTACCATTGGCCATGATACACCTTCGAAAAAATCTATCAAGTCCGGCTACGAGGCACCAAACGGTGTGCATGCACTTATCGGCAAAGTTGTGGTATACCCCGCGTCTACTTCTCATCCCTTGTATGTTCCTGCACGAAGTATCGGCAAAGTTGTAGTCTACCCCGCTCAAACCCCGGTATGTGCACACATCCTATCGGCAAAGTTGTAGGTTGCCTCGCGTCTACTTCTCATCCCTTGTATGTTCCTGCACGAAATATCGGTAAAGTTGTAGGTTGCCCCGCTAAAACCCCGGTTACCTATTGGGCGCCCGTGCACAACTTGGGCGTTAAAATCCGGCAGTTATGCTCACTTTTTAGTTGATTGCATCAACAAACTTGTCTATGTGCTCTGAATTTCGCGCCACGATATCGTCTGCATCACTTTGCAACGCTTGCATATTCCTGTGTGAAGCATCGGTAAAGTTGTAGGTTGCCCTGTTTAGGAGCCCGGTTATCCTAGTATATCGGTAGTTGCCGGCCATTCTGGTCATTTGGTAGTCCACAGCGTCCATGCCGGCATCGAGAAATACGTTAGCCACGTTGAGCGCCCAAAACGCCAGGCTATCGCGTATGCGCAATACGGGCCTGGACCGTTCACCCGACCCTACAGAGAGGAAATGCACCTCCTCGTCTGGATAAAGCACACTGGATGCGGCATACCCACAGATAGACGGGTTGTTTGCGACAAGCCCGCTGTCTATCATTCTGCATTTTTTGCCCTGGATTACAACACTCCTGGGGGGAAAAATCGTGGGGGCGGCCGATGCCGCAAGTAGGACGTCAACGAGCTTTAGGTCTCGAAATTTCGACTCCCAATTACGCATCATGAAGGTATGCCCTGTGCATAGATCGTAGCTCGGCACCATAACGTTTGCAACAACGTTCCCCATTTTTAGGTTGGCAAAAAAGCCATTGAGCGTGTTTTCCAAGTTCGCTGGGGAAAACCTTGTGCCTGCGGCTACAGATAGTACCTGCCTCATTAGTGAAAAGGAAAATATTCGTGGGCCAAATTTTAGAAAAAACCCTAGTAAATCAGAAGCCGTGTACTTGGCCCTCCCCTGATTGTTTTTGAGTGCAAGAGCAACAGCTATGATTGACCCGACAGAGCTGCCCACGAATAAATCAAAAATTTCGCCTGCAGGTTTACCAAGCCTTTTCTCTACCTCACAAAGTATTTTAGCGGCAACAATCCCCCGTATGCCGCCGCCATCGACAGAAAGAACATATTTCGCCATGTTAACCTCAACGTGTTTTGAGCGTTGGTAAAATTATTGGCCAAAACACGGGGGTTACGAAGCACATTAGGCCCCTTCTGGGGATGTTGCAACCAACTTGTGCAAAACAGGTAGACGTTTAAAGAACAGTCTATGCGGGTGTCATCTCTTCCCATAGCATAACCCAACAAGCCGCAGTGCATTGGTGGACGTTGCACCCGTAAAGCGGCGCGGGCCATGTAATAATACAGCAACCGAGCACCCACATGACAACTGTGCGCATCTGTCGATTTGGCAAAGAACATGCCACCGCACTTCAGCTGTGCATACCATAACCGGATCCGCTATAAACAGCCCGCAAGAGGGGTGATATCTAAGATGTAGCAAAATTGTCCTTGATGAATTTCGTGCCAATCCTTGCACCATCACTGTTTATCGAATGATCAAGATCTTGCAGCTTGTGTTCAACAGTCGGGACGCCCTGGCTGCGCAAAAAACTCACGCACTCATCAAAGTAGTGAATTGGAATTACATGGTCATCCGTGCCGTGGACAACACAAACGCCGGGTTTTGACCGGATTTTGGTCGCCAGAGCATGAGGGAACGGTATGGCTCCGGAATAGGCCACAATCGAGGCACACTTTTGTGCTCTACACAAACCAACATATATTGCAAGCATCGCCCCCTGGGAAAACCCCACCAAAGACAGCTCGCTATCACCTATTGAGAACCTGTCCTGCTGCACATCTATGAACTCATTTACAATCTCAACCGCCTGCATAATCTCAACAAACGCGGTGCTTTCCTCCATGTCTCGTACACTATCTGAAAACCAAGTATAGCCGCCGCCGTAGCTCATGTGTGCGTGAGGAGCCAAAAATTGAGTGGCAGGAAGCTCTTTTGACATCTGCGGAGCGAGAGAAATCATGTTGTCACCATTTGCTCCCCTGCCATGAAGCATTACCACTAAATTTTTTACTGAGTCTCCAGAAAAGAAACTAGGGCCGTTTATTGATATAACCACGCATTCCTCCGCACGTACAAACAGATAGGTGCAGCATTGTACCAGGCAGCGCCGACGTGTACCAGGCCAATATTGTAGTTCCATCGCGTTTTTATGGTGAAAGTAGATTCGTCCACGTACGCCTCTACCCGCAGACGCGCGCTAATGCGTCACTAAAAAACGAGCAGCGACCATGATTGTGTGCCAGGGAAGGCTGCAGGTTAGAAATACCCGCGCAAAACTCAGGATTTCCGATCCACCAAAAGTATGTGAACAGTATTGAGATCTTCCTCGGAGACGCTATTTGCTTCTGGATTTCTAATGTTGTCAACTAGATTGGCAAGCAACACCCCATTTAGGTGGTCTAGCTCGTGCTGTATGCACCTGGCAAGCCAGTTGTATGCCCTTATCACGCACTCATTGCCCATGAGATCCGTGTATTTTAGGTCGAGATGCTTGGGCCTGCTTATTCCGATTAAGCCGTAGGAGCTGGCAGAAAGGCACCCCTCAAACAAAACCACCGTTTCGCCCGAAAAGCTCACTATCCTGGGGTTCACGCAAACCAGGTTATTCCCACTGAGCGAGTGATAGCCAGATAGCACTTTGATATCCTGCGCCGCATCAAACAGCCCACTGGCCACATTGATTGCAAAAACCCTCTTGGAAACGCCAAGCTGGATAGCGGAAAAGCCCACGGTGCCGCTCGTGTTTATCACTTTTGCCATACGATCGACGAGCTCAAAAATCTCATCGTCTACCTTCTCCACCGGGGAAGATTTAGTCTGCAGGACCTTCAGTTCCCGCGTGTTGTCCACAGACAAAACCCGCATCTACTTCCTATAACACAGAGACTACCAAAAATCAGAGCAGCACCTTGCTCTGGCGCGTATGGGACAATGCGCCTCTTTCCAATCGCAAACGGCCACTGCGTGCAGACTCCCGCCGCGTACACAACTGCCAGTGTACCATACCGTTACTTAGTATGTATTGATGGTTGTTGCAGTTATAGCAAATAGTGGTAAAACTACACTTCACGGGAGCTTTGGCATTTCTCGCCTGGCGTGGTATCATTCCCGGTAGATGGTTTGGGTGCGGTAGTGTCTTTCTTCAGGTCTAGTTACAGTCCACGTTTTTGGATACCCCCTGAAGTTGCCCATGGGCTGGTGATTTTTGGGCTCAAGCATGGGTTATTCCCAGAGGTGCGGGGGCAGATGCCCGAGTGCCTGAGCATTCAGCTGTGCCATTTGAGGTTTAGGACACCCATAGGTTTGGCTGCCGGGTTCGACAAGAACGCTGAGGTTATAAAGCCCCTAATGGGCATGGGATTCGGGTTCGTGGAAGCCGGTACTGTGACAAAAAAACCGCAGTCTGGGAACAAAAGGCCACGCCTTTTCAGAATAGTGGACCAAAAAGCTGTGGTAAACTGCCTAGGATTTAACAACAAGGGCATACAGCGTTTCATTAAGAAAATTGACAGAAAAGAGCTAAACAACCTGGTGTTTGGTGCCAACTTGGGGATAAACAAAACTTGTACTGATCCTCCTGCTGAGTATGCCGAGATGGTCAGGAGTGTATACGGGCTTTCCAGCTATATCACTATTAACGTTTCGTCCCCCAACACTGCGGGGCTGCGTGACCTGCAGAATAGGGCCCCTTTGTCTGAGATCCTTTCTTCTGTAAGAGATGCGCGGCGTTCCGTTGACCAGGCGGAGTCTGTTCCAATATTCCTGAAGATAGCCCCAGACATTAGCGATGAGCTCAAGCATGACATAGCCGAGGAGATTGTGAAACACAAGATCAGCGGCCTCATAGTGAGCAATACTACTACAGATCTCAGCCTACTGGGAAAAAATAGGAATACGTCAATCACGCGGGGTGGCCTCAGCGGTAGGCCATTGTTTGACCTATCAACAACGGTGCTCTCTGAAATGTATTCTTTGCTCAAGGATAAAGTAGTACTGATAGGGTGCGGAGGGGTGAGCAACGGCGCGCAAGCTTTACAAAAAATAAAAGCCGGTGCATCGTTGGTGCAGCTGTATACTGCCTTAGTGTACGAGGGTTTTGGGGTCGTGAAGAAAATCAATATGGAGCTGGCCGAGCTTCTGACACAAGAGGGGTTTTCAAATGTAGAGCAGGCCGTGGGCGTGGATGTGCGGTAAAGTTGTATGATGGTTGCGGTTGATGTTGGCAACACCAGCACCAAGATTGCACTGTATGAAAACGGCACAGTCGTAGACCAGTGGAGAATATCTACCTGCAAAAACAGAACAGCAGCTGAGTATTTTGCATGTCTCAGCGTACTGGCATCGCACGGATCCGTGGATCTTCTTGCAGGAGTTCGCGGAGCTGCGATCTCCAGCGTGGTGCCGGTTGTGAACGGGCATATAGAAGAGCTGTTTGAGTGTTTTTTCGGCATTTCTCCGGTGTTCGTCACGAATTCCCATGCAGACTTGTTCGGACTCAGAATTCTCCTGACACAACCAACTATAGGGGCAGATAGAGTTGCAGATTTGGTAGCTGCAAAAATTCTGTGGCCCGCAAGGGATCTCTTGGTGATTGACATGGGCACAGTCACCGTGTTTAACCTTCTGGACAAAGATGGTGCCCTGTATGGGCAAGTCATGGCTCCGGGCGTGTCCTGCCTGATTCACAGCATGAGGGAGTGCACTGCATTGCTACCCCAAACACTTGTGCGAGAACCAGAAAAAATAGTATGCGGTTCCACAGCCCCGTCGCTGGAGGCCGGCTTGTACTGGGGGTACAGAACCATGGTTGAAGGCATAACAAAACAAATAATCCGCGAAGGGGGGGCTAGGATTCCATATGTTGTGGCAACTGGAGGGGGAGTGAACCTTTTCGGAAACTGCAATTATATCGACCATATCGACAGGTTGCTTACAATAAAGGGAATCGTGCAAATCTACGAAAAGGCAAGAGACTGAGGTTGCGCTTGGCCACACTAGTGAGCTCTCACAAAACTTTTCTGATTCCCAACTTTGGGCCCTGCCAACCCAAGGTCGCGATTATCACTTAGGTTGTACGCTATCTCCCAACACAGCACTGACGCGGCTGTCTATCTCGGAAATGCCGGGAACCAGGCTCTGCTCCAAAGCTAGGACTTCAACCTTATAATCCCGCGTTACGTTCATACCAACCGTACCCGGGGTGAGAGTGATTGAGCTAGCTAGCATAAACGCACCCAGCCCGCTATCCTGCGTAGTGTCCACAAGTACCATCACGGGTGTGTTCGTGTCGCGTACGTTCAGTGCGCACACTCTCTTGACCACAAACCACGCGGACAGCACTGCCTGGCCAAATATCCATGGTAAATACAGAAAAATAATCCTCACAAACTTCACCGCATCCCCACGGGACAACGCATATCTGATGTAACCAGACTCCCCCCTAACACCTATCACGTGGCATACGAACACCGACAGCAGCGAGCTCACAACACCTGCGGACAGGAAAAATACGTCAAAATACCCGGAAAATACCACCCAAAGCATCATTTGAATCAACAACAACCCAAGAATGCTCATATGAACCAGAAATACCACGGCAAAATACTAACACTAAATTCTAATAATCCTAGCATTTATGCTGTAATGAGCTATTGTGTTGAATCGGGTTACTGCTAACAGGTGTATGCGTAGACACATTTGGTTTGTGATGGTGGCGAGTGCCGCCGCGTTTTCGTGTGCTGTTTTCATGAAAAACCTAGCCAACTTCGGTTCCCGCGGCAGGGTCGCGGTAATTGATATCCAAAAAAATGAGTCCGAGGCCAAAGGCGTAAGCCAAGACATTCTAGAGGATACGGGGCACGGGTAAGGAACCCACCAACAGGTCCCCCCGCAGATAGCGTAATGCATTTTGGGCGTCGCGTAAACGGGTAGGGTACGCACTGCACAGTTATAATCGCTGCGTGAACGCTCACCATGTCGTAGAATAGTCAAGAAAACAACTCTTTTTTACAGGTATGCGGAGTGCACACAACACTGGAAAGCGTACTAAAGGCCAGGTGTGAGTCTATCGAGTCAAAGGGTTTACATAGGAAGGTGGCCACCACCACTAGGCAAGCCACCAGTGGGCGGGTAACAACCGCGAATGGGATGCAGCTTATTTCCTTTTCCTGCAATGACTACATGGCTCTAGCCAATCACAGCTCAGTAAAAAGAGCTGCCATTGAGGCCATAGAGCTTTATGGGGTGGGAGCACAAGCATCGAGATTGATTACGGGCAACCATCCATTGTATAAGGAGATAGAAGAAAAAATCGCTAGAATCTACCGCACAGAGGCTGCATTGGTATTCAGTAGTGGGTACCTAGCGAATGTAGGGAGCATATCTGCAATCGTTGGCCGGCACGATATGATACTCGCCGATAGATTGATACATGCTTCTGCAGTTGATGGGGCAAAGCTATCCGGAGCTAAGATTTACAGGTTCATACACAACGACCTCGCTCACTGTGAAGAGCTGCTGAGAAAATACCGCAAAAAGCATAGACATTGCTTGATGCTTGTGGAGGGGGTATACGGCATGGATGGGGACTTGGCACCAGTAGATGCACTGGTAAAAGTGGCAAGGGAGCACGGTGCATGGCTTGCAGTGGATGTAGCACACAGCTTTGGCATGACAAGCACGCTGCAGCCCGATATTTACATAGGCACCCTATCCAAAGCCGCAGGAGCGCTGGGAGGGTATGTCTGCTCTTCGAATGTGGTTATAGACTACCTTCAAAACGCCGCGAGAAGCTTCGTATATACAACCGCTCTCCCCCCAGCAATAGTCGCCGCAGCGAGCGCCGCTATAGACATGGTCCACGAGAACCGCGAAATTCCAATTACACTTGCAAGGAAGTTTTGTAAAGCTATGGAACTACCAGAACCCGCAAGCCACATTGTACCTATCATCATGCGAGACTCACACAGCGCGGTGCACGCGGCGCAAATCTTGGCACAAAGGGGATTTTTGGTGGCAGCCATACGCCCACCTACTGTGCCCACTCCCAGACTAAGATTCGCATTCACCGCGGCACACACACCACAAGACATATACAGGCTGTGTGAGGCATTAAGGCAAGAGTGCATTCTCGCCACTTTTGCCTCTCCTCTTACTTCATCGTAGTTGGGTATACGAAACCGTGCATACAGTTTTCCACGTTGCAATTGCTTTAATAATTAATTAGCGTACAATGCGCATTTACTAGGCTCTTACATACCGTAGCATCACAATTTCGCGGGCATACCATAGAAATGTTAGTTGTCCTGAAGCGGAAGATTGTGTAGAGTGTCAGTGTTGTGGGGGTTTGCGTTTTTGGGGCCGTAGCTCAGTAGGATAGAGCATTAGATTCCTAATCTGAGGGTCGTGCGTTCGAATCGCACCGGTCCCACTTTCTGTATCCGTACGTGCTGTAAGGTGGCCATGGGTCTCGCTCATACGTTGGAGGCGTATCTCCTGTTGTTTACAGACAGCGTGGTTGGGGCTATGGTCCTCCCAGCAAGTAGGGCAACGGTGTTTGACATCATGTGCTGTTTTGGAGGCTACAATCCGCTAACGTCAATATTGGTAACAACCTTGGGAGCATTGTTTGGGGGCGTCGTAAACTGGTGCATGGGCAGGCTTGTAATTTTCGCACGGATGAGATATCACAAGTCAGAATATGCCCGGCCTAGTGGCTATTTACAGTTGGCATGCTTGGCACCCCTAGCATTGTTATCTTGGACACACATCGTGGGCTCACTCATCAACGTATCCTGCGGATACCTGCGAGTAAATCTTGGTTACACATGTCTTGCCGTGTTCGTGTCCCACTTCGCATACTCCACATACCATGCAGTAGTCAGCAAGTTTCTGAACTTCTGGTAGGACAGCCCCGCAACCCAGGATAAACCTCCCCCGTAATAAACCAGCCTGTGTTGGGTCGCTTGCTTTAGCGGCTAGCAGCAGGGCCGTGGCCAGTTACTGCTCCACAGTCATGCGCGATCAGCTTAGGCCCGTTTTACGCAATGAGCTTACTGTTGTCTACCTCTGACACGCTGGTGATATCCAATAGACCAATATTATTGCCCTCATTTCCCCCATTATGTATTTCCACACTTCCAATATTCCTTACACCACCTGTAGAATCCGTACTAACAACAGGTAAAACCGAGGCTCCGCGCACTGGCGGAGCTTTTTCCGTGCCTGCGGCACGCGACGCTACTAACCTCTTTCTGCGGCTAGGGTTTACATTGCCATCACCCATACCAGCCCTTTCGCCTATCGGTAGTGTTAGGTGCGCTCTGGATGGTGTTCGTGCATCAGCTTCCGGGCATCGCGAAAGTGGGCTCCTGCAGTCTGAAGTGTTGGTACCAGAAGCATTTACTGTGCGTGATTGCCGAGCCTTCTGCGCTAATTCAGCCTCGTAACATTCCCTAAGGCGCCTAACATCCTCGATAGTCTCATATTCCCCGCCTGCCATGTGGCTCAGGCGTACATCGCATGGCCCCTTAGTGATTCGGGAAGTGCCACGCTGCGGCTCACCACACACCTTGCTCTTACCAGCAAAATTGGTGTCTCTATCCCTTGATGAGGCACTAGTCGCGCTTTCCCGCTTTTCTTGACATACAGCAACTCCTCCCATATCTGCAAATTTACCTTCGTGATCCAGTGGTGCACGCAGTACCCCGCAGTCAGACTCCGACAACTCTCGACACTGCTTACTGGCGGCACACAACATATCCTCATGCGCGCACCGTGCCATATCCATAACGTTGGCAGCGCTATCTCTGAAATAATTCCTTTTGGACTCAATTTGTGCGTGTTCTATGAGAAAATCTGACTGCGCGGGCCTGTAACTTGTAAGCCTCTGCTGCATGCCATAAAAGCGCACAACATCTGACCTACCAACCAAGCTTTCCTCATCAGCAGTGCGCACGGTGTCACTCCCAATTACGAGGCCCCTGCTGCTTTTTGGTACCCACTTGCTGGCCGTACAGCGAGCAGCAAATTCCCCTAATACAAGTCCGTACCTAGAGGCACCTACAACAGCTTTATTGGTAACATTCCCATCACACAACCAGAGTACTGTAGATGCAGTACCAACCCCAATCAGGCTGCCTCTAATGCTCTCTGGTACCACAAGTCTGGAATCTCCGGTAAGCTTTACCGTGCTATTGAGCACCATGCATGCCTCCAGTTCTACCCCATCACCTATAACTTCACCACTACATTCTTCAAGAATACCAGCACCTATCCTTCCCTTCTGCCTGATGCAAAAAGCGCATCTCTTCATCTCCCTAGCACTCAGCAACACATCCTGGTGCGGAACGTATCCGGCAAAAACTTCGGTATCTTCCACGTACCCAAAGCGTGCCACACACGCGTCACCCTTCTCACTTCTGTCTCTTTTCAGCGGGGTGTCGTATACAAACTTACGAGCACCCCCAACAACTGGTATTTCGTATACGCAACTAACCGTGCTTGCAAATCTTACCCGTTTGTCAGGAGGGCCTGTATCGCGCTGCAGGTGAAGACGCTCACCCACACAGACGTAGCCCTTCTTAAAATACGCAACACTCACATTACCGCACTCCCCCACAACCAAATGGGTATTTTGCACGCAATGGGCGAATACATCACCCTGCTCTACATATATCAGGCCGCCACGTATTACTGGCACATCAAGCCTGAATGTGTCCAGTCTACCCCGGTGCACACACTTAGTACCACGCGTATCCCGATCTCTTAACATAAGGACTCTGCACAAGTGCATTTCACCATCAATGCACACGTTGCTAAAATCTTTAAGTACCACATTGCAGGAACGCATTTTGTGCGCAGTAAGGCTTGATGTCTCTCTTAGATCTACTACACTGAGCGAAATCTCTGAGTTTGGAAGGGATATTTCTCCTCTTTCAAGCCGTATGTTACTTTCGCGCACATACCTTACTTCCGCACCACCGGTGCCCTGGCGTATTTTGCTGCTACGCAAGAACATTTTGCAATTTTTTACGTCGTAGGTGGTGTCAGATGTGCGTCCGGCGCCCGTCAGCTCAATCGTATTTCCCTCTCCACATACTAGTAGGCCAGACAGTTGGTTCGCCGCAATTTCAATATCGCAGTGCACTGCATGAACATAAGAACGGTTGTTGCCCGATGGGCTATCAGCAGGCTCTTGTACAACATTGGTAGAAGTCCGCCTTGAGAATAGCCTCGAAATCCAAGAGGAAATGCTACTAAATATGCTAGATGACCTCGTCATGCTGGGCTTGGGCCCAGATTTTTGTTGCCTAATCCACATGGTCGAATATCCACGCACTTTCAGATTAGTATTGTCGCAAAATATCCTCCCCGTGTTCGCACCCTGAATCAGAGCATCAGATTTGTGTGTAGAATTCCCTGCTATGCGTATAGTACCGGAATTGTTTCCCATAACGTTTAGAGAGAACTTTCCGCTTGTCCACGTACGGCCGGCAACCTCTGATTGCGCAGTTCCAGTCGACCCCTCACTACCGCATGCACCATTACTCAACCTGACAGCACCCTCTTGCTGCACCATATAAATTTTCCCTAGGTTACTTCCCCCAAGCGTGGCCTCGCTACCACCTATTTGCCCGTGTACGCGTATACAACCCCTATTGCTTCCGGTAACAATCACGCTACCAAAACCCTCAACTTTCCCTCCGCGAGAGACTCCATGCACAAAAAGGCGTGGTAGATTCGGCAGCGAACTGTGCCCTACAGCAGTGACGGTACCGGAAATATCACCTAGAACCAACAATTCCTTGCCAACAATAGTGAGCCCAGTGTTCTGAGGAACATCGTAACAAATGCACACCCTGTTAACTCCCGCTCTCTGTTCACGACTACTACCGGTCGCAAGCCTTTCTGTTGAAAAGCACAAAAGTATTTCCCTGCATAGTTGGTCTGCGTCTGCTGTCCTCGCCCCCGAAAATCTTTTTAGAATCTCAGTTATGCTTTTCTCAGAATCTGCTTCACTGGGCTGCAATTCACCGTCTGCGCTTTCTTGTCGCAACCCGTCATAACGCAGTTTCGGGCAAGATGCCATGAGCTCAGCAATTACTCCCTCACGAGTACCACCGTTTTCTGCATACTTCATGTGGTATGCTTTGTGAAAGAATTTCAGTACCCTACGCACTTCTCGTCTGTTTGCCGTGAATAAATTTACCTGACCGGGAACACGGGCCACACATTCTGATACATCCGGCCTAGCGCTTATTGCTTCGTTTATTTTTGCACCGATCACGCTATGGCACCTTCTATAATCTTTCAACGCCTCACTGAGCCTGGCGGCACTGCGCCTGAAATTTTTATCTTCAGCAAGATATTTCACAACAGCCCTGAAGCAAATGTCCTCGGTACTGCCATCGTTACACATCACCCCTAAATCACGCACGGCCAATCCCATTGCACTCAGGCCCTTGCTAGAGCTTTTAGCTCCCGTAACATTCATACCTACCTCTAAAGTTTTTCACAATACTGGGCGCAAATTGTCCCAGTATATCAGACGCGTATTCGTGCTATATCAGCGATATTCCATAATATCATAAAAACCACTGGGGAGAATTTCGCCACAATGACATACTCAAAATATAGAAAGTGCCAACTGCCGCACGTTGTAGTACGCATACTGTAAATCAAGTTGCGCGTACAGTATACCTAATTTAACATAATAAGCTTGGAGCGTAGCAACCTTTGCATGGGAGATCAAGAAAAACATTCGCACTGCACAAGTATTTACTACCCCACCGCAGGACAAAAATGTGTGTCTACACACTATGCTTTACGTCAAATCTAACTTCCTGCGTCACGCTTCTACCACCCTTAGTGCGTATATCTGTCTTACATACACGTTGCATGATATTTGGATCTATCCCATTGGTTTGCAGCACATTGTGTTGCATCCCCATCGTGAAGTTGAAATCTATGCACCGGTTCCCAGCGAGTCTGTACTTGTAATATTGCAACAGACCCGCTATATCTGTTGCGCGACCGGTTTTACTAATCACATGCCCAGCTTTGCGATAGAAGATCAGCTCAAGTCTGATACAATCTCAGTTATCGTGGGAGTTGACGAGGTAGGGTACGGGGCAATAGCAGGCCCAGTGGTCGCGGCGGCAGTGTATCTACCAGAGCGGGAACATGGCTACATAGGGGACATTAAAGATTCAAAAATGCTCTCTCCTAAGAAACGGGATGAGCTATTTTGTAAGATCGTATCACACGCAAAATACGGGGTGGGCTTCGCTCGTGTCTGTGAAATAGAGAAACACAACATACTTGTTGCATCACACATATCGATGAAAAGGGCGTTGCAAAACCTGGGTGTGAAAGCGGACCTTGTGTTAGTCGACGGTAGCAGGACCCCAAACTTACCTTGGGCAATCAAAACCATCGTCGGGGGTGATAGTATCAGCACCTCAATAGCCGCGGCATCGATAGTCGCAAAGGTAACACGAGACAGATTTATGAAGAGGCTACATGAGCAGCACCCGGAATACGGCTGGAACCAAAACTGCGGGTACGGCACGAAAGCACACATGATATCGATAAAGCTGCACGGCAAAACTACTCATCACAGGAGCACGTTCGCCCCGGTAAAGCAGCTATCAACAGAATGCGAGGAGGGACTACCTGTACAACTGCAGCTGCACTACCCCACCACCTGTGGCACCGGGTAACCAGCGGGCAGCGGCGGCCAACACGTGATATCCAGACTGCACACCTAAGTATCAGTAGTCTAAAACTCCGCCGCCATTCCCCAAATGGCCCTCGCCACCGCGACACGAAGAGGATTCACTCTCCGCAATCAACTCATTACCTAGATCGCCCATGATCTCCCGAAGTTCGCTGTTATAGTAGGTTGCATAGTCACTCTGATCAAGCATCGCCAACTTCTTCACTTTGTTCATAATGAACCCCGTACCCGCGGGTATTAGCCTACCAACTATTACATTCTCTTTCAGTCCGTATAGAGAATCTTCCTTTCCGGAAAACGCCGCTTCGGTCAAGACTTTAGTGGTTTCCTGGAACGAAGCTGCGGAAATGAAAGAGTTGGTGTCAAGACTTGCTTTGGTAATACCCTGAAGAATCGGCACATATGCAACGGTCCTCTTTCCAGCTTCTTCCAGCTTCCGATTTAACCGCATCACTTCTTCACGGCCGGCATGTTCACCAACCAGGTACATAGTATCACCCGGATCGGTGATTTCCACTTTCTGCAACATCTGCCTGAGGATAACCTCAATGTGCTTGTTGTCTATCCTAACACCCTGCAGTCTGTATACCTGCTGTATTTCAGAAATCATATAGCTGGCCAGGGCTTCCGCTCCTAAAACTCTGAGTATATCATGCTGGTCTGGATCCCCATCCATAAGCAGATCACCCTTGTGCACAAAGTCACCCTCGTTCACTATTGTGTGCTTACCCTTGGGCACCAAATATTCCACTGCAGGAAGGCTTTTATCTACAGGTCGTATGAATATGCGGCGCTTGGAGCGATAATAATCCTTGCCAAATTCTACATAGCCATCAACGTCACTCACAATAGCGTGTTCCTTGGGGCGACGCGCTTCAAACAGCTCAATAACCCTGGGTAGCCCACCAGTAATGTCTCTAGTCTTAATAGACTCTCTGGGTATTCTGGTAATCACATCTCCCGCATGCACCTTCTGTCCATCCTGAACGTTTAGCACAGCACCTATAGGCACAAAGTAGTTCGCCTCCAGATCATTAGACAAAGTTGCAATGTTGCCATCCTCATCCAGAAGCACCAGCCTCGGCCTCAAATTTGCCCCCTGGAGATGTAATTTCCAGTCTATAACGACCCTGTTCGATATGCCGGTGGACTCATCCAAAACTTCGTTTATAGACACACCGTAGATAAGGTCAACATACTTTATGGTCCCCGTCTTTTCTGTAATGATAGGTATAGTGTAAGGATCCCACTCGGCCATTTTGTCCATCATCTTAACCGGCTGTTCATCCGAAACGTAAAGCTTTGCACCGTAAGGCACACTATGCCGCATCTTCTCGTTGCCAACGCTATCAAGGAGCACCACCTCACATGACCGACTCATCACTATTTGATCTCCATACTTGTCGGTGACCACGTTGCTATTCACCAACTTTACCTTGGCATCCAACACAGCTATTAGGTTGGACACCTCCACACCCCTCATAGCGGTGCCGCCAACGTGGAATGTACGCATGGTCAGCTGAGTACCAGGCTCACCTACAGATTGTGCAGCTATTACACCAACAGCCTCACCTATAGACACCAAATCCCCAACAGCAAGATCCCTACCATAGCACAGCGAGCAAATCCCCTTCTTGGACTCACAAGTCAGCGGGGACCGCACCCTCACCGCATCCAATCCAGCCGCTTTTATCTTCTCAACCTTCCCCTCGTCTATTAGCTCACCAGCACTAAACAGCAACTCCCCGGTCACGGGGTTATAAGTGTCAACAGCAGCAACCCTACCCAGCACCACGCTGTCAAGCGTTGCCACAACAGCGCCGCCTTCTATCACCGCCCTGGCAACAACCCCACCTTTGGTTTTGCAGTCATACTCAACAACTGTACAGTCTTGCGCTACATCCACAAGCCTACGGGTAAGATACCCCGAGTTTGCAGTTTTCAACGCAGTATCAGCAAGCCCCTTACGCGCTCCATGGGTGGAGTTAAAATACTCAAACACACTCAATCCCTCACGGAAATTTGAGATAATCGGAGTTTCGATGATCTCACCAGAAGGCTTGGCCATGAGCCCACGCATGCCGGCTAGCTGCTTCATCTGAGATGCAGAACCCCTGGCACCAGAGTTCGCCATCATGTAGATGGAATTCAACTTTCCCTCTGCGTCAGATAAAGATATCGCCTTCATCATGTCTCTGGCAATTAGGTCCGTACATTTGGACCATTCGTCCACAACCTTGTTGTAGCGCTCACTCCGAGTAATTAATCCATCCTGATATTGGATGGAAAACTCCTTGATCTTTTCGCTCGCATTTTCCACGTGCGCCGCTTTGGTATCAGGAATAACCATGTCCTTGCAACCAAAGGAGATACCAGACTGCGATGCGCACTGAAAGCCCAGACACATCAGTTTATCAGAAAATTCTACCGTCTCCTTCTGCCCGCAACTTCTATACACTAAGTCAACTATAGACGTAATCTCCTTCACAGTAAGCACCTGGTTCACAAGATCGAAAGTCAGATCCTTGTGCTTGGGAAAAATCTGCCACAGAATCAGCCTACCCGGAGTCGTCTCAACAACCTCGCTCACGACGGTACCGTCATCACTAGAGCGCTGCATCTTGTATTTTATCTTGGAAGATGTGTGCACTATCCCCTCATGCAGGGCATACTCCACGTGACTGAACTCTCCAAAGGCCATAACCTCCTGGTCGGGCGCGTGCGCCTTTTGCAGCGTCAGGTAATATATTCCCAGAACAATATCCTTGGATGGAACAATGATCGGCCTACCGTTTGAGGGGCTAAGAATGTTGTTTGTCGACATCATCAACACCCTGGCTTCAAGCTGTGCCTCGAGGGATAGAGGAACATGCACCGCCATTTGGTCTCCGTCGAAGTCCGCATTAAAAGCACTACACACGAGCGGATGTAGCTGTATGGCCTTACCTTCTATGAGCACCGGATCAAACGCTTGCAGACCCAGCCTGTGCAGGGTGGGGGCTCTGTTTAGCAATATCGGATGCTCTTTTATTACCTCATCCAAGACATCCCAAACCTCCGGCTTCTCGCTCTGAATCATCTTGTTCGCAAGCTTCACGGTTGGCGCCACCCCGTACATCTTGAGCTTAGAGCAAATAAACGGCTTGAAAAGCTCCAGAGCCATCTTCTTGGGCAGACCACATTGGTGTAGTTTCAGCCCAGGCCCAACAACGATTACAGATCTCCCGGAGTAGTCTACCCTCTTACCTAGCAAATTCTGCCTGAACCGCCCCTGCTTACCCTTGAGCATGTCGCTCAGGGACTTTTTGTAGCCCATGCTTCCAGCTCTACTTGAAACGTAGCTACGCCTACTGCTATCGAAAAGCCCATCCACAGCCTCTTGCAGCATTCGCTTTTCATTGCGGATCATAATCGCGGGTGGGTTGAGCCTGAGCAGTTTCTCCAACCTGTTATTACGGTTTATAATCGTCCTGTAGTGGTGATTCAGATCAGAAACCGCAGGTCTGCCATTTTCCAAAGAAACCAAGGGTCTCAGATCCGGCGGCAACACGGGAATCACGGTCAGTATCATCCACTCAGGTCTATTGCCTGAAGCGATAAAGTTCTCAATAATTCGCAATCTTTTGACCACCTTTTTTCTTTTCATTTCAGAGGAGGTGGACTCAAGCTCGCTCCTCAATCCAGACCTGATTGCACCGAGATCCAGCCTTACCAGCAATTCTCTTATGGCCTCAGCTCCAGTCAAGGCAACAAAACCCTCATCTCCGTATGCATCTCGGGCTTGGTTGTAAACGCTCTCACTTATGACTTCCCCCCTGGAAAACGGGGTAGTCATAGGATCAATAACCACAAAGTCGCCGCTGTAGAGGATGCTTTCAATAGACTTCATGGGCATGTCAAGCAACGCCCCTATACGGGAAGGCAAGGACTTCAAGAACCACACGTGCGCAACAGGGGAAACGAGCTCTATATGCCCCATTCTTTCCCGTCTCACCTTGGAAGAAGTGACCTCAACCCCACACTTCTCGCACACTATGCCTCTGTACCGCTTCTTCCTGTATTTCCCACAAAGACACTCGTCATCGTTCACAGGACCAAAGATTTTCGGGCAGAAAAGACCGCCTTTTTCAACCTTAAATGTGCGATAGTTGGTAGTGGAGATATCCTTAATCTCGCCGTAAGACATCGCCCTGATGCTCTCAGGACTAGCGATAGATATGCAAATCTTATCAAACGACTGCGCTATACTGGTATAGCCGTACAAATCCAGCATCTTCATAATATAAATCCCTACTCCACTTCGCCACTAGTAAACTCTTTATCTTGCTTCAGCACAACATTGAGACACAGGGAGCGCAGTTCCTTAACCATAACGTTGAATGACTCCGGAATGCCACACTCAAAGTTGCTATCACCCTTTATTATGGACTCATAAATTTTTACCCGACCCACAATGTCATCAGATTTCACTGTAAGCATTTCTTGCAAGGTATATGCTGCACCATAGGCCTGCAATGCCCAACATTCCATCTCACCAAACCTCTGCCCTCCAAAGTGGGATTTACCACCCAGAGGTTGCTGGGTCACCAAGCCATATGGGCCCACAGATCTGGCGTGTATTTTGTCATCAACCAGGTGGTGTAACTTCAGCATGTATATGTACCCAACGGTGATCTTGCGATCAAACTTCTTACCCAGACGCCCGTCGTAAAGATCCACCTGCCCAGACGGATCAACCTCGGCAAGCTCCAACAACTTGGAAATCTGCGCATCCTTCGGGCCCTCAAACACCGGAGCAGCCATGGGCACCCCCTTTCTCAGCCTATTGGCAAACACCAGCAGTGCCTCATCTGACATTGACGCTACGTCGTCCTTTAACTTCTGCCCATCGTAAATCTTATCCAGAAAATCCCTCAGGTCAGCAATCATGGACGGCCCACCTCCATCGAGTATCCTGCCTATCTTCTTACCCAGATTTACAGCAGCCCAACCTAGATGGGTTTCCAGAATCTGCCCAATATTCATACGGGAAGGTACACCCAGAGAATTCAGGATAATGTCCACCGGAGTTCCATCCTCTAAGTGCGGCATATCTTCCGCGGGAACGATTCTCGATATCACACCCTTATTCCCGTGCCTACCGGCCATCTTATCCCCGGGCTGCAAATTGTGCTTAACCGCCACAAACACCTTGACTATTGTCAACACACCCTGCGGTAAATCGTAGCCGTAGTTCAGCTTATCCACTTTCTGCTCAAACTTGCGATGCGCCTCGCCGACAATGGAGTCAAATCTTTCTCTCATATCCTTAACTTTATCCGCAACTTTCACATCAGCAAGCCCGGTGTTCCATAGGGCGTCGTCAGATGCCTCAGCAAAAAAGCTATCAAGGTCGCTGTGCCCCTTGACCTTTACCCCCGCATTGCGAAGAAGTTTTTTAAGCTCATCGTGGAAGTACTCGCTCACAACGTCGATTTCATAGTCCCTTTCCTTCACAAAGCTACTTATTTCGCTTTGCTTGATTAGCAGCGACCTATCGTTCTCTTCCACCCCACGCCTTACGAACACATGAACGTCTATCACGGTCCCTTCAACGTCAGGCGGCAGATAAAGTGAGGAGTCGACGCAATCGAAGACCTTCTCACCAAAAATGGTAACGAGCAGCTTTGTCTCAGGAGGAAGAGACACCGGAGGCCTAGGTGTAACCTTACCCACTAGGATGCTACTTGCAGAGACCTCAGCACCGATATTTACAATCCCAACATCGTCCAGGTGACTAAGACTCTCTTCATTCACATCAGGCACAGATCGCATTATCTTTTCGGGGCCCAGAGGAGTATCCCTTACAACACACTCAAACTCTTCTATGTGTATGGAGGTAAACACGTCCCGCTTAACAACGTCACTCGAAATCACTATAGAATCTTCAAAGTTGTAACCCTGCCAGGACATAAAGGCCACAAGTACATTCTTTCCAAGTGCCAGTTCCCCTCTATCAATCGCCGAACCATCCGCAATTACATCATTGGCCTTTACATAGTCCCCGAGCCTAACCACAGGCCGCTGATTAATACAAGTGTTGTGATTGGAGCGCTGAAACTTCCTAAGCCTGTAGATATCTACGCCCAGACACTCGTCCTTGCTGGAGTCAAAAGCCCGGATCACTATATAGGACCCATCTACGCGGTGCACGATACCATCTCGCTTCGCCAGCACCACCGCACCAGACCCAGCAGCAACCACGGACTCCATTCCAGTGCCGACCAAGGGGGCCTCAGACTTCAACAGGGGCACAGCTTGACGCTGCATATTCGAACCCATTAGAGCACGGTTCGCGTCGTTATTCTCCAAAAACGGAATGAGGGAGGCCGCTACAGACACTATTTGCTTGGGAGAAACGTCGACATAGTCAACATCCTCGCTTTTCACCATCACGAAGTTACCGCCATGTCTACAGTAGAGCATATCATCCACAAAACGGTTGTTTTTGTCTATGGCCGCCCCAGCATCAGCTATGTAATAGTCGCCCTCCTGCATTGCCAACAGGTATTCCACCTTATCTGTCACCACTCGATTTTCAACCTTGCGGTAAGGGCTCTCGATAAACCCATACTTGTTAATTTTGGCATATATCGCAAGGCTGCTTATCAGGCCAATATTCTGACCTTCTGGAGTTTCTATCGGGCATATCCTTCCATAATGTGTGGGATGCACGTCACGCACCTCAAAGCCCGCCCTTTCCCTTGTCAAACCACCGGGACCCAGGGCAGACAGCCTACGCTTGTGTGTGACTTCAGACAGAGGATTCGTCTGATCCATAAACTGAGACAGCTGCGAGGAGCTGAAAAAGTCTTTAAGTACGGTAGCTAGCACCTTGGGGTTGACGAAATCACAGGGCATTGCATTGTCAAAATTCACCGATGACATGTAGTCCATAATCATGCGCTCTAACCGCAAAATCCCTATCCTGAACTGATTTTCAATGAACTCTCCAACAGACCTAACTCTCCTGTTGCCAAGATGATCTATGTCGTCAACAACACCCTCACCATCACGCAGCAGAACCAGCTTCTTCACCACCTGCACTATATCTTCCTTGGTAAGCACGGTTAGGTTCTCGTCAACATCAAGACCCAGGTGACTGTTTAGCTTGATCCTACCAACAACCGACAGGTCGTACCTTTCCGATTCGAAAAACAGTCCCTTGAAAAAGGACCTTACCGCATCAAGATTGGGGGACTCTCCAGAGCGGAGCACCCTGTAAATTTCGAACAGCGCATCTTCCTGTGTCATATTTTTGTCCAGGAACAGCGTGTTCAACACGTACGGACCAACTGTAAGAAAATCGATATTCAAAAACGCAATTTCGCTGATGTCGAACAGCTCCAGTTTCACAATGTGCTCAGGTGTTATGGTTTCACCAGCGTGTATGATAACGGCACCACTACCAGGATCCACGAGATCAGTCGCAACAAACATCCCAGCAATGCCAGAGAACGGAACCAAATACTCCCTAAGCCCGTCAGCGTGCAGCTTCTTCGCAATTCTCAAAGTAATCCTGGTATTGGCTTTCACAAGCACGTTGCCGTCAACATCCATGAGATCGTAGGAAAGACGCACGCCTTTGAAGCGGTCAACAATGAACGGCACCCTCCACCCCTTGTCGCACCTCACATAAAGCACCTTGTCATAAAAGGAATCAAGGATGTCATTATTTGACATTCCCAAGGCTTTCAACAGGTAGGAAACGGGAAGCTTTCTCTTCTTGTCTATGCGAAAATAAATTATGTCTTTGATATCAAATTCGAAATCGAGCCAAGAGCCCCTATAAGGTATAACGCGCGCGGAATATATGAGTTTACCTGAACTATAAGTTTTACCCTTGTCGCTGTCAAAAAAGACCCCAGGGGAACGGTGCATCTGTGAAACTATAACCCGCTCTATGCCGTTTATTATGAAAGTCCCATAAGAAGTCATCATCGGCAAATCACCAATGGAGACCTCCTGCTCCTTCATGTATTTGACGCTGCGCTCCGAGGTTCCTTCATCAACTACATATTTGACTTCCTTGAAGGATACCTCCTGCACTTTCCACACAACAAAGCGCAGAGTAATCCGTATGGGAACGGAGAAGGTAATCCCACGCTTGATACACTCGTACTCATCATACTGCGGCTCACCTATGTTGTAACCCACAAACTCGAGTACTGCTCTGCCCAGGAGATCGCGTATGGGGAACATGGCCTGAAAGATGCTCTGTATACCGCTGCTACCACCCCTGTCTATGCCTATGAACGCGTCATAAGAATCTCTCTGTATCCTTATGAGATCCGTCAAAGAGTCGCGAATGTCTATGGATTTCGCGTAAGAGAGCCTAGGAACAGCGTCAAAATCATTCAGCACATACCCGGGACCAGAAGAACCACCCGCAGAAGACATTAATTCCCTCAAAAAACCACCAAATACAAACCCAAGGTCACTTTACGCTTACTGTTGCCCCAGCATCCTCAAGCTTCTTCTTCACCTCGTCAGCCTCGGCCTTTTTGTACTTCTTGCCCTCAACCAGCTCTCTTGAGCCCTCTTGCTCAACAAAGTCCTTTGCTTCCTTCAGGCCCAGGGTGGTGCACTCCCTCACAGCTTTTATGACAGCAATCTTCTTCTCCGGTGCATACCCATCAAACATCACAACAAACTCTGTTTGCTCCGCACCGCCGGAATCCTCCGCACCTTGAGCTGCACCCCCAGCAGCAGGCATGGCGGTAAGCAATCCACCCTTGGGAAACCCAAGCTTATCCTCTATTTTCTCCACCAGAGCGGCAGCGCTACACAAGTCAAGGCCACAAATCTGCTCAACTAAAGAATCCAAATCAACACTACTCATAACAAAACCCCCACAAATATACCCCCGACAGCCTCAGGAAGGAAAATGGGCACACAGAAAACCCCACCTCCAACCAACGGAGTCGGCACAACCGCGCTTAACAATACGACAGCGCCAAATACCACGAATGACCCTCACTGCTACGTCCCACCGATAGCTCTGAGGCAATTAGCCAACCTCATAGGAACCCCATAGCCTATAAGACCCATTATCCTGACTTGCAACTCCCGTAACGACGGTAAGCTAGCAAAAAATATCACTCTGTCCGCAGGTAGCACCTGCCCGCCATCATACGCACACACGAAGGTAATCTTACCGGCAGTCGCCCTGACAAACTTGTTCACAATTTTAGACACCGTGACTATGTCCTCGGAGTAAGCTATAAACACGGCCTCGCGCAACTTATCTTCTAGCCCGTCCGCCTTTCCAACCTGCTTTAACGCAATCTTGGCAATGCTATTCTTCACAACAGTAATGCCACATCCCCCAGCCTTCAGCTCCTTCCTAAGAGCGGCAAAATCTCCAGCAGTCATGGAGCGGAAATTCGCAAGCACAAAACTCCCAAACTGCGTAAACACACCCTCTATCTTACCTAGATGCCTTTCCTTATTGACGCGCTTCACCCTAAACCTCAACTTAATTCACGCACAAAACCGCCTACCCGATGCCGGCTATTCTGAAAGATCTGCCCATGGTAGAATTCACGAACACTCCCCTAACGTAAGACCCCTTAATAGTGGCTGGTTTCAGGTTTTGCACGGCAACAACCACGGCGTTAAAATTTTCCAGCAGATCTTCCGGAGTAAAGCTTACATCCCCAATCTTCACGTGCACAATTCCGTACCTATCAGATTTAAACTTCACCTGCCCGGACTTTATTACGCCAACCATCTTTGCAAGTTCAAGTGTGACGGTACCGAACTTGGGATTGGGCATCAAGCCCCTAGGGCCCAGAATCTTCGCGATCGCAGAAATCTGCGGCATAAAATCGGGAGTGGCGATACACCAGTCCACGTCTAGCTTGCGCCCTTTCTTTATCTCCTCAATCAGTTCTTCATCTCCTACAACATCCGCCCCCGCATCTGAGGCATGTTTAGCATGCTCACCTTTGGCAAAGACCGCTACTCTAACCTCCCGACCCAGGCCTTTTGGCAGAACAACCGCTCCACGGACTGATTCTCCAGATTTGGAGTCAGCAACGCTTAACTTGATAGCAACATCAACAGATTCACGGAACTTTGCCTTAGCCGACTGCAAAAGCTCACGGATCCCCTCCTCGGCACTGTAGGAACTACCATCACCAGACATACAGACGTAACCCTCCCAAATCACTCCTCAACAACAATGCCCATGGATTTCGCGGTTCCGACTACCATCTTAACCGCACACTCAACGCTATCAGCGTTCATATCAGCCATCTTCCGCTCAGCGATCTTAACAACCTCAGACATCTTAACACTCGCACAGCTTTCCTTACCTGGGCTGGAAGACCCCTTAACAACCCCAGCAGCTTTCCTCAACAGAAACGACACAGGCGAATCACTAACAGAAAAACCATAACTATTGTCAGCGTAGACACTTATCCTGGCAGTCACCAGATCCCCTATCTCGTAAGGAACCCCCTGCGCACTCGTGGCATCATTAAACTCTTTGCAAAACTTTGGCATAGGAATACCGCGCGGACCGAGCACGGAAGCGATTTTGGGACCAGGCGTGGCCTTTCCCGCTTCAATTACCAAATTTATTCTTGAAAGCAACGCAGCGCTGCTCATAAGCTATTCCTCCACCTTTTGTATACTGCTCAATTTGAATTCGATCTTGGTAAGCCTGCCAAATATCATTACGCTTATCCCCGCGACTTTTTTGTCCTCATTGACGTACTCTACCCTGCCATTAAAGTCCTGGAACAATCCATCATTTATTACTACCTCATCACCCACCTCGAAACTGCAGACTTCCGAGCTAGTGCCACTAGAAACAGCCTGGCACATACTGCTACGCATCGTCTCCATCTCGGATGACGGTATGACCTTAGGCACGCCCGCATCGTCTAAGAGGAAATTTGACACCTTGGGGACCCTGCGCACAAAATTTATAGCATCATCACTGAGCTTCATGTGCAAAAACACGTATCCCGGGGACAGCTTCCTGCGCATCGCGACCTTCTTGTTGTACTTTATCCTGGTAACCTCCTCGTACGGGATAAAGACCTCACTAAAAACACCAGACATACCAAGCTGCTGCGACCTCTCAAGAATCATCTGGGCAACCTTTTCCTCGCTCCCAGAAGACACCTGAACTATGTACCACTCGTGCCCACTATCATCATGCTGCATACACAACTCCTAGCACTATTTTAACAAGCCTCAAGAATACAAAATCCACGCAACTAAACAGAATGGATGAAACAACCACGGTCATCAAAACTATCAGCAAGAACACAAGCACCTCCCTCTTGGAAGCCCAGGAGACCTGCAACACTTCCTGCCTGACATCACACAAAAACCTAGTAAAGCTGCCTATCATAGCCAAAAACACTCACAAATCTATGGCAGGAGCGACAGGAATCGAACCCATATCCTCAGTTTTGGAGACTGATGCTCTACCGTTGAGCTACACTCCCAGTTACACATCGCATTACTCCAAAATCTCAGTTATGATACCGGAGCCGACGGTTCTTCCACCTTCCCGAACTGCAAACCTCAGCCCCTTATCAAGAGCAACAGGTTTGTCCAGAGTGACCTCGATGCTGAGATTATCACCAGGCATTACCATCTCAACCCCACTGGGTAACTTTATGCTTCCAGTAACGTCGGTAGTACGTACGTAAAACTGAGGCTGGTAGTTCGAGAAGAATGGAGTGTGCCTCCCCCCTTCCTCCTTCTTCAGAACGTATACCTCCGCTTTGAATGCTTTGTATGAGCACATCTGACCAGGTGCACTCAATACCTGACCCCGCTCCACATCTTCCTTCTTGATGCCCCTTAGCAGTATGCCAGCGTTGTCCCCAGCTTCACCAGTCTCTAAGGCCTTATGGAACATCTCAACCCCAGTGCACACCGTGCTCTGCAGATCCCTCAGACCCACAATGTCCACTTTGTCTCCTACCTTTATTACTCCTCTCTCAATCCTACCCGTAACTACTGTGCCACGACCGGGAATTGAGAATACGTCTTCAACAGACATCAAAAATGGCTTGTCCTTCTCTCTAACCGGGAGCTCTATCTTCTCCAGTGCCCCAACTAGCTCCATGATCTTCTCACTCCACGGACCATCAGAACCTTCCTCCAATGCCTTGACCGCAGACCCCCTAACTACGTCAACACTGTCACCGTCATACCCATAGTTGCTCAGAAGCTCCCTGACCTCCATCTCAACTATCGACAGCATTTCTTCATCTTCAACCACGTCACACTTGTTTATCCATGTGACTATGTCCTTCACACCCACCTGCTTGGCTAGTAGTATGTGCTCACGAGTCTGTGGCATCGCTCCATCAGTCGCAGAAACTACCAGTATCGCCACGTCCATCTGCGCAGCACCAGTTATCATGTTCTTTATGTAGTCCGCATGACCAGGACAGTCTACATGCGCATAGTGCCTGCTCTCCGTCTCGTACTCTACATGCGCTGTGGAAATGGTAATGCCACGAGCTCTCTCCTCAGGTGCCTTGTCTATCTCGTCGTACTTCACTACCTTGTTCGCCCCACTGAGCCTTCTTGTCAATACCGCAGTAAGCGCAGCCGTTAACGTGGTCTTCCCGTGGTCAACATGCCCTATCGTACCTACGTTTATGTGCGGCTTTCTCCCTTCTGTCATAAAATTACCGATCTACTACTTCTTCATAACATTATCTACGGCACTCTCCGGCACCCTCTCATAACGGGCAAAATACATACTGTATTGAGCCCTCCCCTGAGACATGGAACGCAAATCCTTCACATACCCAAACATCTTGCCAAGCGGAATGAAGGCAGTAATGAGCTTGGTATTGTGGCGGTCCTGCATCTCCGCAACCCTACCGCGCCTGCTATTTACATCACCTATCACATCTCCCATGTACTCATCAGGAGTTATGATCTCTACACGCATTATGGGCTCTAGCAGAACTGGACCCGCCTTGTTGGCCATCTCCCTAAACGCGCCCTTGGCTGCCAATTCAAAAGCGAGGGGGCTAGAGTCAACTTCATGGAACGCCCCGTCAAACAATGTGGCCTTAAAATCAATCACGGGAAAGCCGGCTATCATACCCGTCTCTTTTATAAGCTCCAAGCCGCTTTGGACCCCAGGTATATACTCCTTGGGAATGGCCCCACATGTGATCTTATTCTCAAATTCAAACCCAGAACCAGGAGGCAATGGCTCAAACAATATGTTCACTTTGGCGAACTGGCCGGCACCACCGGTTTGCTTCTTATGTATGTACTCAACTTCGGCAGACCTGGTGATCGTCTCACGATACGCCACCTGGGGGGCACCTACTGACGCCTCAACGCCAAACTCCCTCTTCATCCTGTCCACTATAATCTCCAAGTGCAGCTCGCCCATGCCCTTGAGTATGGTCTGCCCGCTCTCAGAGTTGACAAAAACCTTCAACGAAGGATCCTCAGCAACAAGCCTGCTAAGCGCTGTGCCCATTTTTTCCTGGTCCGCAGTCGATACCGGCTCTACGGCAATTTCCATAACGGATTCAGGAAAGTCCATCTTTTCGAGTACCACGGGAAAATTCTGATCACACAGGGTATCGCCGGTAGTGGTCTTTTTTAACCCAGCCAGGGCGGCTATATCCCCAGCCTGAATCTCAGAAATATCTTCCCTGTTGTTTGCATGCATGCGCAGAATCCTACCCACAGACTCTGTGACTCCCTTAGCGGAATTCAACACCACAGACTTTCCAATAAGCCTACCAGAGTACACACGAATGAACGTCAAGCTGCCAACGAACCTATCAACCATAACCTTGAAGGCAAGCGCAACAAACTTGTCATCCACGGAAGATTTTATGGTAACCACCTTCTGCGGATCGCCGGCACTCACACCCTCTATGGTAGGAATATCGCTAGGGGACGGCAAAAAGTCGACCACCGCGTCCAGCAGCGGCTGAACACCCTTATTCTTGAACGCAGAACCGCACAACACGGGAACAAACTTCGCACCGATAACACCGCTTCTTATACAACTCTTCAGCAACTGAACAGAAATCTCTCCCCCCTCAAGGTACAGATTCATTGCCTCGTCATTCATCTCGACAGCTGCCTCAAGTAGCGCCGCCCTATAATCCCGCGCCTTCTCCACCATGTCACCAGGAATTTCCCCGTAGTTGAACTTGGCACCCAGGGAGTCCTCCTCCCACGTTATGGACCTCATCTCAACCAGGTCCACAACCCCTACAAAGCTCTTATCCACACCAATAGGCAGCTGCAGCACAAGTGGAAGCGCCCCAAGCCTTTCTTTTATCATATCGACACAGGCGTAAAAGTCAGCCCCAATCCTGTCCATCTTGTTCACGAAGCATATTCTGGGAACATCGTACTTATCAGCCTGGCGCCACACGGTTTCCGACTGCGGTTCGACCCCAGCAACCCCATCAAAAACGGCCACGGCCCCATCAAGAACCCGGAGAGATCTTTCCACCTCGATGGTAAAATCCACGTGGCCAGGAGTGTCGATGATGTTAATCCTGCAATCATTCCAAAAACAGGTAGTAGCGGCAGAGGTTATGGTTATACCCCGCTCTCGCTCCTGCTCCATCCAGTCCATGGACGCAGCGCCCTCATGCACCTCACCTATCCTGTTTTGTTTTCCCGTATAGAAAAGTATGCGTTCCGTGGTGGTAGTTTTTCCGGCGTCTATGTGCGCCATTATCCCTATATTCCTACACCGAGACAGATCACCCTTACTACTCACCCCCCATGCCCCTTCTTAAAAACACAAAACTCACTAAAACCTGAAATGAGAAAACGCCTTGTTGGCCTCCGCCATCCTGAACTTCTCCTCTTTCATCTTACACGCGCTACCACGCTTGTTGTAGGCTTCAAGAAGCTCATTACACAAACAACTCATGTAAGTCTTGTTTGTGCGCTTCCTGTTTGTACGCGCAGCCTTCACTATCCACCTAAGGGCAAGCGAAGTGGACCTTTCTTCTCTGACCTCCACAGGAATTTGGTAAGTAACACCACCAACCCTTCTGGAGCGAACTTCCATCCGGGGCATAACGTTGGAGACGGCAGCGTTGAATATCGACACCCCGCTCTCACCAGCCGACTTAGACTCAGCCATCTTCAGCGCCCCGAACACTATCTTCTCCGCCAGCGCCTTCTTCCCCCTGCTCATCACTACATTTGTGAAGCGCGCCAGCAGGACGCCGCCTGGCCCCCCGTCAGAGACTACCGGCCTCCTAGAAACTCTTCGACGACGAGACATAAACCACCAAATAAAAACTAGACACCGCGCTTAACTCCATATTTGGAGCGAGCCTTCTTCCGCCCCTGCACACCCTTGGCATCGAGGGCACCACGCACTATGTGGTAGCGCACACCAGGAAGGTCCTTGACACGCCCCCCTCTTATGAGAACAACAGAGTGCTCCTGAAGGTTATGTCCCTCACCGGGTATGTACGCTATGACCTCGCTACCATACCCGGCAATCCTAACCCTAGCAACCTTACGCAGGGCTGAGTTGGGCTTCTTGGGAGTGGTAGTGTAAACCTTAACGCACACAGCCCTCTTTTGGGGATTGTGCTGGAGCGCAGGAGCTTTGTTAGCCGACTCACGAGGCCTCCTAGGGCGACGCACCAGCTGATTGATAGTGGGCATGCAAAAGAACCTAAAACCACTTGAAAAGCGCTACCCACGTCCCCGGGGATAGCAAGAGCAGCTCTACTTATAAGGGAATCGTAAACCCCAGTCAATACAATTCTGATTTTTTTTCACACATTCTTTACATCCCGAATAAGCGCCGCGACGCCGCATAGTATGCCATATCGCAAGTACAACTACCCTACCTGTTAAGCCGCAACCCGGTTGGAGACGTGGTAGCAACCAAAAATTTCCTTAACTCTTCGCCACCCACGCCGTGAAACGTAACTGCAGCCTGCTTACCTTGCGTGACAGGGTGCCCTTCACCATTCACCGGAATATCAACCCTGCAAAATCCGAATCCGCCTAGCGTACTCACGTCGTCTATAACAAAGCCATGAAGAGCCAGGCTTCTGTACGCGGACTTCGCAATTTTGTTCAAGCCGGCACCCACGCTGCCTCCCCGAGTGGGCAAAGACAGCGCTGCCATGGGTTGTTCGCCTTTTACTGCGTTAAGGTGCGCACCCCCATTACCAGAGATTATTTGCGTTATCGACTTCATGCATGCACGACCAGATGCCTGTTGAGAGCACGCTCCACCACCTTTTTTATCGTGCTCGTCCCTACGCATTGATAGGATCTGCGCAAAATGCACGTGACCAGAAACCACAGCAACGAACTTTTCAGGCATAACCTCCGCAATAGCTCTGGTCTGCGGGACATTGCCGTAGTACTCCATTCCGTATTTCCAATAGGCCCATAGAGGCCGGTGCGTCAGTAGCCACATCTGCGAACTCCGGACCGAACTTATACCCTTGAGAAACTTTTGCCGCATACTTTGAACATCACTACCACGATGAAAAATCTCATCACTTGACGAAGAATCGTATACATAGAACCCCACATCACCCATATCCCAATGCCCCAGATCAAGAACCCATGGATCAGTAATTTTCTCGCAGTTCTCGTAGCGTTGCTTCGAAAGCGGATACGCGTCCAGATACCGAAACCAGCCTTTATAGGCACGATTGCAACTTTCGTGATTTCCGCGCACAAAGAGAAAAACAAGCTTATCAGACACCGACTGTAGGGGAAGTAACCAGTCCTCCGCCCAGGTGGAGGATTTGTCCCCGTAGATGCGTTTGTCACACTTTGACTCATCAGTGCACTCTACCTCTCGGTATAGGTAGTCTCCGACGTGCACAACCAGGTCGGGGTCTTGGTTTGAAATTCCGCTTAGAACCTGCCGTAGCGGCCACTTGTCAGGTGATTTGCAGTCTTGCTCCAACAACCTTGATACCCTGCACCCCGTATCTCCAACAAAAACAATCCTGGCAAGCCCATCGCGTCGGTTATAACCAACACGTGCGCTGATGTCCGGCAATCTTCTGCTACCTATTCTTATCACTCTGGGGGTAGAGGATGGAGAAAGCAGGCTCTCACACACCCTATCTTCAAACGCCCCAGGCTCAGGATCTGCCCTTGTGCTCATCTTTACACTTTGGGAATCAACATATAAATCCGGACAGGCTTCACCTGAAGGTACAACCGCCCTTACACTCAGCTTGCTGTCCACCACAATTTGAGACCAGGAAAACAACACCTCTGCGGCCGACCATGTGGGTAAAACACACGGGACAAGCAGCAACATGCAAACCCTCGAAAGTCGGGCACGAAAGGCTATTGACATATGGCAACTATCTCATACACAAACTACTGCGGGCTACACGGCCAGTGGGACAGGTGCGCCAACCTCGGAACTTGTGTGTCTATCTACCCACAATGCCACATCACCTACCAGATCATCAGACCGACCGTTGAGAGCAGGTAAGCAGCTTGCACATAGCCCCGCAAGCGCTAGCAAAGCTCTGAAGACGACACGTGTGCACCAAAGCGACAGAAGCGTGAAACAAAGAGCCACACACAAGGTTGGCATCCATCCGGGCGCAAGTTCACCAGTGAAATCCACTCCCGAAAATGGCACGGAACACAGGAGTACCGTGGAGAGGACAATACTAGTCAAGTCATATAGCATGGGCATGTATCGTATCGAGCGCATTGGCTGCCGCTCCCTGTCGCCGATGCACCCCCTCGGACCATCATGCTTCATGGCGAGCAACAACGCCATCGCCACGGTAAGCACAGATAGAACAAGCACCGCGACTTTTGTGCACTCGGAACCCGATAATCCATAGTTGCCCACAACTAGAAAGAAAACTGCGGTAGCGTGTAAAAGATGGAGGAGCATCCCCATCTGCAACATCAAAGAAGCTGTACAACCACTCCCCATAAGCAACCACAAAAATCCGAACCGACGGAACACGCCACGGCAAGTCAGACAGCACCCGGGGGTGAGCAACTAACACCCGAAAAACTCCCCCGAAAACTACAAAACACAGAGCGACCTGGTAGGGTCCTTTGTACCTCCTCCAAAATTCGTACGCAAATGTTTTTCTTTAAACACACGTACATATGTGCTATCTATGGCCGGTATTTGGGTTGTGATATTTTGTAGCTTTAGTAATGGATTTTGGTAGCGGGTTCTTTTTTCTGCCCCTGGGCGGCGTAGGCAAGATAGGCATGAATGTCACGCTGTATCACGCTCACGGAAAGTGGATAATTGTTGATTTGGGTTCTGGGTTTGCTGACGGCGACACGATGCCGGGAGTGGATATGGTTGTCGCTGATGTCAGTTTCATAAAGAAGAAGCGTAAGGACTTGCTTGGGATAGTTTTGACCCATGCGCATGAGGATCACATAGGTGCTATACCTTACCTGTGGGCAGATCTTAGGTGTCCCGTGTATACCACAAAGTTTACCGCGGCTCTGCTTAAAGCCAAGCTGGCCCAGTTTTCCATGAGCGTTCCAATTGAGGAGGTGGATCCAGCATCTAAGCTGGAGTTGGGGCCTTTTGTGCTCGAGTTTGTTCACATGACGCACTCCACCCCTGAGATGCACGCGGTAGCCGTTCACACGGACTTCGGAAGCGTACTTCATACTGGGGACTGGAAGCTTGACACTGACCCAGTGGTGGGCCCCGTGTCTGATGTAGAAAAGCTCAAGCGGCTTGGCGACGACGGGCTGTTGGCTGTGATCTCTGACTCTACCAACATATTCACCGAAGGTCGCTCGGGTTCCGAGGGGAGTTTGTACGAAAACATTCTCAGCATAGTAAAGGAGAGTAAACGCAGGGTAGCCATCGCGCTTTTCGCTTCAAATATCGCCAGAATCTACACACTAAGCAAGATTGCCGAGGCATCCAACAGGCAGGTTGTAGTCCTGGGTAGATCGCTGGCCAGGGCTATACAAGCCGCACGGGATTGCGGATATCTAGACGATACCGCGGAGTTTGTCGATGCAAGACAGGCTGGGAGCATACCGGTTCACAACGTGCTGTACCTATGCACCGGCTGCCAGGGTGAGCCACTTGCTGCAACAGCCAGGCTCGCCAGCAGGTCCCACCCACTAGCCGAGCTCGGTGAGGGGGATACTGTAATCTTTTCCTCAAAGATAATTCCTGGCAATGAGAGGCGCATTTTCGGGGTGTTCAACAAACTTGTGAGGATGGGAGTCGAGGTAGTGACGGAGTTTACTGAGGGCGTTCACGTGTCTGGTCATCCGTCTCGTGAGGAGGTTCGCACCCTATACTCCCTAACCAGGCCAAAGTTGTGTGTGCCCGTACACGGGGAGTACATGCACATGTACGAGCATGTTAAGTTGGCCAAGGAGTGCGGCATAGGGGGCTGTGTGGTTTCTGCTCCGGGAGACGTGATTGACCTGGTCGAGGGCAAGAAGGTGGGTTCTGTGGGCTGTGGAATGTTCGGGATCGACGGTAACTTTCTGCGTCACCCTGAGGGCAGCGTGATGTCTGCGCGCAGGAAGATGAGAAGCGCGGGGATGGTGGTTGTCACCCTGCTAATGAACAGGGAACATGAGCTCGTGAAGGAGCCAATGGTTATCGCCCCTGGAGCGCTGGACAGCTCCGAGGATAGAGTGCTCCTGAACGAGATGGCGAGAAAGATCGGCTCTGGGCTTTCTAACTCAAGACCAAGGAACGTGAAGAGTTATGTCAAGGACGTAGTGTTCGGGTCCCTGAAGGGTATTTTAAAGGGCAGACCCTTGGTTGAGGTGCAGATGGAGTACGTGTGGTAGGTTGAGGTGCGGGTTTTCTTCTTTGCTTGCGTGCTTCCTGCGGTTTCCGCGTTTCTACTTTGTTGTCAGGGGGCTGTGGCTGCCCTGGGCGTTGACATCACGAAGGGCAATGTTGAAAGGGTTAGGATTTCGGTTGCACCTATGCACTCTTCCACGAATCTGGAGAAAGAGGTGGGAAAGAGCTGCGTTAGGGTGGTGTTGCACGATTTGAATAGCACCGGGATATTTGATGCAAGTTGGAAGCTACCAGCAGGAGGTTTTGGCACCACACCCGAGGGGATGCCCGATTCTGACGCTTGGACATCTGTGGGCAGGGATGTTCTGGTAACCGGAAGCATCAAAGAGTTCTCCCAAGACAGGGTGAAGGTCAGGTTATTTATATGGGACGTGGCTTCGGGCAGGCAGTTGTCCGGCAAGTCCTTCAACTTTGCGGTAGGAAACTGGCGGCGCGCTGCTCACTCTATGTCTGATAGCATATACAGCAGAATTACCGGGGAAGGAGGGTATTTCAACACCCGCATAGCATACGTGGCAGAAACAGGATTGCCCGGGTCCAGGAGGATCGCGATAATGGACCAGGATGGCGCCAATAATGTGTACATCACCAGCACGGGAGAGTTTGTTTCAACCCCCAGATTCTCTCCCGATGCACGGAGTCTGGTTTACATGTCTTATGCAAAATCAAGTGGCAGCATAGTATTGCATGACCTAGAGACTGGTTACTCAACCGCGCTGGGAGGGGTCAGGGGCGTGAATTCTTCCCCCAGGTTTTCCCCGGATGGCAAACATGTCTTGCTGTCAGAGTCTGCGCAGGGCGCCACAAACATATACTCAATAGACCTGAAAAGCGGAAAGTCTACCAGGCTAACAAACAACAAATCCATAAATACCTCTGCTTCCTACTCACCCGACAAAAAGTCCATAGTGTTTAACTCGGATAGAAGCGGGAGGCCACAGCTTTACGTCATGAATGCGGATGGCACAAATCAGCGTAGAATCAGTTCTGGTAAGGGCGGGTATTCAGCTCCAGTGTGGTCACCCAGGGGGGATTGGATAGCCTTTACCAAGGCCGATGGGAAAAATTTCCATATCGGGGTAATGAAACCTGATGGGAGCGGGGAAAGGCTTTTAGCTAAGGGGCACATGGTCGACAGCCCCTCATGGTCCCCAAACGGACGTGTGATTCTCTTCACGCAGCAGGATCCTCCGTCCGCAACCCATCCTTTCAGGTCCAGACTGGTAACCGTTGACATAACGGGCACCAACACACAGACTTTGGATGTTCCAACCAATGCTTCGAACGCACACTGGTCGCCCGTGTTACGCGAATAGAGTGGTAGATGACTGGGCCGCGCTGTGTAAGCGGCGCTTCATGTAGTGGTCATGCGCAACGACCTGCCAGACTTCACGAGTTCAGACACGGCTGCACAGAAGGCTTCCCCTCTCTCCTCAAAATTTCTCCATTGATCCAAAGAGCTGCAGGCAGGTGACAGCAAAACAGTGGCTTTTACTCCATCTGCAACCGCCTCAACAAAAGCAGCGCGTACAGCGTCATAAATGTCATGACATGTGACATGCTCAACTTGGGCTCTTTGCAGGCTCACAGCAAATTCGTTGGCCGCCTCTCCCACCAAGAAGGCCTTGCGTATATGATTTGCATACAGGCCAAGCAGAGATTCTATTCCACCATCCTTGCTCTTCCCACCAGCAATCCAGTATACATTTTTCCTGCACATCAATGCTTTCCCTACTGAAGCGGCATTTGTCGCTTTGCTATCGTTGACAAAGGTCACATTGGCAATTTCTGCAACGATCTGGTTGCGATGCCGCAATCCGGGAAATTCCCTGATAGAGGCCAGAATCACCTCATCCGGCACCCCAAGACTCCTGGCCACAGTATAAGCTGCAGCAATATTTTCAGCATTACTGGCGCTATCAATCTTCAGGTCACCAATCCCCATGACCTTGCCATGAAAATATACGCGGCCATCCAGCACCGACACGCCTTTATCAAGTCTTTTTTCACACGAAAATTCCATCACCTGCCCAACATTTTTGCAGAGGCATGCTGTAACGTTACGATCATCACAGTTAGCCACTAGCAGGTTGCTGAACTTCAGTATCTTTTCCTTTGCGGAGATATAGTCAGCCATACCGGAATAAACGTCGAGGTGGTCTGGCGCTATGTTGAGCACTACTCCAATGTCCAAACTTGCCTCATGCATAAGCTCTAATTGATAGGAAGATAGCTCCAAAACATACGCCTCTTTCCCCTGGGGTAGAGAAAGGGCCCCCTTTCCACCCACATTTCCACCTGTTTCCGAGTCAATCCCTGCACAGTTCAGAATCCACCCAATCAGCTCCACAGTAGTGGATTTCCCATTGGTCCCGGTTACGCCAATTAGGCGCGCTGGCTGGGAACGGCAGAATATTTCAACGTCAGAGGTTACGCGACAACCCACACGCTTGGCTAACTTCACAACCCAGTGCTCATTGTGGCGGGAATGCAGCACACCTGGACTCAGAACTAGCTCGGCAATCCCACCCCAATCATATTCGTAAGGGTGCACAAACTCACACTCAGGGCAAAGCTTCTTTCCCTCACGAAGGACACGCTCATTATCGTCCCAAACCAAAACACGCGCACCGCCCCTAACAAGAAAGCGCGCAGCAGAAATTCCGGTCTCCCCCAAACCAAAAACAGCAACTTTCTTCCCGCAACAGTGGGGCAGCAAAGCCATATCCCTAACCCATGTACCCCACGACCGCGGGGCAGCATGGTACAGTGAAGCATTGCAGCTGTCAATACGTTTAATCGCTGCACAGAGCAAGCAGTTGGGGATAGTCACACAAATAGCACATCGGAAGTACTGGTTCCGGAATTAGCACGTGTGTATGCGCTCTTCTTCTTGCTACACAGATTGAGAATGCCCGTGCGCACGCATCTGTGCGGATTTTGCGTGCTGGACGTAGCATAAATACTTGCGGGTTGTTGCATGTATGGCACACTCGTGGCAGCACTTAGCGAGTTGGATGTAGCGCAACACCAGGACTACTTGCCTGTATTCATATCAGCATCTGTTGGCAATTACAATTTTCGTTTGCAGGGTCATATACCCTTTAAACGGTTATAGCCTCATTGCATACAGAAAACTAATTGAATGTATTTCGTGCGCACCCGTGGTACAATGCCACGGTTGCTAATCTCGCCTTGGTTATGGAGCATACTACAGGTGCATCACGCAGCCTTGAGGGCTGTGAAGTACGCAGGATAAGCGACGAGGCCATATCGCTTATGCCGCACATGGGGGTGAGCGACGCGACCTTGCGCGAGGCATGCAAGAGGCTAGGCCTGGAGAACAGCTTTTGCAAGTTCCACAAGGGCATCCACAACGTGCTAGAGTATTTTCATGAAGAGCTAATAGACCACATTACCCGCTCTTTTCAGAGCAGAAGCCCCACTGAGTTGCCGAGAGTGCGCGATAAGGTTGGCCACCTGCTTGAGTTGTGCATACTTTACAATGCATCATTTCCAAATTCCAGACAGCTTGTGAAGTCTATACTCCGCTTTTCATTGCTACCACACAACACTTGCGTTTTTGCTTCTCTCGTTTTTAAAGTTATGGACGCGGTTTGGCGCCTAGCCGGCGATTCCTCAACTAATTTTAGCTATTACACCAAAAGGTGGACTGCTGGTTCCGTGTATATTTCGTCACTTATCCATCTGGCACAGGATACTTCCGAAGATGCCTCAGAAACCCTGTCGTTTATGCATCGACGCATCGAGTCGGTAATTGCACTGCAGAAATTAAAGAACTCTGCAAAAAACATGCTGCCAAAGGTATTTAGGGTTTTTGATGTACGTCTCGACTAGTTAAAATGCGTTTGGCATCTGTGGTAAATACAAAAATAAATTTCTGTGGTGGCCTTTTCGTGATATTAAGTCTGTTCTGTTCTTTCCATGCCCAGGATTATGTACGGTAAAATTGCTAAGGCAATGTCCATGGCGAGGTTGGATTTCTCCCTCCCTAGGCTTCTAGGACACAACTCCCTGCACAAAGAAAAGGAAAATGGCACCGGGAGATCCAAGTTTGTAGAAAAGTCACTATCCCTAATAGATGGGATTATAAGTTTCGTGTTTAGAATAGAAAAGGAGGGTGCAAATGAGGCTCTCAGAGCTTCATGGGGGCCATTGCTTGTTGGACTAGTTGTTGTGATAGCGTTCTTTGGCTTTTTCGGAATATGGGCGGCAACTGCGCCACTAGACGGCGCTGTCATAGCACCCGGGGAGGTAGTCTCGTCACTGAACAGACAGGTAGTACAGCACCTTGAGGGAGGCATAATCCATCAGATACTTGTGCAGGACGGGGATGCGGTTAGTAAGGGCCAGCCTCTTGTGCTGCTCAACGATACGGCAGCGAAAGCCAATCTGGGAATAATCAAGGAAAAGATGCTGATTCTGCTCGCAACAGAGGCTAGACTGCTGGCAACCAAGAATCGCTCCGGAAATATTGACTTCCCGCCGGGAATTCATGATTTGTCAAACGCAGACGTGGTGGATAAGGTGTTGGGAAACCAAAGGGAGCTGTTTTATTCGCAGCGGAAAAGCATATCCGGTCAGTTGAAAATACTGGAACAACGTATAAAGCAGCTGAACCAGGAACTGTCGGGGCTGGCTGCTCAGCTTGAGTCAGAAGAAAAGCAGTACAAATTGATCAGCGAGGAACTTGAGACGAAGAAAAGTTTGCTCAAGGAGGGGTATATAAGCAAGCCATATATACTGAACCTCGAACGCGCACACGCAGACGCAGAAGGAAAGTTAGGCCACATCCGGGCCAAAATTGCGAGCGCGGAACAGAAAATCGGGGAGAACCAGCTGGAGATGATCCATATCACAAACACCCTGTTAGATAGGACCAACTCTGAGCTTAAGGAAACTGACGCCGCAGTAACAGATCTCAGGGAGAGATTAATGGCGGCCGAGGACGTGCTAAAGCGCACGGTTATCAGGTCACCACAGAACGGTATTGTCACCGGGTTGAGATACCACACTGAGGGAGGAGTTATACCTCCCGGGGGCGCAATACTGGAAGTAGTACCAGCAGATGACGACCTAATAATAGACGCCAAGATGCCCACCAGAAATATAGAGGAAGTGCTATCGGCTATGGCTGTTGAGGAAAATTTGATCACTAGCGGGGAACATGGCGGATTGCGGGCTAAGGTTAGGCTTAGTGCCTATAACATCCGTAAGTTTGGGCTAATTGATGGTATAGTGACTCAGGTCTCCGCAGACGCGCTGACTGACCCGAGCGGTGCTAAGTATTATTCGCTGAGAGTAGTAATCCCCAAGTCAGCCCATTCGGGAAAATTCAAAAACCTTAAGCTGTATCACGGAATGCCTGCAGAAGTGTTTGTGGTAACGCGTTCCCGCACTCTGTTGAATTATCTTCTGACACCCATAACTAGCACCTTCGAAAAGGCATTCAAGGAGAGGTAGCAGCAAAGGCTGACCTAAAGCCGAAACAGCAGTCACGGGCCTGTTGGGTTTATATGATATAGCAATAGGTACTACGCACTTCCAATCAAGGCTAGAACTTTTCGGTGTTTAAGCCACACGTAATCATGGCACACGGCCACGTCATTCAGTGCACCGGAGCCGCATTTTACAGCATAGCAACGCCCTGCACCCGCTCAAGACACGTACTCATTTATCCTGTTTTCACGTACCTTGTCGTTTTGAAATACTTGGCAAAGCACAATCACCGACAAGAGCCCCATAAGCACGATTGCCAGCGCATACGGTGCGGCGTCCATAGGCCTTTCATCCGCAACCAATTCATAGATGCGTGTGGCCATAGTTTCAAAATTGAACGGCCTTATTATTAAGGTTGCAGATAATTCCTTGATGGTATCGACAAATGCCAGCAAAAAGCCCACCATCACGCTTTTTTTGATCATGGGGATGTGTACCCTAACGCAGGTTGAGGCGGCACCGTGCCCCATCAACATCGAAGACCAGTCTACCTCTCTGGGAATCTTATTCAGTCCGGACTCGATCGGGCCTATAGACAGAGCGAGGAACCTAAACGTGTAGGAGTACAGCAAGCCAACTACGGTCCCGATCAGTGCAACATCGAAAAATCGCTCACTGATAAACTGAGACAACTTTCCCAACAAGATAACAATTCCAACCGCGGTTATTGTGCTGGGAATCGCATATCCCATGGAGACAAACCTTACCACATAGGATAATCCCCCTCTACCCCGGGTTAGACATAGCATAACTATGGCTATAGTAACCACTATGGCAGCAGTAATAAGCGCGATTCCCACGCTGTTGAGCATTACGGGAAAAAATTCCGCGTAATTTATGGTGTGTAGCCTTTCCAGCGTCCAGTATATTAGCGGAACCGACGGCAGTACGAACCCAACAAATACTGCCAACAGGCATACAAAGTATATGAATGCTATAACCAATTTGCTGTTAAAGTGCCACCTATAGCAATAGTTCGTATTCATCTTGATAGCTGAATAGGAGTCCTCATCACGACGCAAAAACTTTTCCGTCACCATGAGCAAGAATACAAACAGGAGCGCCAAAAGCGCGAGTATACATGCAGAGTATTTATCGTGTAAAAGGAACCAATGCCTGTATATTCCCGTGGTGAGCGTGTTGATGGTCAAAAACTGCGGAGTGCCGAAATCCGCTATCACTTCCATCAGTACTAGCGACACACCTGCAACCATAGAGGGCCATACAGCGGGAATCACAACAGACGTCAAAATTTTGTATCTGGAACAGCATAATGTGGTGGCAACTGCCACGCTGTTCCTGATTGCAATAAACGCTGTTCTGGCTAGCATGTATACGTACGGGTATAGGTTAAACCCTATGATAAGAGTGCAAAAACCCAATGATTTTACATCGGGAAAGTAATAATCGCCCTTCTCCCAGTTGAAAAATTCTCTCAATGCGCTTTGCACCGGACCAGCGAATCCGAACATGTTTACGTATACATACGCAACTATATACCCAGGTATTGAAAGCGGTAAAAACAGCGCCACTTCAAATATTCTACGCCCAGGAAATGAGTAGTAGGTTATAAACCAAGCGCTCATAACCCCTATGAGCAACACCACAACACCAACACTTACCATAAGCGCCCCAGTATTGAAAACATACTCGGGCAGCAGTGTGGCTAGCAGACCGAAGCCCTTCCCTCTTTCTGCAAAAAATACGACCATCAGGGAGAAGACAGGTGAGGCGAAAACCAGCGCCAATACCACAAAAAAGAGATGCCTAAAAAAACCCAACAACACTACGGCACTGACACTCTCTCCAACAACTGTCGTGGATTATAGTTTATATTTTTACTGGCACCACTGAAAAATTTCGGCAAAAGTTTACGGAAAAACCTGACCAGCAAATGCTGAATCTCTGCCCTAGACTCGTACTGTCTGGGATATGGCGTGGACAGTGAGCGCAGATTTTTGTTGCTGCACAGGCAATCTCGTGGTACACACGCGCTATCTTTATCAAGTGCAGGTGTTGTCTATGGTGAGCGGCAGGTTTTCTTTGCCAGTCAGGGCACTTCACTGGATCATGGCTCTGGGGATCATAGGAATCTCGACCCTGGGGTTTTTCATGGTGTATGCCCCCCCTGCTGACGGACCAACCAAGGCACTGATGTTCACGGTACACAAGGCGTGTGGAATGGTGGCGCTGACCCTGCTGGGAGTTAGGATCGTACTGCGCCTCCTTTCTACAACTCCGCCATATCCAGAGGGAATATCACAAACCTCTATTATCCTGGCAAAGGTAACTCATTTCGTGTTGTATGTGTTGATGCTGTGCATACCCGTGTCAGGGTACCTGATGTCTTCGGCTTCCGGGCGTTCGGTGTATATGGTATACTTCTCGATACCACCTATAGTGCCGAAGAATGAGTCAGTCTCGGCATTTTTCGCTGGCGTACACGAGGTCGCGGTGTTTACGCTTATTTTCGTTGTGGTGTTGCACATTCTTGGGGCAATAAAGCACGTGGTTTTTGACAAGGAAAACGTTTTTAAGAGGATAATCTGAAGTGCTTTCACGCCTGTGGAAGAAGGGAGCGGACTTCTTAGGTAGCGAGTTTGCCATCATGGGGGGAGCCATGAGCTGGGTGTCGGAGCCCAATCTTGTGTCTGCCATATCGAACGCAGGCGGCTTCGGAGTGTTGGCCTGTGGCGCAATGTATGCTCAGGAGCTACAAGCCGCAATAGAGGAAACTCAGCAGCTAACTGACAAAAATTTTGGAGTCAATCTAATTGTCATACACCCAGATCTGGACAACCAGATTGAGGTCTGCGTGCGTGCAAAGGTTTCTCACATAGTATTGGCAGGCGGAATCCCAACCAGCAAAACCCTAGCCTTGATCAAACAATCCGGAGTGAAAAGCATGTGCTTTGCACCTTCACTTGCCGTCGCGAGGAGGTTGGTCAGAATGGGCGCGGATGGGTTAGTGATAGAAGGCATGGAGGCAGGTGGCCATATCGGCCCAGTAAGCACTTCGGTACTAGCTCAGGAAATCTTACCGTTGTTCCGTAAGAGTGAACAATTGAGTGACTTCCCGATTTTTGTGGCCGGAGGTATCGGCACAGGAGACATGATCAGTAGCTACCTAAGCATGGGGGCCAGCGGCTGCCAGATAGGAACTCTGTTCGTGTGTTCCCATGAATCCAGGGCTCATCCCAAGTTCAAAGAAGTGTTTATAAAGTCCTCTTCCAGGGACGCAGTGCCATCTGTACAGCTTAGCAAAGATTTTCCCGTGGTACCGGTGAGAGCAATTGCAAATGAGGCAAGTACACGCTTTCTGGAGCTGCAACGCGAGGTGATAGCATTATATAACCGCGGGGAAATCTCGAAAGAGGAGGGGCAACGCAAGATTGAGAGATTCTGGGCAGGGTCGTTGAGAAGGGCCGTCATTGAGGGAGATGTACATGATGGCTCTCTAATGGCTGGACAGAGTGTTGGCTTTGTAACCAGTATAAGAAGCATCAAGCATATTATGGAGGACTTGGTCAGGGAAGCAGAAAACTGCCTGTCCTTCCCTGATCGCTAGTCTCGGTTGTGTATCCTCAAGTCACACGTCCCTCCAGGTTGCTGCAGGCTGAGTTCGTGCTGGCAGGCTTGGTTATGCTCTGGCCGCTTGACCAACCCGGGCATAGGTGCTACGATCGCGCTTGCCCGTCTTTGCCGTCCGGCGATGTGGCGCATTTTTGGGTGTTTGTTGGAGTGTGACGGATGAAAATTTTCAAGATTATGTCCAATCTTCTGCTGTTGGTTGCTGCCGCGTTCTTAGGGTACTCTTACGTGAACAAGAAGGGTATTTTCAGCAAAATCGGCGAGGGATTCACCACCTCCGAGGTTGTGAGTGAGGGGATAGCCTCTGCATCTTTCAGTAACTTGGTTAACCATGAAGGGGTTACCGTCAGCAGCAGCGATTTTGGCGGCAAGTATATGCTTGTAATGTTCGGCTTTTCGGCTTGCAAGTACACGTGCCCTACCGAGCTAGGAATGGCTTCCCAACTCCTCAACAAGCTTGGCAGTTCTGCTGACAAGCTGCAAGTTGTGTTCATAACTATTGATCCCAAGAATGACACCGTAGCTAAGCTCAAGGAGTACCGCAAGGCTTTTGATGCAAGAATTCAAATGCTCACAGGTGAGGAAGCAGATATAAAGAGCGTGGTCGAAAACTACAAGGTGTATGTGGGCGACAAGAAGCCAAGTGATGGTGATATCGACCACTCGACTTTCATGTATCTCATCAATGAAAAAGGTAGGTATGTTGGGCATTTTGCGCCGGATTTCAACGCATCTGAGAGCCAGGGTGAGGAGCTATTCAAGTTTGTCAGCGGTCATATGCTTAATGCTTAGTTAAGTGTGGCAATGGTACAGTTTCGGGTGTCATTTTTTGCGAGGCGATGGGGGATATGGGGCTTTGGGGGTTTTCCTTCGTGGCACTTGCCGCACTTGCTTTAGGAGCTGGAGCTGACCAGATCAGGGTGGTCGGTTCTTCTACCGTGTTCCCGTTCATCTCTTCCGTCGCCGAGGAATTCGGGAGGTTTTCTGCCTACAGGACCCCGGTCATAGAGTCTGTGGGCAGTGGCATGGGCTTTAACATGTTCTGCGCTGGCAGTGGTAGGGGTACACCCGATATAGCTATGTCCTCCAGGCGGATTAAGGATGCGGAAGTCGAGCTCTGTGGCAACAATGGCGTGCGGGACATGATTGAGGTAGGCCTGGGTTACGATGGCATAGTCGTGGCGAGCGCAAAGCAGAAAGAGAGGGTCGATTTCTCCCTGGTGGACTTGTTCGGTGCCTTAAGTAAGTATAGCCTATCCGACGAGTACGGGAAGGTCCCAATGAACAAGTACAGCATGTGGTCGGAAGTGCGTCCTAGCCTACCCGAACATGAGATCGAGATTTACGGCCCCCACAAAAATACTGGAACATATGACATTCTCGTAGACACCGCGATCAGCGGGGTGTGTATGAGCGCTAAAAACTTCGTAGACTCATATCCGAACTTGGAAGAGAGAAAAAAGGTTTGCAGCAGCATAAGGAATGACGGAAAGTACATAGAGGTCGCCACTAGTGAGAATGTGGTAATACACAAGATATCAAAGAACAGTAACGCCTTTGGCATACTGAGTTTCAGCTTCTTGGTGAAAAACCAGGGAGAAATACAAGGGAACAGGATCGCCGGCGTTGAGCCCAGCTATGACACAATATCCTCCGGAAAGTACGTGCTGTCCAGGCCGATTTACATTTACGTAAAGAAAGAGCACTTGGATACCACTCCTGGGTTGAAGGAGTTCGTCAAGGAGGTGATGCGCCCAGAATCGATTGGGAGCTCTGGATATCTGGTAAACCTGGGCTTCGTACCTCTGCAGAAGGAGCAACTAGAGCAGACAAGCCAGAGGGTGAATGAGCTTCTGGCGGGGTGATGTTGTTGCTGTCTGGTGGTGATGCCCTAGGTAAGAAAAAGTTTGACCATATGGGCTGTTGTGTTATCATGTGGCTCCGTATCGTTTAGTCTTTGAGAGGTTTTAGCTTGGTTGAGGTTGTCGTATATCATGGAGATATAGAGCAGGGCATACGCACCCTAAAGAAGAAGCTTCAGAGGGAGGGTAAGCCGCGGCAGATGAAGATAACTCACCATGAGAAGCCCTCTGAGAAGCGCGCTAGAAAAAGAGATGATTGCGAGCGAAGGCGGAAGAAGCTTCACGGCGCATCTTCTGAGCCTAAGCTTGGGAGGTTTCAAATAAGCGCTAGGCATTTCAACATTCGCAGGCCTTTGATCTCCGATGATGGGTAGTTTTTGCGTCCTGGGTTTCCCGCGTTGGCAGCGTAGTTCATATGTGCCCGCTGCTGCTGTCGCGTTTGTGTGCGGTCTTTGTGTTTTACAGGAGCAGTAGTTGTGAACATTCATGAGTTTCAGGCGAAGGGTGTTTTGAGTAGCTTTGGTGTTACCGTGCCCCGGGGTGTCGCGGTTGAGTCGGTAGAGGAGGTTGATCGCCTGTTAGGAGATCTAGCTCCAGGCTTGGTGGCGGTGAAGGCTCAGATCCACGCCGGAGGCAGGGGTAAGGCCGGAGGCGTTAAGATAGGAAAGACCAAGGACGAAGTGAAGTCGCTCGTGAAGCAGATGCTGCACTCCGTTCTGGTAACACACCAAACTTCTCCCGAGGGTCAGAAAGTCAACAAGGTCTACTTGGAAGAAGGGGTTGACATAGGCAAGGAGTATTACATAAGCGCGGTTGTAGATCGCAGCGTTGGCAGGGTCAGCATTATCTTCTCCAGTGAAGGCGGGGTTGATATTGAAACGGTCGCAAAGGAGCGCCCCAATATGGTTTCTGTGGTGCATATTGATCCCCTATATGGTTTCCGCTCCTTCCACGGGCAGGAGTTGTGCCGCCGGTTTGGCCTTGGCCCCAAGCAAGTCTCTGGTGTCGTGTCTATGGCGCGCAAAATTTATAAAGTTTTGGTGGAGACGGACGCAAGCCAGGTAGAAATCAACCCTATGGCTGAGACGTCTAGTGGTGAGTTTCTCGCGCTAGACGCGAAGATTGCGTTTGACGATAATGGGTTGTATCGCAACCCGGAAATTGCAAAGTTGCAAGACCCAGATGAGCACGCGGCTGAGGAGCTGGAAGCTGCGAAGCACGGGCTGAGCTACATAAAAATGGACGGCAATATAGGCTGCATGGTGAACGGCGCGGGCCTCGCCATGGCGACCATGGACATAATAAAGTACTACGGTGGAGAGCCGGCAAACTTTTTGGACGTGGGCGGAGGTGCAAACCAAGAAGCAGTGCGTGAGGCTTTCAAGATAATACTGCAAAGCGGCGTGAAGGGCATACTGGTGAACATATTCGGCGGAATTATGCGTTGCGACGTAATAGCCAAGGGTATAATAGAATCCACCAAGGAGATTGGCGTGGACGTACCGCTCGTGGTCAGGTTGTCCGGCACTAATTTTGAGATTGGGCGGAAACTCCTGGATGATTCCGGTCTCGGGATAACCGCGGCAGCAGATTTGGACGAGGCCGCCAGCTTTATTGTTAAGATGGTAAATGAGAGAAGGTAGGGGCGCGCATGTCTGTTTTGGTGGACAAAAACACAAGGGTTATATGTCAAGGCTTTACCGGCTCTAATGGGACTTTTCACTCCGAGCAGGCGATTGCCTACGGCACTAAGGTGGTTGGCGGAGTAACCCCCGGTAAGGGTGGCACTACACACCTTGGGCTGCCGGTGTTTGACACTGTGCTGCAGGCAAAAGTCGAGACTCAGGCAAATGCAAGTGTGATATACGTCCCTGCTCCGTACGCCGCTGATGCAATATTCGAGGCTATAGAGGCCGAAATTGAACTCATAGTTTGCATTACAGAGGGCATACCCGTTCTTGATATGGTGCAGGTAAAGAGGGCGCTTGCTGGCTCTAAGAGTCGGATGATCGGCCCGAACTGCCCCGGAATAATAACACCCGAAGAGTGCAAGATAGGCATTATGCCGGGGTACATCCATAAAAAAGGTAACATAGGGGTGGTTTCCCGTTCTGGAACCCTAACCTACGAGGCAGTGGCTCAGACCACAGCAGTGGGGCTGGGCCAGTCAACTTGCATAGGGATTGGGGGGGACCCAGTTCATGGAATGTCATTCCTAGATTGCGTTCAGCTGTTTTTGGAAGATGAAGACACCCACGGTATTGTGATAATAGGCGAGATAGGAGGCTCTGAGGAAGAGGAAGCAGTAGAGTTTCTCCAATCCTCAGGCACAAAAAAGCCCGTAGTCGGTTTTGTTGCCGGACAGACTGCCCCTCCAGGCAAACGTATGGGGCACGCCGGCGCCATATCCTCCGGCAGTTCAGGCACGGCCAAGGGCAAGATCGAGTTCATGAAGCGCGCCGGAGTCGCTGTGGCAGAAACCCCGGCAGTAATAGGAAAAACTGTCCTGGATGTTATGGGAAAGCGCAACTAACTCGTAGCAGTAAAAGCTGCGGCACCGCCATCACCCCGCTTAGTATGGCAAACAACACCTCTTGCGGCCGCCGTAGCCTGTATGCAAAGTGAGCTCGTTCTGGGAACAACTCTCTAATGCTGATTTGCTGCAACAATCACGTGCTATGCTTAGCTACCGCAAAAGCTGCGATACGTACTGTGATGTTGCTATATGTAGCGCAGCAAACTCTGGAGGTTATAACGGCTTGGGGGTGTTGCCATCACCCCGCTTAGTATGACAAACAACACCTCTTCGCCGCTGTAGCCTATATGCAAAGTGAGCTCATTCTGGGCGCAGCTCCCTACGGCTTGCCCCATGCTATTTACTATATAAAACAATACGTAACACTCGCCGCTACAGCCGCAGCACATATTGTGAGGTTCTAGATATAAATTATAATTATAGATACTTGAGAGGCTGTGATGGATTTAGTGCCTCATCTATGTTCTGTTCGACGTAGTTCCCAAACTTTTGTGGGAGTTTTGGTGCTCTACCTCCGCATCCATCATCGGCAGTGATGCCGTAACAGGGAATGTTACCCAAGCCAGATTTGAAGCCCCGGGCACAGGAATGCTGCATCACTCGTTGTTGCTTTTCTCCTAGGTTGTGGCGATCTCAGGTCGGGAATGCCGCCGTCACCTTATTTAGTATAGTAGACAACGCCTCCTGCACATTGCCAACCTCTAGACTAACTCTGGCAAGACCGGCGTTCCCCCCACCCTTACCTTGTAAATCCGCCAGGGTTTTAACCAGATCTGAAGCGCCAAGCACCTTGCTGGCAGTGTCACCAACTCCAATAATGAGGACAGCCTTGCCGTCCACAGCTGTAGCTATCGCAAAAATTCCACGCTCGGCTTTCCTCGCACTCTTCATGAATTCCATTATTGCGTCTACTGGAATCGTAGGAAAATAGCCACAGTGCAGCACAACTCCAGCACCACAGTTTACCGGGCTGATAGAGCTTTTTATAATTTCGTGCCAGGCGCAAACTAGCTTTTTTTTGAGTTCAAGCTTCTCTTTTAATAACCGCTCCAGCCCCTCTGAGACCTCGCCCACAGGCACCCCAAGACGCTCTGAAATATGCAGCAATATATCCCCATCTTTCCTGAGACCATCAACCACAGATTGTCCGGTGATTGCCTCAATCCTGCGCACCCCCAAAGCAATGCCAGATTCCGACACTATTTTAAAGGCGCCTATGTCACCGGTATATCTAACATGGGTCCCGCCGCACAACTCTTTAGAGTCACCCATGCTGACCACCCTCACGCTGTGCTCAGAATATTTTTCCCCAAAAAGCGCAATCGCCCCGCCCTGCACCGCTGCCTCAAAACTGCAGTGATCGGTAAGCACCGGCTTATTGGACATTATCCTGCGGTTTACTTCTCTTTCAATCAGCGCAATCTGCTCTTTGGTGAGCGCAGATGCGTAGTTAAAATCAAACCTAAGTTTGTCCTCGGCAACCAGCGAACCCTTCTGCTGAATGTTCCCGTCTATATGCGTCCTGAGTACACTGTGCAATATGTGAGTAGCCGAATGGTTGGCCTTGAGCCGCTCCCTTCTATCTACATCTATGGCTGCATCAACTGTGTCACCAACATTAAACACTCCACTGGTGATCGTACACTCATGAATGTGCAAATTGGATGCCTTCCTCGTGTATGTAACCTCAGCAATGTTTGCGCCACCAGAGTTGTTAACACCAGAAACGCCTGTAATCGAGCCTTTGTCGCCCTCTTGCCCTCCTGATTCAGCGTAAAACGGCGACACATCCAGCAATAAACACGCCTTCTCACCGGAATTGACTGACTGCACAGCCATTCCATCACGCGTTATGGATAAAACAGAGGCTTTGGTAGAGCAACAATCGTATCCCACAAAGCGCGTATTCTTGTGTTGCGCCTGCAACTCTTCCCACAACCTATGAGAAGCATCTTCACCAGACCCCACCCAGTGCCTGCGAGACCTTTCCTTCTGCTCTCCCATGCCTTTATTGAAGCCTTCCTGATCAAATTTCAGGCCTCTTTCTTTGGCAATGTCTAGAGTGATGTCAAGAGGGAACCCGAACGTGTCATACAGCTTGAACGCAACATCTCCAAGCAGCACCTGACCCGGCAGTAGGCCACCTATTTCTTTTGCTAGTAGGGCCATACCCCTGCGCAGGGTATCCACAAAGCCCTCCCCCTCAGACCTCAGCGTGGACGTTATTGACTGTTCACACCTAACCAGCTCTGGATACGCATCACCCATGTACCCTGCACTGCCCTCTTTGGTGAGCACAGGCAATACTTCATGTATGGCAACATTGCTCGGGTCCAGTTGATATGCATATCTTACCGCCCTCCTTATTATGCGCCGCAAAACATAATTTCTACCCTCATTCCCTGGTAACAGCCCCTCAGAAATCAAAAATGCGGCGGCTCTTATGTGGTCAGCTATCACTCTGTGTGCAATAGAATTATCCGGAGAGCCAAAAACATCCTGCGATTTTCGAATAACAGCCTTAAATAGATCGGTATCGTAGTTGTCACAAACGCCCTGCACTACCGCTGCGGCTCTTTCAAGCCCCATGCCGGTGTCTATACATTTGTGAGGTAACGGGTTCAGCTCACCATGTTCGTCACGGCAAAACTGCATGAATACAAGATTCCATACTTCGGTAAACCTGGGCCCATCGGCGTCTTTAGAGCCGGGCGGGCCGCCTTGTACGTGTTCACCATAATCGTAGAAAATCTCAGAGCATGGCCCGCAAGGGCCGGTATCACCCATACTCCAGAAGTTATCACTAGTGGAGATTTTTATTATCCTATCATCTGGAAACCCAGTAATCTTTTTCCATATATCAAACGCCTCTTGATCCTCGCTATATACCGTAATCCACAGTCTGTCCTTACTTAGGCACATTTCCTCAGTGACAAAACGCCATGCCAGCTCTATGGCGCGTTCTTTGAAGTAATCACCAAAGCTAAAATTGCCCAACATTTCAAAAAACGTGTGATGCCGGTTCGTGTACCCGACATTTTCAAGATCGTTGTGCTTACCACCGGCCCTCAAGCACTTCTGGCTGGAAACTGCAGTTTTTGCCCCGTCAACACTGCTACCAGATGTGAACGCCTGTTTGAATGGTACCATGCCGGCACTGGTAAAGAGCAGTGAAGCATCACCCGTGGCGACCAGCGGCGCAGATGCGTAAAGCTTGTGTCCATTCTTGACAAAAAATTCCAGAAACTTTTTTCTAATACTACTTAGCGAGCCACTACTCATACACGAAGCTTAAAGTGATGTACAAATCCGGACATAAGTATTAGCATACTAGGCACGAGTTTACTAACAGGAATTAGCATCATAATGACGCTACGTTTGGTTGCGCTTCTCTCCGTCGTGCCTGTTGGGTACTACCTGTGGAGGTTGCTCTCTTTCAGGGGGGGGTATGCCGCATTCCTTCCAGTAGGCGCTGTGTTGGCGCTGCTCTCTGGCGGCTTGTTGTACGCGCAAAGCCAGGAGGCAGTAATGGTGACTGTTGCGCTTTATATAGCGCTTCTAGCCTCCTCAGCAGTGATGTATCTGGATAAAAAGTTTGCCATATTGCGGTGCGCAATGTTTTTATCCACCTTTCTTTCCTTCGCCACGGTGATTTGCATAGCAGCATGTCTAGCGTTTAAGTCTAAGCTATTCTTTGCGGAGGTTCCACTGGCAGACTTTTTGCTCGGGACCACTTGGAATCCGGACTCACAGGTAATAAACGGGAAGCCGGCAGGCTCTTTCGGTATACTACCTCTGCTGAGCGGTACGTTGCTGATAGTCATAGTGGCGATAACAGTGGCGCTCCCTCTGGGCCTGTTATCTGCAATTTACGTGAGTGAGTATTCAGATAAGCGAGTGCGCCGCACTTTCAATACTTTGCTGGAGGTATTATGTGGCATACCAACAGTGGTGTATGGGTATTTTGCAGTAGTGTTTTTATCTCCGAACATACGTAGTTTTGCCGAGTTTTGTGGCTTCAACGCGCAGTCTGAAAATTCACTTACTGCCGGGCTGACCATAGGAATAATGATTCTCCCTTTCGTCACCCTGCTCACTGAAAATGCTTTGAGATCAGTCCCGAAAATACTAAGATACGGCTCCATGGCACTGGGAGCGACACGAGCGGAGACCACTTGGAATATAGTAATACCTTACGCCCTACCCGATATTTGCAGCTCGGTGATATTGGCAATTTCCAGAGTGATTGGTGAGACCATGATTGTATTAATGGCTGCGGGCGTCACTGCCAATTTCACGTTCAATCCCCTACATTCTGTGACGACGATTACGGTGCAGATTGCAACAATACTTACTGGAGATCAGAACTTCCAGAGTGTGCATACATCTTCCGCTTACGCTCTGGCCTTGACGTTATTCGTCATAACTTGGGCGCTCAACCTCGTAGCTGCCTACATTACCAGAAGGACCGATGCACCTTCCAAGAGCGCTTGATCGCACACTATCGCACTTACGTAATAAACTTGGTGCGCACCCGCTGATTGGAGTTGAGCTAGAGTTTTATGTCATAGGCGTGGAAGACAAGGCGCTTGAGGAACTTTTTGCTGCATTTGCGGAAGATGTTAGACCACTAAATTGGAGCATCGCCAAAGAAACTCATGAATCCCAGTATGAATTACAAACAAGCTATGGTCCAGACGTTCAAGATCTGCTAGCTAACTTGTTTTCCGTGAAAAAAACCCTGCAGCGCACTGCCGAATTTTTTGGCGGCAATTTAGACTTTGCAGCAAAGCCATACATTGAAAGGCCCGGCAGCGCATTTCATGTGCATGTCAACCTGGTAGACCAGAGCTCCAATAATTTGTTTTTCAGGCGCAATTCAAGAATGAGTAATGCATTGCTTTACTCCATAGGCGGACTGTGTGCACACATGAGGCAGCATATGATCTTTTTTGCGCCACATCATCAGTCTTATTTGCGATACACCCATGCCGACAACAATACCCCGACCACGGTTAGTTGGGGCGGGAACAATAGGAGCACCGCAATCAGGCTACCTGACACATCCTTAGCCCCTGAAAACACGCGAATAGAGCATAGAGTATCAGGTGCAGATTGCGACTATGAACCGGCTATAAATGCGATACTGACAGGCTTGATATACGGCATTGAAGGCGAGATAGAGCCCCCACAGAGGATTTTCGGCATCGCATCGGACCCCCAGTACAACCTGGAAAAACTCCCGCACAGCTTGCAAGAAGCCACAAGGTTGTATCATTCCCAAACCAGCGGCCTATAGATTGAGCTCCAGGCCATCATAGGCAACAAGGACGTTCCCGCCCGGGAGCTTTTCTTTTACGTAATCCGTCAGTTGGTGATAGTCAAGATCGTGGCTCATATGGGTAAGCACGGCAGTGTCAGGTTTGAGCTCTTTTATCCACTCTATGCAAAGGTCCACATGTGCGTGGGCCGCGACCTCTTCATACCTGAGACACCCTAGAATTAGCAGTCGCCTATTGTGTAGCAGATCCCACGAATTTTGCGGAAAGGATTTTACATCGGTACAATAGGCAATATCATCGTCAAATAGGAATCCGCTGCTATTGACTTCACCATGTATTTGCTTAAACGAGACTATTTTACATCCGCCCACAAAAAACTCGGTATGATAGCGGACTGGGTGTGCAACCAAATAGTGGCACTTCTTCCAAGGGGCGCCTGGCTTACCTGGAACGAAAAAGTACGCATTGCTGGCGAGCAACATTGATAGCGTGCCATAGTCAGCATATACCGGCATGCAGTTGGCACCTCCCCCCACGTTAAAAGCCTGAAGTTCGGCAATACCTGCACAATGGTCTGCATGGCAGTGTGTAAAGAGTACAGAGTCTAAAACGTGCAATTTATGACGCAAGGCCTGAGCGCGCAAATCTGGCGAAGCATCTACAAGTATGCGTACATCGCCGTTTTCAATCAATGCGGAGGTCCTTGTCCTTTTATTGAATGCAGAATCCGAACTGCAGACACTGCAGTCACACCCCACAGTTGGCACGCCCATAGAATACCCGCACCCGAGAATAGTAACTTTCATATCTAGCAAAAACCCCTCCACATCAGCGCCTACAGCGTAGCAGGCATGGTACATCTGCGCAACGGACATAAAAGCCCACGCCTCCAGCGCTACCTCGCATATAGCTGCTTAATGCAGCAGTTCTGCACATGACGGACCGCGGCACCACAAATCACGCCAACCTGGCCCGTGACGGCAGTATAACCTCAGCAAGGAGTAGTCAAATGTCCAATACTTGCGCACGAGAAGCCCATATTGGCACCACATTACTTCGCAGATTTGCGCTTATCCAACTTGCTTAGGTCAGACTCAGTAAAAAATATGCTGCGAATTTCCCCAATCGCATCGCTGCGCATTTTGCGTTCTATGGCGCGCTCAATATCTTTAACGTCGGCGTCACTTAATTCCTTGCCCCTCTTTATAAAGCTATTTCCTTTGGTTCTGTAGAAGTCACACGTTGCAGCCCTTAGACGGGAAACAGCCAAAATGTCCACGTTGTTACTTTTGGTAAAAAGTTGCACCAAGTAGTTGGAAACCGCTGGGAAGTTATCCTTAGAAACCTCGCATAGCGTAAACCCGGAGCTATCCCTTTCCACATACCTGCAATCGCCATCACTCATTCCAAGTACTTCATAGACTATTGACCCGCTATGGAATCGTGCGACGCACCTGTATGTATTGCACCCCATCATAGCGTACACCAAGCCAACACACTCTTCCGCAATCAAGACAGTAGGAACCGCCCATAGGCACAGCGTAACCAGAATTGCTATTGTCCACCGGATACGCTTAGTTGTACAAGTCATAGGTGTGTACCGTATATGCCGTATATGTCGAGAACAATTTCGCCCTTGACTGTCGGCAAGATTACTCCTCTGTCACTCGAGGCTATAACTTCCTGAGTAATTTCTTTCTCTTTGGTCATCTCCAGCAGTCTAACAGCGATAAAACCGGGGATATCGTATTTTATTGCGTGTACAAGCATAACAGCATGCTGGTCAGTTAATGCTTCAAATTGCATTCTTACCACATGCCTGACAACCTTCGTGTAGCGTTTTTTATAGTCGCCGCTAAGATCTCTAGGATCAGATATTACCAGCTCTTTGACAATTACCTTATGCTTCTCGCACAGGTTTTGGATAATGGATTGCAAGTTGCCGCTGCTTTTGTCATCTCTTGAATACACATGTGTGTCTGACATCTCCCGCCAAACAGAAAAGTTGTTGTTTAGCTTGGTCTCATGATCGTGAGCATCCTGAATTTCGGCACTGATACTTGCGATACTACGCGCGAGAGCGCGCTCTACCACTCTGTGCTTTACCCTGCTGTCGTATGTATTCCCCAAAACAATGCACAGGATAATCAAAATTGTGAGCAACACCACCTGCAGCACACAGTGTCTACGCAGCATAAGATCTCCCTACATCTTTTCCAAATAAACAGTAAAATCCTGCTTTCCATTGGGTGATCGCACCATTCTGATGTTGTAGTCAGCAAACACTCCGGAAAGCCTGCTCTCCACCTCCTCGCTTTCCCCAGACTTGATCGTTATACCCAGCGTGATCGCAACTTTAAAATCTTCTCGAACTGACCACAAAAAGCTAGTGATATCAAAGTTGCGCTCACCCAATTTACCTAGTGGTACAATCGCTTTACCGATGGGGCAAGGGCTGGCACCTGAGAGTGAGCGGTAGAGATCCACTGCTTCGTACATTTCGTTCACTTTGACAAACTCCCTGTCACTACGCAACTTCAGCAGCTCATCAGTTAGAGACTTGACCGTCGCCCGAAGTTCCGACCTCTTTTTCACGTAACTTGTGACTTCTGCAGACCACAGCACGTTGAGAATGGCAACTACAAAGATTGCCACGCAGGTAGGGATGATGCCAACTCTCTGCAGGAGCCGCGCCCTACTGTAAGAAATGGTGCCCTTTGTGTGCAACTGGGGCCTGTACCCAGCGGGGTGGTGGGAAGCAAAATAGAGCAGGATTGTATCGCAATATATGCTGCCTACGCCCACGCAATTTTTTATATCAAGTAATTTACCGAGTTCATAGGGCGTTAGTATGCTGACATCCACACCCTTAAAATCGAGTGCCAGTAGGCTGGATTTCACGCTACCCGAGACTACCAGGCACATCTCCACATCAGAGTTGTCACAGGTTCCCCCTGCAGCAGCAATACCCTGCAGGGCATTCTGCGCCTCTTGGTGCACCTTTCCTGACATAACGTCCGGAAGCTCGCGCTCATCCCGCAGCACTTCTACCGTGATGGACGAAAACAACTTCCCGTTACAGAGCACAACCTGGCGCAAATCCCCTGCTTTGGTGTACACAAGAAATATAATCCATTTCTTCTGCAACAGACTGCTCTTCGTTCTTATTGTCGTCGCAATATTCGCCAATTCTGTTGAGAGAAGCATTATCCCCCTAATGTTGCTCAGGGCGTGTTCAGACAAGAGCTCAAGTAGGCTGCTAAACAGCTCGCTTTGGATAGCGCTTTCAACAAACATGCACTCCCAACTCCCATCGTCGTTGGGAAATTCAGAATTTAAAAATGCCGCGCTCAGCCCGTCTTTGCTAACGATGTTATTGGATTTTTTCCCCGCAATAGATTTGGCAACAAGTGCACTGGTAGCTGGAATAGGGTGCCTCGTGTATGCTTGGTTTGAATGATCTAGAATGAAATAGACTTGAGACTTCTTATTGGAGACAATGCATGACTTGACATCGTTCCATTCTTTACTTTCCACATTTTCGACAAAGAGCTTATCACGTACCTCCCCATCAGCTATGTGTACCACAATTACGCCGTTATCCCCAATCAAGATTGCAATCTTGCTTTCGTGGCGCAATCCAAGAAAACTCATCCTACCGAACCGGACACAAAAACCCCCAAGCACATCACGGCAGGATTAGACCTGCCCGGCCGGTAGTGTAAGCTAAAAAACGTTAAAGTAGGCTAAAGCTCACTTGCATTGGTGTAGCCGCGTTCCATTGGCGTTGAACAGACCGGTTCTGACGTTCCTCCGACAACGTAATAGGACCTTGATCCAGACTCGTGAAAAAGGTCTAGGCCTTCTTCACAATCTAGACGATAAATCCTGTTGCGAAAGTTGACCACCTTTCTGTATCTTGCCACAAATACCTTAACTGCAGCTACTAGTGCCACAAGCAGAGCAATTCCCACAGCCACAGAACTCCATTTGATAGCGTCACTAATTGCACTAGTGCCAGTGCTTACTGTACCGCTGTCGGCGGATCTAGCAAACCGCGCGTGGTCACCACCAACAGGGGTAACAATCGAGCCGGAAGCGCCACCACCAATGGGTACACTGCCCACCTGAGCGTGGCCACGGTTCTGCCCTAAAGTAGTCCGGTGCCTCAAGGTAGTGCTAATCGCAGACGATTGATCATGGCCACGTCTGTGGGAATGTGAACTTTCAGAATTTGCACCGCTAACATCTCCGACAGCATCGTGAGCAGCGCTCATATGGGGAGTCACCACAGAAAGAGATTCGGTGCTCGAGCCTGTCCATGTCTTTTTGGTAACTCCGGAGGGCACTACGTGCTCACCACCGACATGGTGCACAGGGTGTGCGCGGGGTGTGAAGCCTTGTGTAGCGTGCTCTGCCGCATCGGTCGTGACTTTCGGCTGTGTGCCTGCATCATGATGTTCTGCAGATGCTGACATCGCACCGGGATCAGACTCAGTAACCTCCCCAGACACGGCACCCAAAGCGTCCTCCGCGTGTGTGGTAAACTCATATGCTCCCTCGGAAGGAGTTTCTTCTGGTTGCTGACTTGGTGCCTGAAGGTACCTCACTGGGTATGCAAATTCGGTTACATCCAGATAGAGCTCCTCATGCTCGTTATGGCCCTCTACAACAACTGAAACTGTGCTGGTACTTGTACCAACCTCATTAATGCGAGGTACAAGTTGAAGCCCTTGGCTCGCAATATCAATAAATTCACGGATGCTCAGAGCGCTAGCACGTACTGTGGTGGCGTATACGTTACATCCGCAGTTGCCGAGCATAAGTTGGTCTAAGCGAAGCTCGTACATGTGTACCATACTGAATTCATCAACAACAGTTATACCGACACCACCATCTTCTAGGAGTTTTACGTTCATGGAGGTAGGCTGCATACCAAAGTTCAATACCCGGTGAAAAACTTTGCGCGTCTTACCATCATATGCCGCAATGCTAAGGCTTCGCTTGTCTACATACATGGTGTAACGTACACCCTGAATCTCTATGTGGTTCACAAAACCAATCGCATCTGACTCAGACAAAATAACTGCCCGTCCTCCTATGTAACAACCTGTTGAGCACTCAGCATCCTGACTTCTCGCGCTGTATGGAATATCCGCGTAATATGCCTTGTACGGCATCGCGTACTGCTGGCCTTCCCTTTGTATGTACCTACCCACATATGTCAGGCCAAGCTTGCCTGCCCTCGAGCCCCATACAACAAGTTGTTCGGGAGTGCCCGTCTTAGGGTTAGCCCCAGCACGGCTGAATAAATGCCTACTAGAAGCGCCAGTTCTACTGCGTGGCTTTATCAGGCTGAAGTCCTTGCCAGAAAGTCTCCACATAACGTATGCTTGGTCCGAGGGATTTGCCCTCTTGTCCTTCGCCCTACTAACAATAACAACATCACCTCTGTCATCTCTGGCAACGCCCAGAGGCTGGGAATACAAACCGGTGCGCTTTCCATCAGTGTTTAGCGTGATGCTCTTCTCTTCCGCAATACTCACTGTACCAGAATTATTCACTGAGTACACTTTGGCTATCACCGCCCTTGCGTGTGTGGCCACGCGCCCATTGGAGACCCCACGCTCAAGTGTCGCAAATACTACCTTGTGCGTTCCGCCCTCATCAAATGCCACAAATGCTGGTGGATAGTCAGAGGCATCTTGCAAGGCGATGGGGTGGCTATTGACTTTGACAGTCCCAACACCTTCACTGGAAAGAGCTTTAAAATGCAGATCGTACCCTTCACCGGCTGCCTCCACATAATACGCCGCAAAGGCGCGCGCCATTGCCCCAGAATCGCACATTTTTGCTACCCAAGAAATGCAGGCTGTCTGCCCCCTCACCCGGCATATGTTCGGGCTCTGCATCAATATCGCGTGCTGACACCACTGGTCGTTCCTGCTCATAGCTGCGTCCTATATGGCCGTACAAGCCCGGGTGCTCCTGCCTATCTTGTTGTAGCTTGTCACTGGCTCTACGCAGATTGCCGCCAACAACTTGCCACTCTTCTGGCAATTTCAAAGGCGTTTTTACCCCATGTTTAGCATCTATTGCAGGCGTCCCACCCGCTTCTGGGCCACTTTGATTATCAGTGGGCACGGCATCGTCACTCTGGTGTGGCGCTCCCTCTGCAACATTGGTCCCGTGTGTTACACCACTACTGCCCATGAGGAGTCCAGCTAACTTATTAAATTTCGGTTTCCACATCTTAAACAATCCTTAATATTTTAACAGGAGCATTAAAATATTAATTTTTCTACCAGAAATCAATCTATTTCGATGTGATCCTCACCTTATGGTCTCCACTCACCGGGACAACAGCACTCCTCACATACATAAAATTCCGTTGCGAGTACCGGTCGTTTTGCATATCATTCCGCCATCTCATGTGTGTTCGCGGACTCTATGGAAAGCTGTGACGTGGTAGTTGTGGGTAGCGGACCTGGTGGGTACATTGCCGCCATACGCGCTGCCCAACTTGGTTATAGCGTTACCGTGATTGAGAAGGAGGAAAGTCTGGGGGGGGTGTGCTTGAACTGGGGGTGCATTCCTACAAAATCACTACTAAAATCTGCGGAGATATACAGCACACTGCTTAAGGCAGACTCTTTCGGTGTGACAGTCAGCGGAAATGTAAGCGTAGACATTTCCAAGGTTGTGGCACGTTCCAGGGAGGCCGTAAGTAAGCTTGGGCACGGTGTTGCTGGGCTAATGAAGAAGCACGGCATCAGAGTGCTCATGGGCTTCGCTCAGGTGTTGGGCGGAGGAAAAGTGGCAATTGCGCAGGAAGGTGAGCCTTTGACGCTCACAGCAAAGCACATAATACTAGCTACAGGGGCAAGTGCTAGGCCAGTTCCCGGATTGGATGAGAAAATGTTGTGGATGGCTAGGGATGCTATGCTCCCTAAATGCCTACCGAAGTCTCTGCTGATTATCGGCAGCGGGGCTATAGGAATTGAGTTCGCAAGCTTCTACAGCCACATGGGTAGTAAAGTTACCATAGTGGAAATGCAAGATCGCATCCTGCCTTTGGAAGACAAGACAGTTTCAGAATCTATGCAGAAAATCCTGCAGGCACAGGGCATTGAAATCTTGACCGGGGGCTCCGTATGCTCACTCAAGAAGGCGGGAGCGGCAATGCAGGCACAAGTCAAACTCGGTACGCAAAAGGTTGTCACCTTAGAGTGCGAAAAGGCAATTGCAGCCATAGGGGTTATCCCAAACACGCATGGGTTGGGCTTGGAGAACACTAAGGCAACCCTGGACGAGCGCGGATTTATCGTGACCGACGACTGTTGTCGCACGGCCGAACCGGATTTGTATGCCATAGGGGACGTGGCCGGTCCGCCGTGCCTTGCACACAAAGCCAGCCATGAAGCGGTCATATGCGTTGAGGGAATGGCCGCGTCTGATGGTATCTTGAAAGACAAGCCTCATCCACTCGGGGTACATAACATACCCAGCTGTATATATTCAATTCCGCAGGTTGCCAGTATAGGGCTCACGGAAGAGCAAGCCAGGGCCCAAGGGCTTGACATCAGAGTGGGAATCTCACGCGCAAATTGCAGCGGGAAGGCTATAGTCTCTGGGGCAGTCGATGGTTTTGTGAAGGTCATTATAGACTCTACGTCGGGGGAGTTGCTTGGCGCACATATGGTGGGAGAAGAAGTCACTGAGATGATCAACGGGTACGTGGTGGGCAAAAACCTAGAGGCTACCGACCTAGACCTACTGTCAACAGTGTTCCCACATCCTACGTTGTCGGAGATGATGCACGAAGCCGTGCTGGCCGCGCTTGGTAAACCACTCAACGGCTGACCTCCGTAGACACGTTGCCCCCGCCGATTGGGGCACTAAACACATTGATCTAGTTCCCGTTCGTCGCTTGATCCCCGCATAACCCGCGGTTTAGCTCTCCTATGGGTTGATTATGCAGGCCCATTAGGAAACAGAAGAGGGGGGACGGCTGTATCATCAGCTGCATCACCAGTACCAGTAGCAGCACTAGCCCCAGCAGGTACACCATGGAGGATACTCCATGTGAAGACTCCAGCAATCAGTAAGAATCTAAGTTTAAGCAACATCACCACCACTCCCTTAAAACTTCTAAATCAGCTCTGACTACTCTCACATTCAAACTCATTCACACCCATATCACTGACTCTAGCCTCAGCAGAACCTGCAGTGATGAATAACCATATAAATGTAATCATGGCTGTTACTATGTATCTTGGTCTAATACTCAATCTTCCCCACAACTTGGTACACCCATCAACTTCTACTTACCAGTCCAGTACACAGGGCTTGGCTCTAACTTCCTTAACCTCAGCTAATTCCCTCAATCTCTCTTCCAATCCCAATTCCTTCAGTTCCCTTATTGCAGCTAGCTCTACCAGTGTGTTCTTGAGTGCCTTGTGCTTCTCTTTCTCTTGCTCCAGTTGATGCACTGCGGACAACTTCCCCTTGATTGCTATCTCCTTCTTCTGGAGCTCTCCCCTAACTGCCTCTAGTTGCTTGGAGTCCCTCAGCTTCTTCACCAGCTTCTCTAGACTCTCTTTCTCCTTCTCCCACTCCTGCTTTACCTCCTCCAGTGTCTTGCCTTCAGCTCCGAATTTGTGCAACAGCCACTTCTTCACAAGCTCCAGTTCCGTACCCTTTAATTTCCCTTCCACTTCCTTCATCTTCCTATCTTCTAGTTTCCCTATGCTCACCTCCACCAATGCCTTGAGCTGTGCTATCTCTTCTGATTCTCGGAACTTATTAAGCTCCTCCACCGTCATCTTCTCCCACTCCTTGTCTCCCAGACTCTTCTCTACTCCCTCCTTCAATCCCTTTATTGTTTCTAGTTCTTCTAGCCTGCTCTTGAGATCCTTAAGCTTCACTACTGCCTTTATGCCCTTGAGTCCCAGGCTTGTCACATCCTTCTTTACTTTCTCTACCTCCTCCACCACCACCTTCAACGTCCCTTTCTTGAACAGCGGTATCTTTTCCAGTTCTACCAAACTCTTCTCTACCTTCCCCTTCAGTTCCTCCACCTCCTTCACCAGCTCTCCAAGCTTTTCTATCTCCTGCCCCACTTTCTCTGCTGTTGCCAGCTCCTCCACCTTTATCTTCTCCAACTTCTCTATCTCCACCTCTATCTTCTCCTTTGCCTTCTCCACCTCCTCCAACTTCTCTACGCCCAAAGCTTTTAGTGCTCCTTGCAGCTTCACCCACTTCCCTATCTTTTCCCACTCTTTCTTATCCTGCAGTTCTAGAGTTGTTACCACTGCCTTCCTTGCAGCTTCCACCTCAGTCTCCAGTTTCTTCTCCATCTCCCCTATGCTGTCCTTCACCTTCTGGATCTCCTCAGTCTGCAGCTTCTCAAGTTCTTCTAACCACTTAAGTTCTCCAAGTTCAGCTAGTTTACTTACTTGCTTTTCTAATTCATGTTGTAACTTCACTAACTCATCAGCTCTACTTAGTTCTTGAATAACTAGTCCCTCATCAACTCCTACCATCTCTCCCATCAGGAATGTATCACCATCAGCACTAGGTACTGCACTACCAAGTACTGCACTACTAAATACAGCCCTTACAGGACTAGCTGTTCCTGCTCCTATACTATCTACTACTTCCTTCCTAAACCTCTTCACATCCCCCATAGACATCCTACCCAATGCACTGGATAGTAACTGACCCCTCACTGTATCTAATGTTAGATCTCTACCTAGAAGGGGACTAGGTGGTAATGTAGGTGTGTTGGCAATGCAACACCAAGAAAGTTGGGAGTGCGAGTAGTACACAGAGGTGGTGTGGGAGAGTAGGGACTTGGGTGGTGCCAGAGGGTAGTGACACAGCTGGGAGTGCGAGTAAGAAGTAAGGAGACCTGAGGGTAATGACACAGGTGTGGGCAGCACTTTGACTGTACTTTAAGAACAACATTAGGTGGTTATAGATGGTAGCAAGACCACAGTGGGATGAGCTAAGGAACACCCGACTGTTTGCAGTATCAACATGAGCCTGGGAAGTTGTAGGGCAGGGAGTGATGTGCTGTGTAGGTGACTAGTTGATATGGGTGTGTCAGTGCAACACCAAGAAAGCTGGGAGTGCTAGTTTACCGAATATAGCCATGATGCTGGAACCTAATATCACTCCTGTCATGATTGACCGCTACTTAGCTGCCACAGAGGCCTAAGGCTTTCAGCTTCCTATGCAATGCAGACCTTTCCATCTTAATAAACTCGGCGGTTTTGGACACGCTGCCACCAAACCTTGATAGCTGCGTCCTGAGATAGTGTCTTTCAAACTCTTCTCTCGCCTCCCTTAGAGGCGCAGAAACTATGTTGGTAAACGCGTTATTTATTGGTGAGCCACTGGCAATTTCCGCGGGAAGATCGTTTACTGTTATGATGTCCTTGGAGGATTGCATAATCAAAATCCATTCCAGAACATTGCGCAGCTGACGCAGGTTTCCTGGCCAACTGTATGATTGCATAGCCACTATGGCATCTTCACTAATGGGCCGGGGCAACAATCCCATTTTCCTGCATATGCTACGCATCAAGTACTCGCACACTTCCGGAAGATCCACACAGTACTCTGAAAGAGAAGGAACCCTGATAGGAAAAACACCTAGTCGGTAGTAAAGGTCCTCGCAAAACCTTCCTAGCTTCACCTCCTCTTCAATCGCGCGAGAAGAGGATGCAATGACACGGGTGTCCACAGTAACCGGGCTTTTCCCGTGCTCCCTGTATATTCTACCTTCTTGAAACAGTCGCATCAACCGCATCTGGGCATCATACCGCAGGTTTGTGACCTCATCTATGAACAAAGTACCATGGTTCGCCTGTTCTATGATGCCAACACTGTGGGGTACAACATTGGGCAACGCCTCGCTACCACTTTCACTGCCAAAGATGTTTTCCAAGTAGCTACTTTCGGGCAAAATGGAAGGGCAAAAAGATACAAACGAACTATTGTACCCCCTAAACTTCCGGTGCACGAACCTGGCAACTACCTCCTTTCCAGTACCAGGCGCGCCAGTGATCAGTATCCGACTGCAGGTGGACGCGGCTTTGCTGATCGTACTCCTGAGGTTTTTGATCTGCGGTGAACTCCCCACAATCTCGTAGTCCTCAAAAAGAGATCTGAGCTCGCGGTTCTCCCTTTTCAACCTACCAGACTCAACAGCACGCTTCACCACTAATTTCAGTCTATTCTCAGTAAACGGCTTTTCTATATAGTCGTAAGCACCTATGTGCAAGGACTTCACGGCAGTGGCTATGTTTCCATGGCCGCTAATCACTATGACGGGTAGGTGGGGGTACCTACATCTTAGCTTTTCTAGAACACTGAGCCCGTCAATATCGGACCCCTTCAGCCATATATCTAACAGCACCACATCCGGCTCCCGCTCATAAGCAAGCTTGATAGCTGTTAGTCCATCATGTGATACATTGGTGACGTAGTTATCGTCACTTAAAATATCCTGGACCATAGCCCTGAGATCCGCTTCATCATCTACAATCAGTACTTCTGGCGTATAAAACCTCTTAGCCCTAGACATAAACCCCACACTCTCTCAGATCAGCAAACATTCTACCTGGCACAGTAAAAATACGCTTAACCGGACACGCGCCGACTACCAGGCAAATATCATTAGTCACACCCTAAGATATTTCTACACATGCGTATATTCAATCAAATAATGCAGGATGTCCGAAACTTATTCATAGCATCCACAACATAAGTACATAACATGCCCACCTAAAGGGGACATAGCGCCAGGCACACATTTTTAAAAATTCGACCACATCCTACTTCTTTATGAAAATTTTGTCTGGAATTCGCATGTCAACAACCTTCCACATCAGCAGTTCGCCAGAAGACTTGTACAGCTGAGCCAGGTAATTCCACGCCGCTTGTGGATTATTTTCGGGTAGCCTAACCTGCAATCCGCTGGAAAAGCCAACATCCCAACGCCTGTTTCCTAGCCATGAGAAAGATGATACCATGGTGCTCAGCATTCCCCCGTTGCTGAGCACTTCACGCACGAAATGCAAACCTTCTAGAGCCTCATCTCCATAAATTGACACCAAGTCGTCAAGACGTTCGTCTGAGTTCATAATTACGTGCCCGGTGTTATCAATTATTGAGTTCACCCCATGGTGACGCCAATTGGCAAATGCTGCATACTCCTCAATTGTTATGCGCAATATACCATTGGCCAATTCTCTATGCACAGCAACTTCCTTTACCCAGGGACTGTGAGATTTTATGCGATTCCTTAACGCGCTCAGCGATAGCAAAACTATCGGGCTGTCTCTGTTGACCATACTTAAGATCTCTGATGTGGGAACAGTGCTGTTTCCCCTAATTACAACTTCCTTCGTAGAAAACCCCGTATCAACGAGAGCGCTGGAAACTGTTGCATAGAGACCATCCACCCACAACTTTACACTCCTAAAGTCCGGCACTCCCCAACCAGCAACAAAAACCACTGCACCCACCACAAAAACACGCTTGACCATGCGTACACCTAGAGGCACATCACGAGTTGCGAATGTGTGACAGCCGTTACCCATGGCACTCCTGCACATAAGCCGGCCTACGCTTCATCAGTGCATCAACGTGCTCCCTGCAGCTATCATCACCACACAGCGCGTCTTTTACTATAAAATCCACAACTTGGTCAAAATCCAATCCGCATCTCAACCACAAAATTTCCGGCAGCGCCGAACACGCAGTCATGCCAGGGTGAGTATTGATCTCCAGCAGCTTGAGCGCTTTGTTTGCCTTATCATACCTAAAATCCACTCTAGACACAGTTCTGCACCCCAAACATTGGTACAGCTTCACTGCCCATTCCATGGTCAAGCTATATACGTCATCGGAAAGATTGGCCGGGAATACGTGCCTACATAGCCCTTCCACATACTTTGCGTCATAGCCATACACTCTACCCTCAAACAAGAATTCCATGGTGCCAATTGCCCGACCCAGAAATACGGCGGTGTGTACCTCTTGCCCAGGTATGTACTCCTCCACAAGCATTCTGCCTTCTAGCGCATCGGCATGAACGGAAAGATCGAGATATTCGGATCTGGAGAAAATTGCATGCACCCCAATCGTTGAACCGCCACATATGGGCTTTATCACAAATGGATAGGGCATCACTTCTTTGGCAGATAGCACTTCCTCCTTAGTGAGCACGCTAAACTCCGGGAAGTCTATACCCAGAGACTTAAGCACATGCTTAGTAAGCACTTTGTCCATACCAACTGAAGACGCTGCAACTCGAGAGTGAGTGTAGGCCAACCCAAGTATATCTAACAACCCAGAAGCGCAGCCGTCCTCACCCTGCCCGCCGTGCAATGCATTGTAGACAAGGTCCGGAGCCATAGCCAGCAGCTGATGTGCGGACTCCCTATTCAGATCCACAACAGCCGCACGGTGCCCCAGCCTACCCAAAGCATCCGCAATCCTCTTCCCACCCGCTAGGGATACTTCACGCTCCGGAGATGAGCCACCACACAGCACCGCAATCGACAGCACATCGTCCGCATTACACGCGAGACCAACCGGCATAGAAAGCTCCCCATCCAGCTAAAACCTCCCACCAGAGACGCGCCGCGATAGCACGAACAGCACAGACACGCCAGCCATGGTAAAGCAAAACGCTGTGCTATGCAAGGAAAGCACCTACATTTATCACGCGCACGTTATGGTGATCTATGTAACAATGCATATTCAAAGTAGTCCCAGCAGTCCCTCTCTAGGGTCTTTCCGTACACTTGGTTAATCTCCAGAATACCGCAAGGTGAGGTAACGTTCACTTCTATAAGGTGGCCTCCTAAAATATCAATTCCAGCAAACAATATATCAACGCTGGACAGCAGCATTCCCACATCGTGGCATATTTCACGCTCTCTATCCGAAAGCTCGGTTGCCTCAGGCGTCGCTCCCACTCTGAGGTTGGTTCTGATCTCACCCATAGCGGTAACTTTTCGCCGTACCGCCCCGATGGGTCTGCCGCCCAACAACACTACCCGCTTGTCACTGCTTATGTCATCAATAAACTGCTGCGCAACCAAGGGTGCTTCGTAACGCTCAACCATCGCCGACGATATTGCGCCAACATCAGCCCTGCCGCAGATTCTGCATACACCATTGCCTCCATAATCATACAGTGGCTTGAGCACTATATCTCCATACTCTGCGTAGAAAGCACTTATCTCACTCACACTTTCGGTGATTAAGGTTGGGGGAATAAACTTAGGAAATGACAGCGGCAGTAGCTTCTCCGGGTGGTCTCTAATCGCTTTAGGATTGTTTATCATGAGGATATCCAGCCGCTCAAGCAAGTAAGTTGTGGTCACGTATCGCATATCGAAAGGGGGGTTTTGCCGCACAAACAGCATGTCCAGCTTCCCCAGCGGAAGCCTAGTTTTGTCATGAAAATGTAACGAATCCGCACCCACGCGGACAGAAAACGCCTCAGCAACCAACTCCCCACACACAAATGCGAGGCTGGTTGGCCGGTAAAAAAACACCTCGTGCCCACGACGTTGGGCCTCTTCTACAAGTTTTACTGAAACATCACGCCCAACTACGACGTCTTCATCCATCTGGAAGGCAACTTTGAGCACGAATACCTCACCCTTTAGCGACGCAACTTGCTGTGTTTCAGCCTTACGTAGCTTATTACCTGCTTTACGCCTTTAACCCTTTTACTAATCCCGATTACGGAGTTCAGCTCTTTCTGGCTCTGGGCTATACCCATCAGGTACACAACCCCTCCAACAGTGTTGATGCTGTAGTTTACAGACTTGATCCCCGCATGGGCCACCATACGAGCTTTTATCTGCGCACTGATGGCGCTATCTATAGCAACCTCTTTCAAGGTTACTTCGTCTTTGTCTACTGCAATTTCGTTGACAACCTCTTTAACCTCACTCTGCTGCCACGCCACCCTTTCGGCTTTTAGCCTCTTATCGGGAGAATCAACAGTGCCCGTCAACAGCACCCTCCCTTCGCTGACACGGACGGTAATAGAGGAAAATATGCCATGCTGAAACAGCTCCTTATTAATCTTGATTAAGATTGCGGCATCATCGATAACATCGCCGACAGAACGCTCCTGTAGCGCCACCACAGCCCCAGTCACCACAGCAAGGCCGGCAACCATGAGACTACAGCCAGTCTGGGTACTTATCAAAAGCACCGCCAGTAGCAAGGCCCTGCACCTCATCCCACAATCTACTTTGAGTTAACGCATGATGGACGACTTATAAATAAATCGGAGCCGCATGTAAATATAAATCATACCCATGAGTGAGTAGGTATCGCTTATTAAGCGAAATATTAGCACGACACAACCCCATCCATAGGCGCAAATTTGTATACCAACTGGGTTACAACTAATTAATGGCAAACCCGCGCAAATTTGTAGGGCACCGTGCTACATCAACAGCACCCCGGACAACCTGCGCGGGACATAAGCCTGGCCACCATGAGTGCCTACTAATTCCAGACATTGCTAACTCAATGCCACCAGATACTTGGTCCGTGGGCAAGACGAGGCCGCAAATTGCAGGGCGCCAACTTTTTCATAGCCTTCAGCTAGATTGTGGTAAAGAATATGCTCATCTTCCGGTAATACGGCACATATGAACATATACAGAACTCACGTATGTAATGAATTGGGTGTAGCCCATGTAGGAAACGAGGTAGCCCTCTCAGGATGGGTGTACAGAAAGCGCGACCATGGAGGGCTTTTATTTGTCGACCTCAGAGATTTTTATGGGATCACCCAGCTGATTTTCAATGAGTCTGAAAACCCAGAATTGTTTAATCGCATGGCCACTATAGGGCTTGAGAGCGTTATTACGGTCAGGGGCATTGTGGCAGAGAGGAGCGAGGATAATGTCAACGCATCAATAGAAACCGGGCACGTGGAAGTCAAGGTCAGCACCCTAACCGTGGTCTCAGAAGCGGCCCCCTTGCCATTACACGTACCAACAAGCTTTAGCTATCCGGAAGATATAAGGCTGCAGCACAGGTTTTTAGATCTGAGGTGCGACAAAGTAAAAAACAGCATACTGCTCAGATCAATGGTCGTATCAGAGCTGAGAAGAGCCATGGAAGCCCTGGGATTCATTGAGGTGCACACTCCCATTTTGACCTCATCTTCCCCGGAAGGCGCAAGAGATTATATAGTTCCAAGCAGGACCCACGCTGGTAAGTTTTATGCTCTACCGCAGGCCCCGCAAATCTTCAAGCAACTGCTTATGGTAGGTGGGTTTGATAAATACTTCCAAATTGCACCCTGTTTCCGCGACGAAGATTCTAGAGCAGACAGATCACCCGGGGAGTTTTATCAGCTAGACATGGAAATGTCTTTCGTCACCCAGGAGGATGTCTTCGCGGCGATTGAGCCGGTGCTGTATGGCCTATTCGCTAAATTTGCTGGTGCCGACAAGAAAGTTGACAGGCAATTTCCAAGAATTACTTACCGCGATTCTATGATACGTTACGGGTCAGACAAACCAGACCTTAGAAATCCGATAGTAATTTCCGATGTGACTGAAATCTTTCGCAATTCCGGATTCAGGACATTTCAAGCCGGGGTTGAAGCCGGCGAAGTGGTTAGGGCAATTCCTGCTCCCAACACTTCTGGGAAGCCGAGGAGTTTTTTTGATGACAAAATAGAACGAGCAAAGGAGTTCGGCGCACGCGGCCTCGGCTACGTAACATACGAAGCAGATGGAACCGCCAAGGGGCCCATAGCCAAGTTTCTGAGTGAAGACGAACTTGCACGCATAAGATCTGCAGCGGGAGTTGACAATGGGGATAGCGTGTTTTTTATGTCGGACACAGCTGACAAAGCCGCAGATTTCGCGGGCAAGATTAGGGAATTGTTGGGGCTTGAACTGGGCTTGATTGAGCATGACACTTTCAAGTTCTGTTGGATAGTAGACTTCCCCTACTTTAAGTGCGAAGACGGGAAATTGGATTTCTGCCACAACCCATTTTCCATGCCACAAGGGGAAATGGAAGCACTCGAGCAGCAAAATCCACTCGACATAATCGCCTATCAATACGACATCGTATGTAACGGCATTGAAATATCGAGTGGGGCAATACGTAACCATAGGCTCGACGTAATGTACAAAGCATTTTCCATGGTTGGCTACGATGAACAGACTGTAAACTCCAAATTTGGGGCTTTGGTGCGCGCATTCAAGTTCGGAGCGCCCCCGCATGGAGGGCTAGCCCCCGGAATTGATAGGATAGTAATGTTGCTGGCCGACGCACCCAACATTAGAGAGGTGATATGTTTTCCGCTGAACCAAACCGGCGAAGATCTGCTCATGGGAGCACCGTCTGAGGTGAGCCCTGCACACTTACAGGAGCTCTCAATCGCCCTGAACATCAAGCGCAAATAGCCTAATGTGGGCTGCACGGCAGCCGCCACCCCGGCATTAGGCCATAGATGCGGGCAGTCCCTTTAGCAAAGCGATCTACGCTACATTATGAGGTTGTCACACAGTTCACAAAAACGTAAAGTACTGGCTCCGTTGGTTTAACCGAGTTTTAACTACGGCATTGTTGAATGTGTGTGAACAAAGGGAGTGTCTATGCGTCCTCCAGTAGCGGTAATTTTTGACTGGTGTAACACTTTGGTGACAGGTAGTGCACTAGACTACGAAACGGTGGATAAGGTTCTAAAGCACATGGGCCGCAGCGACATAGACCTTGCCTCCGTAGATCCAAGCACGGTCGATAGGTACTTGGTGCACTCCTTAGGATCGAGATGGAAGGAGGCCTCAGCCTTATATATGGAGTTTGCCGAAAAATCCACGAGGGTCAGGAAACTTATTCCCAGCAGCAACGTGCTGGAATTGCTGGAGCTTTTGTACGACAATGGAATCAGTATGGGCATAGTGAGCAACAAAAACGGGCCGTCGCTTCGTGAGGAGGTGCGTGCCACAGGGTTGTCAAAGTATTTTTCTGCAATTATAGGTTCTGGTGACACCCCAGAAAACAAGCCTTCCCCCAAACCCGTAATCGCGGCACTTGAGATATTGGACGTTACTCCTAGCGAGCAGGTGTTTTTCGTGGGAGACAGCGTTTCAGATGTTGCGAGCGCGAGGAGTGCGAAGTGCTTGCCCATAGTGTACGGCGGCACCGAAGTTGAGGGCGTGTTGTCATTCAGGAATTTCATCGACCTTTGCGGATTTGTTAGGGGTCTGCTGAATTAGATATGAAAAAGCTTGAGCTTGCTAGCATACCGAGAAGGATCTTGGCTAATATCATCGACATGGCTCTGGTATCTTGCTCTGCACATCTGATACATTCTGTAACGCATGATCACGGCTACGCGCTGTTCCTGGTTTTTATGGTGGTAACATGTTGCTACCATACGTATCTGTATGCATCCCCACTAAAGGCATCTGTAGGGCAAAAAATCTTGGGAATCTTTACCGCAACGTGTGACGGCACTGTAGTGAAAACGGGTGTGATATTTAACAGAACGATATCGCAGTTTCTGTGCCCAACTGTAGCTCTTTTACTGTTACAATCATTAGATGTAGTTGACGCTGGACCGGCTATCTTGAGCGTGCTGTTTCTCTTTCAGGCCGCAGTGCTGCTGTTTTGGTCTTACTGGTATGCAATTGCCTTATTCTCTAAAAATCGACAGACATTACACGACACGCTCTACAACACTGTGGTACTGGTAAAGAGGCCTAAGGCTCCTAGAAAGCCCAAGTAGGATTCCGCTCTTTCGGCGGCCGCGCTCCGGCATGCACACAGGGAAGAACAAGAAACCAACGCTCGGCCAGGTTACGCTTGCGGCGCACGGTAGCACGCAAATTCTGTGCAGCCGGCAGAGCCCGTGCCCCACCTGCCCGATGGTGCGATGGTGGCGCGCGGAAAACATTGTACACATTCTGCGCAGCATTGGAGCTTGTGTAGTTGCGCTGCCGAATGTTAAGCCTTATTATCCTACGATGGAGGCGTGTGGTGTCGCGTCCTTATCCCATCTTCTCGGAGTCTGGTAGGAGTGTATGAGTGAACTGTTGATTTACCACTTCAGCAAAAGCAAGTGCGATGGTGGCTCGCATTTGGCAAACTTGCTTGGTAACAAGGGGGCAGGTTTGGCTGAGATGTGCAGAATTGGCATCAACGTTCCTCCCGGTTTTACAATCCCAACATCAGTGTGTGGGCACTATCACAAACATGGAAAGCTCCCTGAAGGCCTGTTTCAACAATTACAAAAAGCTTTGCAACATTTGGGCAACGAAATATCGCTGGAATTTGGCAATCCCGATCGTCCACTGTTGGTGTCCGTTCGTTCAGGTAGTGTCCGGTCCATGCCCGGCATGATGGACACTATACTAAATGTGGGGATAAACGACGAAATTGTGGAAGGGTTGAAGCGGGCTTATTCGGAAAGGTTCGCGTATGACAGCTACAGAAGGCTGATACAGATGTACGCCACTACGGTAATGCAGCTGGACAACCACCTGTTTGAAGAAGGGTATGACAGAAAATGCCGAGAGCTGTCTCTGCTGCCGGGTGGACCAATCGCTGACGTTTCAGCGCTGTCAGAACTGGTCACGGAATTTAAGCACTTAGTGCTCAAACACGGGGGCGCGGAGTTCCCCCAGAACGTACATGAACAGCTATACAACGCTATCGGAGCGGTTTTTAGGTCCTGGATGAACAGTAGAGCAGTTGCCTACAGAAAGGTGTATGGGATTTCATCCGAAATTGGTACTGCAGTCAACGTGCAATCCATGGTATTTGGCAACGTTAGCCAAAACTCTGCAACCGGTGTGGTATTCACAAGAAACCCATCCACAGGCGCTAAGGAGATTTTTGGAGAGTTTCTCATAAACGCGCAGGGGGAGGATGTAGTATCTGGCAACAAGGATCCGGCCCCTATAAGCCTCATGGAGCGAGTGATGCCGCGCGTCTACGGGGAGCTAGTTGAGGTGTGCCACAAGTTAGAACAATCCTACAAAGACATGCAAGACGTCGAATTCACCGTACAAGACGGCAAGCTGTGGATTTTGCAGACAAGAGCAGGCAAGCGCAGCGCGCAGGCTGCAGTACACCTTGCTGTTGCTATGGTCAAGGAGGGGTTAATTTCAAGAGAGGAGGCCATAAACAGGATAGACCATACCACACTGAGCGGGTTATTACACCCAGTATTGGACGGTGGGTCTGACAACGCCGTGGTCTGCAGGGGGTTGCCTGCATCTCCGGGGGCGGCGTCCGGATGCGTTGCATTTACATCAAGTGATGCGGAGTCACTAAAAAAGCAGGGAAAAAACGTAATACTGGTACGGCAAGAAACCAGCCCGGAAGACATAGGCGGCATGAGCAGTTCTGTGGGAATACTAACGTTGAGAGGCGGGATGACGTCTCATGCTGCGGTTGTGGCCCGAGGCATGGGAAAACCATGCATTTGCGGGACTAGTGGCCTTTTTATCGATAAGAGCGGAGAGTTTTTTTACAATGGAGAAGGGTTAAAGGTCGCCCAAGGGGAGAACATCACCATAAACGGTAGTACTGGAGAGGTGATGTTAGGTACGGTCAAAACCGTGACACCGCAACTTCCTGAAAGCTTTAGCGAACTGATGAGTTGGGTAGATGAGGTCAGAACCATAGGGGTGATGGCAAATGCAGATACCCCAGAAGATATGAAAACTGCAAAACAATTCGGGGCCGATGGCGTTGGGCTGTGCAGGACGGAGCACATGTTTTTCTCTGACGGGAGAATAGCAACCGTACAGGAAATGATAGTAGCAGGTGACAAGCAAGAACGGGACAATGCGCTGGCGAAAATAGAGATCATGCAAAAGAACGACTTTAAGGAGATGTTCGCATGTATGCAGGGCAAGCAAATCACCATAAGGTTGCTGGACCCTCCGTTACATGAATTTTTGCCCACCAGCCGCGAAGTTTTGGAAGACATTGCAAACAGGATCGGCAAACCCCTGGAGCACGTACGCAACAGGGTGTCCGCATTGTCTGAGAAAAACCCAATGCTGGGTCACAGAGGTTGCAGGTTGGCAATTTCCTATCCGGAAATCTACGAAATGCAGGTACGGGCGATTTTTCAAGCTGTAGGGGAGCTGCGCGAGGAAGGGATAGCAGAAGTCGTGCCAGAAATTATGGTACCTTTTGTAATGGACGAGGGAGAAATAACCCGGGTGGGCGATCTGGTGCGGCGCGTTGCCGAGCAATTTAACAACGCACCATATAGTATCGGGGTTATGATTGAGCTCCCCAGGGCTGCACTACTTGCCGACAGGTTGGCAAAACACGTGCAGTTTTTCAGCTTCGGCACGAATGACCTAACACAAACAACGCTGGGCATGTCTCGGGATGACTCTTCAAAGTTCGTCGAACATTACACGAGTGCTGGCATACTGCGTTCTGACCCCTTCGAGCTCCTTGATGAACAGGGAGTGGGCAAGTTGATAGAGATTACCATGAAGCTTGCGCGAGAATCCGGCGCAAAAATTAAGACTGGAATGTGTGGGGAGCACGGCGGGACGCTGGAAGCCATGCAGCTGTGTGCCAAACTGGGCATCGATTACGTATCTTGCTCTCCCTATAAGGTGCCCGTGGCGAAGCTTCTAGCCGCTAAGTGCGCAATTGCTTGCAAGCAGCTGACATTGTCCAACGGGGCAGTCACCCAAAGCTCGTGAGTGTAATTTTATAGAGTAGATTACAAGCCAGCGACGCCAATCAAGCGTCAATGTTCCCCCACTTTTCGCCACACAGATATACCACATACACAACTGAATACACCTCGTGCGTGTTATCTCCAGCTGCACTCATCATCGTACATTTGTACATTTATAATGAGCGCCGATACGCAAAACTTCAGCACAAGGCAGCACTGCGCCGGTTGTGTACGGCACATCCCGCACTGCAAGTTTGCATACTAGACGGCAACATGGAACGGTGCAAGGCCTCCTCCATGGCAACTTACCTTCCATGAGTACAAAAGTAAAGTGTTTTACTTTCGGGTGTTTTGTTGCTATTAATTGTGGCCTACGTGCTGTGGGTGAGTGATGACTAAGCTTCTGTGCATGTGCAGTGTAGGCGCTTCGCTGCTTGGCGCGGTATCGTTGCCGTTTGCATCGGCGGTGCTGATCTTAGCATTTCGCAATGTACGCCGTGCTTATGAAGTTTTAACTCTGGTATCTTCGTGCGCGTTGGTACCAATCTTGTACCGTATATATGTGCTTTGCGCCGGCGGCCAGGGTGGCGCGGTTCTGCGTTATGAAATGACGTCATCACTGTGTATTGCTCTTCAACCGGAAGCCCTTGGCGTGGCATTTGCACTCATGGTCTCGTTACTGTGGCTTATAACCAACGTCTATACAATATGCTACATGAACAAAACGGACTCAAAAAACAAAAAACGCCACCCGGTCTTTTACTCCTGCTTTGCAGCCAGCGTCGGCTGCACTTTATGCGTGGCTTTTTCCGGTAACATAGTCACCCTATTTGTTGCATACGAAATTCTTACCGCATGCACTTATCCCTTAATCATACACGGGCTGAGTGCAAGCTCCATAGAGGGAGGCAAGTTCTACCTAAAAACATTACTATGCGCTTCCATGCTGTTTTTTCTTCCTGCAGTAATAATGATTTGCGGGCTGGGGGGTGTGGAATCATTCGGCACTGCAAGTTTCATATCTGAAACACACCCGGCCTTCTTACCAGTTTTGCTCATCCTGCTGTGCTATGGAGTTGCCAAAGCTGCAATTGTACCAGTACACGTGTGGCTGCCCAGGGCTATGGTGGCCCCAACTCCGGTAAGCGCGCTACTGCACGCAGTGGCTGTGGTTAAGTCTGGGGTGTTTACAATTATAAAGATTGCAGTATACGTACTTGGCGTACGTGGAATGGGCGAATATTACGCCTCAGCAGGTGGAACTATATATAACTGCAATGTCCTGATGTACTTATCCGCCGCAACCATAATTGTAGGCTCGGTCATGGCTATGCAACAGAGTAATCTAAAAAAGTTGCTGGCGTACTCCACAGTTTCGCAGCTCTCCTACATAACGCTGGCAGTCTCTATGTATACCGACGGGGCAATTAGGGCAGCTGTTTTGCAGATGGTGTGCCACGCTTTCGCTAAGATTACATTATTCTTTGCCGCAGGTGCAATATACGCAGTCACGGGCAAGACTAGCGTCAAGGAAATGGACGGTATAGGGCGTGCGATGCCTCTTACAGCCGCAGCGTTTTGCATCGGGGCTTTGGCGATGGTTGGGGTGCCGCCAGCCTCAACCTTTTGGGGAAAGTTCTCAATTCTGTCAGAAGCAATGGGCAGTGGACATATTGTGGTAGTGCTCACAGTAGTGGCGAGCACCTTGCTCAACACCTTGTATTTTGTCCCGATAATATACAGGGCGTTCTTCATCAAGCCTTCGGCGAAAAGCGGCAGAAAGGAGGCCCCCGTGCCAATGCTCGCAGCCATGATGGCCACGTCCGCGTGCACGATCGCGCTGTTTCTATACCCAAACATCGTTTTCGGAGTGTTAGATCGTATCGGACTTGCAGTCACGTTCCCCAAATAACGGCATTCCTGTGCCAGCTCCCAACTATGTGCAGCAAATCAATGAAACCAAAGGGTTCAAACCGCCCTCCACCGAGATGACTGCGGCCGAGACTCCCATGGGCATCGCTCGGCTGATGCTCAAAGCAGTGCAGATCTCATGCAGTAAATGGGCCGAGCCGGCTTGGAACGGCGTTGTCATAAGCCTTGATGACGCACCACTCAAGTGGGGCATGAAATCAAAGGGATTCAAACTGGCATCCACCGGGATGATGGCAGACCAAGAACTCCCAGCACCTATAAGTTAAGTCTCGATGCAGTTGTTCGTGCCAAAACGCAAATCGGCTTGATTGTGTTGGGAATTTTATGTATTGACTGCGTTGCATGATTGAACTAGCTTTCTTTAGTTGGGTTTATCGGTAAGTTGGGCGTGGGTTTCAGGTTCAATAGAGTTGCCACTGCCATCTTGTTGGCGTCCTTCGTGATATTATTGGTGAGCAACGTAGTTGATCTGCTCTATAACCCCGACGAAGACCCGCCCAGAGGGTACAGCGTAGATGTTGGCAGTAAGCAGCCTGCCGCTACGGACGCGGGAGCGGGTGATGCCCAGCAAGAGGTAGATTTAGCATCTCTGATGTCAAACGCCAGCCCGGATAGGGGGAAGAGCGTATCCAAAAAGTGCGTCGCGTGCCACACCTTTGACAAAGGCGGCCCCAACAGAGTAGGCCCCAACCTGTGGGGCATTATAGGTGCAAAAAAGTGCAACACCCCCGGGTTCACATACTCTAAGGCGTTGTCTAGCACGCAGGGCGACTGGAGTGAGGAAGAGTTATTTAAATTCCTCAAAAGCCCACAGAGCTATGCCAGCGGAACTCGTATGTCCTTCGTGGGCCTTTCAAAACCCCAAGATATCGCAGATCTGCTTGCGTATATGAAGCAGCTTAAGCAGCAGGAAGGCGAATAGTAGGCCCGGCACGTTCGCAGACGTCAAAACTTCCGAACAGGAGGCGGCACATTCTTCAAAAGGAGATTGTATTTTTCGGATTGTGAAGCATTACCGATTCTCATACAATGCTCAGGCAATCGTGTGTTGGGGCTGTTGTGGGCGAGGAAAAGCGGCTCGAGTTGGGCAATTCTAGTTACATATCATACATGCAGACCACGGTTCAAAGCCCCGTGTCTGTTGTGTTTTTCGGGGGCTTTATGTCCGATATGCACGGCACAAAAGCGCAGCATTTGTTCGAGTACTGCAAATCCCACGGAGTGCACTGCACAGTTTTTGACTACTTTGGTCATGGTAGTTCGAGCGGCGAGTTTCAAGAATGCACAATAAGCGACTGGTACGCTAGCTGCGTGAGCGTGGTTGAATCCCTGACGAGCGCGCCTTTGGTTATAGTGGGCTCTAGCATGGGAGGGTGGCTCATGCTGCTAACTGCTCTATCTCACGGCAGAAGAGTACGGGGGCTTGTTGGCATGGCGCCTGCACCAGATTTTACGGAATCGTTGGATTTGAGCGAGTCGCAGCGCGCAGAGATGATGCGCACAGGCAAGACCATAAAAAATACGGATAACTGCAGTTATGTGATTACCAAAAAACTTATAGATGACGGCAAAGCCCATCTGCTTATGAACAAGCGTGAGATCGCGGTGGAGTGCCCTATGGTGCTCATACACGGTATGGATGACACAGTCGTGCCTTATCAAGTTTCTCTAGAAATAGCAGGTAAAGTAAAATCTGGGGATGTGCGCGTGCACCTGAGTAAAAGCGGGACCCATCGTCTCACAGATGAGCACTCGCTCGGTCTGATGCTCGAATCGGTAAAGGGTCTTATGCGGCCCAGCGTGCCGGTATGACCTCGGTATACTAAAATGTTAAAATTTTTCTTGAAATTATACACAATTATGGTATCCTCCCCGTTCTGAATACAACTAGGAAGTGGTGTGTGAAAATGGATAAGAGGATTTGTGGAGAGGGAGGTGCTGCGGTTCACAGAGCAGTGCCTGTAGCGCCCGATGATCAACAGCGGTGTGTGAAAATGGATAAGAGGATTTGTGGAGAGGGAGGTGCTGCGGTTCACAGAGCAGTGCCTGTAGCGCCCGATGATCAACAGAGGAAGAAGCAGAGGCCGCTAATAACCCGGATAGTGTTGCGTATTGTCGCGTTTATTTATATGCTCGTGGCCGTGGCTGTGCACGCCCTCTTAACAATAGTAGTTACGCCCCCTCGCTTAATTGTTAAGGCACTTAGAGCGTTGGATCGTCATGGGAGGGTGCAAGTTGCAGGGACTCGTGCATTATTGCACGAAGGTGCGAAGACTGTACATGCAATTGGGGCTGCAAGCAGGGATCAAGCGGAGAGATTGCGTCAGGGGCTCCCGGCGTTCGCGCCTGCAGCAGCTACTACAAGTAGTGCAACACAGGTACCTGCAGCAAAGGCGGCCACTGTAATTATTGAGGAGGATGCGGCACCTGCAAAGCGTCGGAAATCCCCGAAGAAGGCGGCAGCGACTGTAGATGATGTAAAGGAGGATGCGGCACCTGCAAAGCGTCGGAAATCCCCGAAGAAGGCGGCAGCGACTGTAGATGATGTAAAGGAGGATGCGGCACCTGCAAAGCGTCGGAAATCCCGGAGGAAGAAGGCGGCAGCGACTGAAACTGTGGAAGCAGCGCCTGCAGAAACAACAGAGGCAGATACTACAACTGTGGAAGCAACACCTGCACCTACAGCAGGCGTGTGGTGTGCATCATGCGGACACGTTCACCCACCTGCACCTGGGACAGCTACTACAACTGCAGCAACAGAGGATTCAACGTCCGCAGCAGATGCAGATACTACAACTGTGGAAGCAACACCTGCACCTGGGACAGCTACTACAACTGCAGCAACAGAGGATTCAACGTCCGCAGCAGATGCAGGTACTACAACTGTGGAAGCAACACCTGCACCTGGGACAGCTACTACAACTGCAGAAACAGAGGATTCAACGTCCGCAGCAGATGCAGGTACTACAACTGTGGAAGCAACACCTGCACCTGGGACAGCTACTACAACTGCAGAAACAGAGGATTCAACGTCCGCAGCAGATGCAGGTACTACAACTGTGGAAGCAACACCTGCACCTGGGACAGCTACTACAACTGCAGAAACAGAGGATTCAACGTCCGCAGCAGATGCAGGTACTACAACTGTGGAAGCAACACCTGCACCTGGGACAGCTACTACAACTGCAGCAACAGAGGATTCAACGTCCGCAGCAGATGCAGATACTACAACTGTGGAAGCAACACCTGCACCTACAGCAGGCGTGTGGTGTGCATCATGCGGACACGTTCACCCACCAGCACCCGCAGCAAAGGATCCTGAAGTTGAGCGCCTCGCTGGTGTGGAGATTGAGGATGATGTGTCCGATGACGACGAGGTTACTACATCCACTTATACGGAGACATCGGTGTCCGATGACGACGAGGTTGCCAAAAAAGGCGCACGGGCTGAACCGGCAGCTAGGCAGAGTGTGCGAGCTAAGATTGCCCTGGCTGTGCACACCATATATGGCAGATTGCGCATGACGTTCGTGATGCTCATGGAGATTTTCCTGATGCCTGGCTACGCTGCTATAGGCTGGATACATCCAGATAGGACTGCAAAGGGAGAGGTTGAATCCACCCATGTGGTAAGAGGAGTAAAGCATGCGGCACAGAAGACGGCACAGACGACAAAGTCGGCGGCGGCTTCACTGGCCGCGTCCGTTCGGCATATGTGGTACAGGCTGAGCGTCATGTTTATGATGATCGTGCACTTATTCTCAGGGACCTTGCCAGTGGCTATTGGTTGGCGGCGTGGGAGCAGTGAGCAAGCAGTTCCGCGCACATCTGTAGGAGCTGCAGTACCATGTAGAGCTGCGCAGGATAGGGCTGTCCCCGTCGTCGGGAAAGAAGCAGGTGCTGCTGTTGATAGAGACCCTACGGAACACGATGTAGAGGCAGTGTTTAGCGCGGCGGAGTCGCTGTTAAGACTGGAAAAGTTGTTATCGCAGATGCAGACTCCTACAGTACCAAGTGGTGGCGGATGTGCATCATGTGGACACGCTCATGCACCCTGTGCTGTTCCCCCTTCTCCGTCCGTCAGCGCGGCTCGGGTCAGTCCCGCAGCGCCTACGTGCTCCACGTTGCATGTTCACTAGAACCTGCAACGTGTAGGGGGAGTGTTTCCCGTACAGTGCTTAGGTAGTGATACGATAATTTTAGGCAGTGTTTTTGGTATTCGGTATGTCGACTGAAGTTGAAAGGCAGGGGCCTGTAGCGGCCGGTAGGGAGGATGTAGACCCATCAAATCCTTGCAGCATGGATCATGGCTCTCTCGAAAAGCGTACTGGCAAGGCTGAAACAAAACTGAAGGAGGCTGGTGTCAGGCTCGCCAGGGACACTGCCGCAATTAGACAGGCAACGCGTCCCACAGAATCTGAGATTGGCGCCATATCACGATTCGTGGAGAAGCGAACTCGTGAATACATGGACAAGTTCTACGATGGTATGAAGAGTCTGGGCATCACCGAAGACCATGTGGTGTCACACCAAAGGATACTGAAGCGAGAGGCTCTGAACAAAGGTGCAGAGTTTACCAAGAAAGATAGGCAAGGCCTCGCGCGTGAACTAGGACGAGCAGCACTTGACCCGGGCTCTAACGCAGCAAAGCAGTTTGCGCAGAAGGTGAAGGAAAGTCATAAAATCCTCGAGCAAGAAGCGCAGAAGGTGAAGGAAAGTCATGCAAAAGTCCAAGGAGCAAGGGCGCAACAGACTGGACCCGCGAATCATAGTAGTCCTGAGTTCATGTTTCCCACTCCGAAGGCTATAAGAGAACTTCCAGGTGCAAGCGAATACCCGAAGGTTATGGCACAACTGTTTCCTGACGCGACCAGGGTGTCCGCATGGAAACTTTTACGTGCTGAAGAGCTGCTTACCGCGCATATAAAAGCAGGGTTGAATCCTGATACATTCAATTTTGAATCGCCGGCTGTGCTACCTTCCAGTGAAGAGAAGCATAGCAAGCTCGATATCAGGGCGAGGTACGAACGAGAATGGAGGGCTATACGCAACCACCTGCTCAAGGAGGCGGAGGCCATGAGCAGGGAAGCGGCATGTAGACATGCGGAATGGGCGAGGAGTCGCGCAAGACGTGATGCAGAACTCATGGCTAGAATAACCCAGCACAACTACGAAGCGTCCGTAAGGGCTCTAGAGGACGAGGGGTTGGTGGTCAGTGATGAGATCAAGGCAGCCATCATGAAGAGGGAAAAAGCCCTCGAGCAAGCGGCAAGAGAGCGTGCAGCATCTGGTTTCCTGAAGCGTGTGTCGGATACGATTCGGGAAGCTGTTAGGGCCTTTAGGGAACGCTTTCTTTATAATGAGGAAGCGAGTCGTCGTACCGCTGAGGTTGAAGCAAAGCTAGAAAGGGCTGGTGTTAAGATTGAAGAGCAATCGGAGGTTGCCGTAGACGTTAGCAGGCTGCCTACTACAGCTCGGAGTACAGACAACAGCAGCCAGCTTCGGGACACTAGCGCGCAAGTGGAAAAAGATCGCGCGGCTGAAGAGAGAAAGAACCCGCTGTCGAAGTACGCACAAGAACATAAAGTTGTACGCAGCCGATTACTCGAGACCATACATGAGAGAGCGCAGATCATGCGCGAGCAAGCAGCGAGTAGACGTGCTGAACTGGCGAAGAGTCGCGCAGCTGCAGGAACAGCAAGTAGCGAAATAGAGGCGCTTCTTATCTTGGCAGAAGCAGCGTCGGTTAGATTGGCACACTTGTCATTGGAGCTGCAACAACAAACTCCCGCAACAAAGCATGTGGATGCACGCGTGGACGTTCATGCACCCCGCGTTGCTGCTCCCACCCCTTTGTCGTTCCGCTAGCGTGATCCGGGCCATCAGCAGCCTCTCGGCGTCCGCGAGCTCTATGTCGCAGGCTCGCTAGAAAGCCCTGCCTGCTGCAGGCGTTTGGATGCAGTGAGTTTTGTCCGGTTGTCCGGGAAGAAGGCGGCACTGCCGCAGCCGGTCTGTTATCTGGAACGTGCGCTTTGTTGCTGTTGTACTGCCGCGGGCTGCTGTTCAATTGACGCGCTAAGCTTCTCCTGTTGCGAGGTGGCGTTTATTGCGCCTGCGAGTTCCTGAACGGCATCTCTTAGCTCGGACTTCTGTGCTACTTGCGCGCTAGTGTCCCGAAGCTGGCTGCTGTTGTCTGTACTCCGAGCTGTAGTAGACAGCCTGCTAACGTCTACGGCAACCTCCGATTGCTCTTCAATCTTAACACCAGCCCTTTCTAGCTTTGCTTCAACCTCAGCAGTGTGCTCTGCAAGAGGGTTATGATCCCTAGCATCTTTTTCCTGCACTATACCCTTGCTCTCAATACCAGTAGAGTGAGCAACGCCGGGCTGGGCCTTAACATTGTCTGCTACACTCGCAGTCCGATCGGGCGGTGTAGGCGGCGCACCAAAAAGGTCCATCACGGTCTTGACAACCTTGACAGCCTTCTGAACCATATTCAACACGAGCTTCAGGAAACCAGGCACCCTTTTGCCTGCAGCTTCGAGATCCTTTACTTCCTTCTCGAGGATCTTCTCCTTCTCTATAATGCTTTCTTTGATATCATTGTTAGCCACTACTCCGCGGTCTCCCGGAGCCTTGGCCTTCACGGACGCTTCGTTGTTGGGCACAGTGCTGCCGCGTTCAGTCAATTTAGATATGAGTTCTGCATTGCGCTCTGCACGACTCTCCGCTTCTTTCGCTAGGGCCCTCTCCCTATTCATAATACCTTCCTTGATCTTATCACTGACCGCTACTCCGCTGCTTTCCAGGGCCTTCACAGACGCTTCGTAGTTGCGCTGGGTTATTAACTCCTTGAACTTCGCATCACGTTCTGCGCGAGCCCCTGCTATTTGTTCACGTCTAATCGCTGCTGCTTCCTCCATAGCTTTCCCAGCAGCATCTATGTCTTTGAGTACGCGGTCGCGTACAACCTTCTGCTCTTGATCAATTTCTTGCTTAGTCTTGGTAGCAGGCTTTTGCTGCTCGTTTTTAGGTAGCACGATCGGCGCATCAAAATTGAATGTATCAGGATTCAACCCTGCTTTTATATGCGCGGTAAGCAGCTCTTCAGCACGTAAAAGTTTCCATGCGGACACCCTGGTCGCGTCAGGAAACAGTTGTGCCATAACCTTCGGGTATTCGCTTGCACCTGGAAGTTCTCTTATAGTCTTCGGAATGGGAAACATGAACCCGGGACTATTAGGGTCCTCATATTTTACTTGTCGCTGTGCCCTTGCTTCTTCTGCTTGGACTTTTGCATGACTTTCCTTCACCTTCTGCGCAAACTGCTGCGCTTCGTCAGAGTCTGGGTTGAGTGCTGCTCGTCTTAGTTGATGTGTAAGGTTTTGTCTATCTTCCTTGGTAAAGTCTTCACCTTTGCGCAGGGCTTCTTGCCTTAGTACCCTCTGATGTGACACCACCTGGTCTTCGGTGATGCCCAGTTTCCCCATACCACCATAGAACTTGTCCATGTATTCACGAGTTCGCTTCTCCGCGAATCGTGATATGGCACCAATCTCAGATGCTGTAAGGGGTGTTGCCTGTCTAGTTTCAGATTCTGTGGGACGTGTTGCCCGTCTAGTTGCGGCAGTGTCCTTGACTGAAAGCTTGATACCAGCTGCTTCTAGCTTTGCTTCAGCACTACCCTCTTCGAGAGCTTTCTTACTCTTGAGTGCAGACTTAACCCCCTTTGCAACAGGATCTGATGGGTTTACGTTCCCACCGGTTGCTACAGGCTCCCGCCTTTCAACTTCAGTCGACATACCGAATACCAAAACTACCGCCTAAATTGTGGACAGAAAAATCCTTTTTCTGTCCCTAGTCGCAAACTTAACATCTACCCTGCGCGCCGCGTGTAGCCCGCTTATCAACACGGCAAGAATGAAGGGGGGGGGGGGAGGATTCTTGCACTGTATGTCTCCCACCATCAGACTTAGACGGATTCAGCTCTTCGAGCCCTACACCGGCTTCTTCTGGCTTTGCTGCAACCCGGGCAGCACGCTCTGCTAGGGGACCATAACCAAAACGCCCTCCCGCAGCCCCAGCAGCTTCCATGACATCTCCTTGAGCCAACATACGCTGCTGGAGGAGCTCAGCAATCTCATCACGATGCCGTAGCATGAACTCATCGTGCAGTCGTCGCTCGTACCTCTTTACCACCTCACGAGTATCCACACCTTTCTCGCGGATGCTGATGGCCTCCCTGACCTCATCACTGACCGCTACCCCGTGGTCCCTCAGAGCCTTTACGGATGCTTCGTAGTTATGCTGGGCTACTTCATCCTTGAATCTTGCGTTTCGTCTTGCACGGTCCCTTGCTCGTTCCGCGCGTCTGGTCCCTATGGAATCCAGCTTCTTCTGTAGGTCACCTACCGTATGGACAGCAACCTCAGGACCCGCAGATTTAGCCTGTCGTACCTCTGCGCCGAGGACTGTGTCATGGCTTTCCTTCACCTTCTGCGCAGACTGCTGCGCTTCGTCAGAGTCTGGGTTGAGTGCTGCTCGTCTTAGTTGATGTGTAAGGTTTTGTCTATCTTCCTTGGTAAAGTCTTCACCTTTGCGCAGGGCTTCTTGCCTTAGTACCCTCTGATGTGACACCACCTGGTCTTCGGTGATGCCCAGTTTCCCCATACCACCATAGAACTTGTCCATGTATTCAGTTCACCTCCGCCTTTCAACTTCAGTCGACACATCGAATACCAAAATCACCACCCAAAATCGGGGACAGAAAAGGATTTTTCTGTCCCCAGCTATGCAACCTAGGATCTACCCTGCACGCCCCTACTCAGAGCGCCCATTTGCCGCTGCAGGCATCTCCGCCACTGTGTCACTACCTGAACCCGCTTCTAGGGTCTCCTCGCAGCCTACCAGAGGCTGCGAGGAGGACTTGTGTTGAGTACCCTTGGCGCTGCCCAGCCTACAGTTTCTAGCGGACACCCCTTTTACCTACTCATACCTGATGACTGTTGATGCCCCTGTGCGGCAGCAACTTCTGCGGCATTTAATGGGGCAACCTGTCCTTCTGCTGCCTCTACTGCACCAGTAAAGCCTTCAGCTGCTTCTTTGAGGGCATCTTGATCAATGCCCTCTATACCATCCTTGGATTGTGATGCTTGCTCTACACCTCTGTCTTGTGCTGGTTTTTCAACAGTACTGTCCATAGCTGCGCCTTCTATAGCTGCGATTACAGCTTCTAGCTCAGGTGCTTGTCCATTTTGTACAGCTGAAACTACAGATTTTATAGCATTGTCTACAGCTTCACGCTCTGCAGGTGTAGCTTTGGCAGCCAGGTCTTTTGCGTCTTGGCCAGGTTCTTCCTCCACAACTGCTGCGAGAGCTTGAGCGCCGTATCCTAGACGCCTTGCAACTGAAGATATGCTAGGAGCTGGTCGTTCAAGACGTTGTGCTTCCTCTGTAGTTATTACACCTGCGTTTTTCAGGTTAGTTACTAGGGAAGGAGCTTTTGCTGCATCTAAAGCTACTTCTGTCTTCTGTATCTTTGTAGCTTCCCGGTTAATAGCTTCCTCTACAGCGTCGTATGAGCCGATTGGGGCAGCTAGGCCTGTTACAAACTCCTTGATGGAGTTATATACTGCTTCTATGCCCTGCAGCAGCAGGTTACGGGTTTCAGCACTGAAGCCCTGTCTTATGGCAGCGACTGCATAAACTCCGGCATTTGTCATGGCTTGACCAACAGCATTGAACTTAGCCATGATGCTTTGGTTGGTCTCTTGTACGCCTTCCTTGATCTTGTATAAGCCTTCTTCTACAGAACCCTTGATGGCGTTATGAACTGGTGTGAATATGTACTGGAAGCCTGCTCCCACTGCCACGAGTGCACCACTTACAGCTGTGACCAGCTCTGAAGCTGCGAGACCGCGAGCCGCATCACTCATCTGGTCATCTACGAATTTTTCTGCCTTCTCTATCTTGTTTTGTATCCAAGCATCAGCAGTGGGACTGATCCCCATTGCTGCAAACATTGGTAGGCTCACCACAGGTACCATAGCAGTCAGGATTGCTGCTGTACATAGGGCGCCTACACCAGCAATCTTTGCGGCGTTACCTATGAACTTACCAGTTATAGCCAAGCCTTCCCAGGTAGCCTGAGCTGCATCTGCAATCTTTTGACCTATTGTGTTTAATGCCTTGTAGAATGCATTGCTTTCCACACCTTTTGGAGACCATGCTTCGCCTTCGCCTTCCTTAGCCGCCGCTTCAAGCTCCTGCTCACCCCTACTAACTGCTGTGCCCAGGGCGTCAACCTCTTGCCAAGCGCTAAACCATTTTTGCGATGCTGCTTCAAGCTTCTCACGACACTTCTCTAGACCCTTACCAGCAACCTTGCCCATGGGGCCTTCTTGCACTGCCTTGAGACCATGGGTAATGTCGCTAAGGCTGCGCCAACACATTGATGTACCTAGGCCGGATAGTTCCAGACCTGCCTTGACTAGCTCAACGTCTTTTGCTTCGACACCCTGTGCTACCTTGGCCTGACCTTCCCCGACCATGTGCATACCACGGCCGAGCATTTCCACACCCTCATCAATGGTGTGCTTCAGCCCTGTCAGACCATAGGCCGTTGCCCTGCCAAATTCTTTCTTCTCCTCTCCTGTTTGGGGCTCTGTAATCTCCATGTCCGCAGGAAGATCGACAGAATCCATAAATGGCATGTTGTCAATGTCTGCAGGCTCAAATGCTTTTCCTGAGGACTTTCCTGTTATTGCAGCGCCTAGCCGTTGCAGTGCTGCGGTTGCTTTTGCACGTAATGCCGCTGAACCTGTGAGGTGGTTGAATTTATTATTTGTCTCCTTAACAAGAGCTGCTTTGGTTTCTAGCTCCTTCTGCAGAGCATCCAAGTTCGTCATGCGCTGCCGGGTGAGTTTAGAGATGTTGTCCAGCTTTTTGATCCCCTCATTATTTTTGCCAAATGCTGCTCTAAGCGCCTGCATCACTTGTTGTTTATCTTCGTCCATGTCTTTTGCCCCCAGGTCCAAACGTAACTAATATTACCAGTTATGCTCTTTTTTAACCGCACCCAGATTGTCTTGGGTTCAATGCAATCAACTTTTGGGTGTAGTTTTGGCCGTATCTCCATAACTAGCGCGTCCCCACGGCCTGGCGCCGGCACCGCGCCCGCGGCGCACGCCAAGCCGCCGGAGCATCCTCGCGCACAGGTCCACAGACCCACGCGCAGAACGGGGCTCAAGCTCACAGGAAGTATAGTGGTAATTTTATTAACTAAATATGAACCCCAAAGCTGTCACAACCAGCTTACGCACAACTTTGGAGACACCTAAACAAGTGCAAAGCGCGGGCAAAGCCCGAGTTTGAGTGCGTGAATAGAAACCACAAGCAACCAAAAAGAGCGGCAAGAACCTTGAATGGTGGGCAGTAACAGACTCGAACTGCTGACTTCCTCGGTGTAAACGAGGCGCTCTACCAACTGAGCTAACCGCCCCCGCAGAATGCTAAACCATAACGACAACTACTGCAACAGAGAACTTTTTATATCTCCATAAGCAACGCCACATTGCTTGCACGCCCCTAAAACCGTGTTCACCAGAAGAAACGCTATGGTCATCGGCCCCACGCCTCCGGGGACTGGGGTTACCGAGCATGGAACATCCTGCAAACCTTCGAACTCAACATCTCCAACAAAGCGCTTCTTGCCGCTCTCTTCTACAAGGTTTATGCCAACATCGACAACTGTTGCCCCAGGCTTGATCCAGGAAGCCTTAATGAAGCGGGCCTTGCCCACTGCTGCCACAATTATATCTGCCCGCAAACAATGCTCTTCAAGATTACGGCTGGCAGAGTGTAGCACAGTCACCGTACAATTTTCGTGGAGGAGCAGCAATGCAACCGGCTTTCCCACTATGTTTGAGCGCCCTACAACCACCGCGTTGCTACCGGCCAGATCTTGTTTTACAGTTTTTATCAGATGGATGCACCCCTGCGGAGTACATGGGATCATACAATCCAGCTGACCAGTGGCTAGCTTGCCAGCGTTGGCATTGTGAAACCCATCAACGTCTTTCTCGGGGCTGATGGCGTTAATCACCAGCTCTTTATCTATATGCCTTGGTAGGGGCAGCTGCACCAAAATACCGTGCACTGCCGCGTCTCTGTTTAGCTCATCAATGATGCGCAACAGCTCCTCCTGGGAGGTATCATGCTCAAGGGCAATAGTCCGGGACTGCAGGCCGAGCTCCTCTGCCTTGCGCTGCTTATTGCCTACGTACAGCTTACTCGCCGGATCATCCCCAACAATGACCACCACCAAGTGTGGTACTATTCCATGTTCTGCCTTAAGTCGATCAACAGATACACGCAACCTGTCTAGCAAACCCCGTGCGACCAGTTTACCGTCTATTATTTCACGCACTAAACCCCCAAAAGACCGCAAAAACAGGCATGAGGGCCAGGGAATTCAAAAAACCGCACCGAGAGTGCACCCCACTACCTACCAAATGTACCCGGACAAGCGCACTACGGCAGGCTGCCCCACCAAAACAGCGGCCATCACAGGACGGACTACCCACTGCCCGCGGGTTTGTGCCCATTGGGAGGCGGATGCGCGGTGCCATAGTTCAGATACCTGTTGTCCAGGAAGACATTATCCCCAGGATGCCTGAAGTAGCCCTCAGTATGAACATTTGGGCTTCCCATGTCAAGCAGCTCCGTAACCGTAGCGAAACTGTACCCCTCTTTTTGCAAAAAACCCACAATCACCTTTAGATTCTCAAGCGTGTGCGGGGGAACCGAAGTTGCGTGCATTAGCAAAATCGACCCCCTGCGTATGCCCATTTCCGACACAAATTTATCGGAGATCCGCTCCCACTCGGGCACTACAACGTCCCATTGCACAATCCTAACCCCAATTTTACGCAAAAGGTCAAGATTCGCGTCTGCCACCCTACCGTAAGGTAGCCTAAACAAGCTAAGACCATTGGGAATTTTTTCAAACTCCTCATGCGATATGCCATCATGCAATCGCGCACCGACAGCGCTTCTGAGTATCTCATACTGCCTTTCAGTGCACATGACCTGCTCGGTTGCATCCCTTACGGGCAATAGCGCAAAATTTCCGTGAGTCCACGCATGATTACCTATTTCAAACAGTGGGTCCGCAATGAGCTGCATCGCCCTTTCTGGGTGCGTCTTCATCCATTTTCCACCGAGAAATAGCGTAGCGGGAATGCCGCGTTGCCTGAGAAAATCGATCACCCCGCCGTCATAGCCGGCAGTTTTGGTAGAAAGTTCGCAAAAATCGAACGTTAGAGCCACAACTTTCCCCACATCTGGGCGCAGCGAGACAGACCTAATATTCCCCCATACGCCATTGCTTTCCCCCTGGGCCCGAAGCGGCGTGCACCCACCGTCCGGCAGCGCCAAATCTGGCTGGTGGTAACTAGAAACCTTGCTTTCCTCTTCCGTACCACGGAGCTGCGCATCCGTCCAGATAGCGTCCATCACGGCCCGGGAGCCAAATTTGCCGCCATAGCCGGCATCTTGCACGTGCGCGGCACCGCACATCGGGAAGACAGCAGCGAATATCGCGAAAACGACCGGCCATACCGCCGACTTGCCACTGGCTGGAAACACACCACAGCACGCCCGAACCACACGGGCAACCACAACTGCCATACTTGCTCAACTTCTGATTGTCTTAGACTTGTAGCACGACACCCCGGAAGCCGCAATGCTTATTTGCGGAACACGAACCCGCATAGCGAGCACCGCAGTAAATTTCTCAAGCCGCGACAGCCCGTATCACAACGGGAAGTTTTTGTCTATAAGCTCCCTCAACCCCATCTGCCTAGACACCCTCTTGCTCTCTGCACCGATAATACAGCCTATCTTGCGCGCGGTTTCCTCAGCATCTTCGTTGACTATTATGTAATCGTAGCGGTAGCAGTGACTGATCTCGAATGGGGCGCCTTTAAGCCTCTCCCTCGCAACACCATCAATACCGCCTCGGTCGCTCATGCGACGCTCTAACTCATCCATGGAAGGAGGCATCATGAAAACACTCACTACTGATTCTTTCATCGTTTCCATTAGCCTGTAGGCCCCCTGCCAATCGATCACAAACAGTATGTTTTTCCCGCTACTGATGTTTTCTGCCACAAACTTCCGCGGTATGCCGTAGTAATTCCCGAAAACTTTCGCGTGCTCCATCATCTCACCAGATTCGCACATCAGCAAAAACTCCGCTTCGCTGAGGAAAAAGTAGTCCCTACCGTTAACCTCACCCTCCCTAGGAGCCCTCGTGGTTGCGGAAACCGAGCGTATTATGTTGTTATCACTGTTTTTGATGATAAGGTCAGACACGGTGGTCTTGCCGCACCCAGAGGGTGAGGAGAGCACCAGCATTATACCTTCACTTGTCAGCTTTAGGCCCACAACACCCCTGCAATTCCCGTGCCAGAGGCCGCTTATATCATCAACGTGCCCAACTTTCAACCGAAATAAACCCCGGTGCATAGTGTGCTCAGCCCACAACAAGGCTACTATTGCGAAAGCTGCGCGCTCACGTTATAGAAGCGACTGCCGCCACGGCTATCCGCTGCACACCTGCCTTTTCTGCGCACTTACTCATTGAGCCTAATGTGGGTGTGTATCAGCATCGTAGCCACGGTAAGGAGCAGCTGGCCATGGGTAAACTTACTGTTGTCGCTCATAAGTAACTATGCTATCTTCCGGGGATGGGGTAGGTAGCTTCTGGTGCGGTAGCGTGAAGGGTCTTGTTCGTTACTCGTGGGCGGCGTTGCCCTGTCTGGTGTGCATATGCGCCGTCTCGATGGCGGTGGGCCTGTATTGCGCGCTTTATGCCTCACCGCCAGATTATAGGCAGGGTGAGGTCGTGCGCATAATGTATTTGCACGTACCCTCTGCGTGGATTTCGTTGGGGACGTATGCGGCAGTCGCCGTGTTGAGCTTTGTAGCACTAATTAAAAAAAACGCGGGTTTTTTGCTGTCCAGGGCGATGGCACCTGTGGGCGGGTGTTTTACCATGGTGTGTTTGGTCACTGGCAGTGTGTGGGGCAAATACACGTGGGGTGCCTGGTGGGTGTGGGATGCTCGGCTCACCTCAATGTTGCTTCTGCTCTTCTTATATTTGGGATATTCGTGCTTGTGGAATGCGTTTGAAGACCAGGCAAGGGCTTCGAGGGCTGCCGCCTTGTTTGCGGTGTTTAGTGCCATAAACGTACCGATTGTGAAGTTCTCGGTGGACATATGGTCAACCCTGCACCAACCGGCAAGTGTGCTAAGGAAGGGTGGCGTGGCTATTGATTCCTCAATGCTAGTACCGCTATTTGCAATGTTCACCGCTCTTGCATCCCTATTTGGCGTGTTTACGCTGCTTCGCATCAGCACCTTAGTCAGAGCGCGGAAGTGCAGGGCCAGGCTTGCCCGTATCTATAGCCAGGAGGCGCTATGATCGGGACGTTGTCTGGCACGGTCGAAGAGGTTGTGTGCAGCAATCGCATCATACTGTGTGTCGGCGGAGTGGGGTATTTGGTGCAGCTGCCGGGCAGGGTGCTAAGCGGCTGCCAACACGGAGATCATGTTCGGCTGTATATTGAAACCTATGTGGGCAGAGACGGCGTCTCCCAGCTCTATGGCTTTGCAAACAGGGAAGAGCAAAACTGCATGCGGATGCTTATTAAAGTCAGCGGCGTGAACTACAAGACTGCCATGGCAATATTGGACGTGCTGACCCCAGAGCAGGTGTTTTCTGCAATCGTAAGCGAAGATAGGGCTGCTTTAAAGGTTGGTGGCGTGGGAGAAAAGCTCATCAGTAGAATAATTTCCGAGTTGACCCCGCAGGTACAGAAATTTGAGCTCAACAGGTTCGCTGCAACCACTAGAACAGACAGTGAGGCTGTTGCTGCCTTACTCAGCCTGGGGTACGAAAGGACGGCAGCCTTGGGTGCGCTGCAGAAAGTTGGAGTGTGTGACTCCACCGAGGATGCGGTACGCCGCGCACTTTTGGAGTTATCTAAGTGAGCAACGACACATTACACAAATATGAGGCCCTGCCGGAGGACCATCGCAATGTTGCTCTCCGCCCGTGCCTAATAGAAGAGTTTGTGGGGCAGACTGAGGTCATAAAGAATCTCAAGGTCTTCATACAATCTGCGTATGAGAGAAGAGAGCCCATGGACCACGTTTTATTGTATGGCCCGCCGGGCTTAGGTAAAACCACGCTTGCACATATCATCGCAAAAGAACTAAAGGTGAATTTTAGGTCAACTGCCGGGCCTTTGTTGAGCAAAGCAGGTGACTTGGCAGCAATTTTGACCAATCTTCAACCCATGGATGTGTTATTCATAGACGAAATTCATAGGTTGAACAGGAACATAGAGGAGGTGCTATATTCCGCTATGGAGGACTATTGCCTCGACATTGTGGTAGGAGAGGGATGTGGCGCAAGAACTTTGAAAATCGACATCCCCGCTTTCACATTGATCGGCGCTACCACAAGGTTTGGATTGATCTCAAACCCGTTGAGGGACAGGTTCGGCATCCCACTGCACCTGGAGTTTTACTCTGTAGACGAACTCGTGCTTGTGATAAAGCGGGCCGCCGGCGTGATTTGCACTAGTATAGACGATAGCGGGGCGCGGGAGATTGCCTCCAGATCCAGAGGCACACCGAGAATTGCGCTAAGGCTCTTCAGGCGCGTGAGAGACTTTTTAGAGTTTGAGAGGAAGCACGGCACAATAGATGGCAACTTCGCAAATAGCGCGCTGTTCCGCCTGGGAATAGACGGTGCTGGGTTCGACAAAATGGACTTGAAATATCTAAAGTTCGTTTTTGAGGCAAAAGGTCCGGTGGGCATCGACACTATAGCCTCAGCGCTTTCAGAAGACGTAGGCAACATCGAAGAGACTATAGAGCCATATCTAATAAAAACCTGCTTCATCCAGCGCACACCACGCGGCAGGGTGCTCACACAAAAAGGCTTTGAATACCTGCTCAGCAGCAAGTACATATAGGCTCGTGGAAAAAGGGTATGCAACGGCGCGGAGACAACGCTGAGCTTAAGAGCTTAAACTGAGTGGCTGCAATCCTACAGTGCGCGGGGCCTGCCAGCCGGTAGGGTAGGGATTTACTGCTGACCAGCCGCACCATTAGCTCTAAGCTTCGCTCCTCGGCGTACATACGCACAGGATCACTGAAGATATTCCGCAGCATGTGAAAGTCAGCAAACAAATTGGGACTATGGTGCCATTGTAAAACTTGCCGACAACGTACATGCCTACAACTCCAAAAACTGTCTGACAAAAAATAATGAAGGCAGAGGCTGCGCCTTTGTTGCTGACCTCACGAAAGGCCAAAACAGCGCCGTTACTGGCGATAAGTGAAATGCAGAATGAGGAGGGAATCCAGATTGCCTCCACAAGCACAGGTGTAAGAGCGAAGTAGTAATCGGCCATAATCGCCGCCACATCTGATGCCACAGTCAGCACCAAACCTACAGCTATCATTCTTCTCATACCAAACCTGCCCACCAGCTTTACGTTGGCCATAGTCCCGGCAATGAATGACACTCCGCCAATAGCTGCAACATAGCCATAATACTTTGCCTGGAGCCCCATGCCCTCAATAAATACAAATGGCAGAGTTCCCACTGAGGCCAATGTATACGTCATCGTGAGAACCTTGATGAAACAATAGGCAAGAAACCTGCGGTTCCTCAGCAGGGCGACGTACCCGGAAACTATTGTAATCGGATTACACCCCGCACGTCTCTCCGATATTGTCTCTGGAAGCTTGCACACCAACCAGGAAAGGAGTGCTGCGCTCAGGACTATTGACACTACAAAAACTGTTCTCCAACCATATCCATGTTCTATCATGTATGAGGACATGCCGGGTGCAATGAACGCGGAGCCGGTAACAGCACACATGTACATCAAGGATATCCTCTTAGAGCACTCCTCACTAGAATAGGTGTCACATATAATTGCATAGCCCACTACTGCAGAAACTCCCGCACCTACCCCGCAAAAAAATCTGGCAATAATGAGAACAGTTATGCTATTTGCAAAATAGCACCACAGCCCGGTAATAAGGAAGACGGCCATTCCGAAGAGCATGACAGGCCTACGTCCATGCCGGTCAGACATAGGACCGTAAATCAGCCCCGATGTCGAATAGCCAAGCATCTCACAGCTGACTGTAAACTGAGTAACAGTCTGTTCCGCACCAAAAAAAGCCCCCACCTGCGTTAGGTAGTTGGCATACATAGCGTTAGTGATATCAACGAGTACTACAGACAGCACGGCAAGTATGAATGCCAACGAGCTCAGCAGCATACGTACTCCACATGTCTAGTTAAGGAACAGCACATCACGCTTCGCCACAACATTAACAACAAGACTGACCTCAATAGCCCAAGAGGGCCCCTACAAAAAGAACTTCCGCGTGACAGACCACAAATAGTATGCGCATTACTCAGGTTCGCCATCGGGGTACAGTACTGACATGAGCTCGCCCCACTCCCTGCGCCCTAGTCCGCTCTCCTCCATACTCACCTTTTCCCCTTGTAGCATCTTTCTCACAACCACAAGCGCGCTTCTTGATATTGTACTGGATTCCAAGTGGTATTCCACAAATGCGGCGTGCACCATGGGAACCCATAACCTCACTATTTCCAGAATCCTGCTCGCATATTCTCTAATCTCATATTGGGCACCCGCACCAGATCTAAGCGCCAAAAACCTCAGCAAATTGTGCAGATTAACTTTCCAATACCACTGGGTATAGCAATTAATCGTCAGGTTCATTCTGGCAAGCTCCCGCGCTAAGCCCTGCTCCAGCAGGGCTTCGTAATCTTCATACATGAGCTCAGAATTGCGCCTAAAAAGCTCCATAATCCTCTTCGCGGCATCAGCAGGCAACGGCGTTCCCCTGCCCTGTGCGTTGTTTGTTGACTGCTCCGCAATCTGCTTCTCATCCGGAATGTAAAACTCGCGATCCAATACAGAGTACCTAGCAGAATACTCATTTATACTTGCAGTACGGTGCCTTACCCACTGCCTGGCGACAAAAATTGGCAACTTTACGTGAAGCTTAATCTCACACATTTCGAAGGGGGAAGTGTGTGCATGCCGCATGAGGTACCCAATTAACGCGGCATCTTGGCTAGTGCGCTTCGTGCCCCTACCGTAAGATACGCGCGCAGCCTGAACCACGGACTCATCAGAGCCCATATAATCAACAACCCTTACAAACCCTTTATCTAAAACCCTGAGCTCCTGATGCAGGATATCCTCAAGTGCATGCACGACCACACGCTTTGTGTACTCACCCGTTCCTTCTTCCACCTATAACTCCAACCTCTTGAGCATCAGCTGCTTAATTTTAGAGATCGCCTTTGCAGGATTTAAGTCTTTAGGACAGGTTTTTGTACAGTTCATAATAGTGTGGCACCTATACAGTTTAAACGCATCATCAAGGAGCTCCAACCGTTCATCAGTTGCCTCATCCCTGCTATCCGCCAACCACCGATACACTTGCAGCAGAACCGCAGGCCCCAGGTATTTGTCGGAATTCCACCAATAGCTCGGACAGCTTGTGCTGCAGCTAGCGCACAGAATGCAGTCATAAATTCCATCCAGCTTGCTCCTGTCTTCAACACTTTGAAGACGCTCACTAGTGCCGGAAACAGGATCCTTAGCCTTAAGCCACGGACTGACAGACTTGTACTGCGCATAGAAGTCACTAAGATCTGGCACTAGGTCTTTAATTACGTTCATGTGGGGCAATGGGTAGATTTTCACATCCCCTTTGATGTCAGAGATGTATTTTGTACATGCGAGAGTGTTAGAACCGTCAATATTCATCGCGCAGGATCCGCATATGCCCTCTCTGCAGGACCTCCTGAACGTAAGTGTGGAATCCACCTCGTTCTTAATTTTTATCAGCGCATCAAGGACCATCTGCCCGCATTTATCTAAATCGATGTAGAACGTGTCAATCCTAGGGCCTTCATCGTCATCTGGAGACCACCGGTATATCTTGAAGCACCCGACACGCTGCGCGCCCTCCGCCATGTTGTGCACTTTACCCTTAGGATTGATTTTAGAGTTCCGCGGCAGAGATATCTGCACCATTGGCTACACCCCATTAACCACTATCTAGTATACCCTCTTCTGAGGAGGAAACCACTCCACCTCATTTGTAAGCGTGCTGGTAGCAACACTCTTGTAGGCTATCTTCACACCGTGGGTCTTGCTATCGTACCAAGCCATGGTGTGCTTCATCCAGTTTTCATCATCACGCTCCGGAAAATCCTCACGGGCGTGAGCGCCTCTGCTCTCAGTGCGATTCGCAGCACAGTCCATGGTAATCACAGCCTGAGGCAGCATATTGGTTAGCTCAAGAGCCTCCACAAGGTCACTGTTCCAAATCATGCTCCTATCCGAAACAGACATATCTTTCGCCATAGAGGCAACCTCGCGAATTTTCTGTTTCCCCTCATTAAGAATGTCTGCGGTACGGAAAACCGCCGCATGGTCTTGCATCACACGCTGCATGCTATCACGCACCTCGGCAACCCGGGGGCCACCGCGTGAAAAGCGCAGTTTATCAAATCTATCAACAATTGCATCTACGAACGATTCTTCTATCGGCGCGTGGGGAGCACCAGGCTTGATGATTTCCCTGGCCCTAAGCGCAGCCGCTCTGCCAAAGACCACCAGGTCCAGTAGGGAATTAGAGCCCAAGCGGTTAGCACCATGCACAGAAACACATGCCGCCTCGCCGATTGCAAAAAGCCCTGCTACTATCTTTCCCTTTTCCGATAGAATAACCTCCCCATAATAGTTTGTCGGCACCCCACCCATGTTATAGTGTACCGTAGGCAGGACTGGTATAGGATCTTTAGTAACGTCAACACCAGCAAACGTCTTGGCAGTTTCACTGATGCCTGGCAGCCTTTCTTTTATCACCCCAGGGTCAAGATGGGCTATAGACAGAAACACGTGGTCTTTCTTCGGCCCAACACCCCTACCCTCGCGTATCTCCATTGTTATGGCCCTGCTAACAACGTCACGAGAGGCAAGGTCCCGCGCCTTGGGCGCATAGCGCTCCATAAACCTCTCCCCTTCGGAGTTCAGCAGGTATCCACCCTCACCGCGGCAACCCTCGGTCATCAAGCAGCCAGAACCGTATATACCAGTGGGGTGAAACTGCACGAATTCCATGTCTTCCATGGGCAGCCCGGCCCTGGCAGCCATACCGCCACCATCACCAGTGCAGGTATGGGCACTGGTCGCCGAAAAGTATACCCTGCCATACCCACCGGTTGCCAAAACCACCGCGTGCGCGCGGAACCTGTGTAGAGTGCCGTCACACAATGACCACGCAACAACGCCATGACAAGCGCTATTATTAGCGCTCATGATCAGATCTATCGCAAAATACTCAACAAAAAACTCTACCTTATATTTTAGGGCCTGCTGATACAAAGTGTGCAATATGGCATGCCCAGTTTTGTCCGAGGCAGCACAGGTACGCACGGCCATCTTGCCTTTGCCATATTCTGTAGTCATACCCCCAAACGGACGCTGGTATATTTTGCCATCTTCAGTTCTCGAGAAGGGAACCCCATAATGCTCAAGCTCAACAACCGCTTCCATAGCATGCTTGCACATATACTCGATGGCATCTTGATCACCAAGCCAGTCAGACCCCTTAACGGTGTCGAACATATGCCACCGCCAGTCATCCTCAGAAATATTACCAAGCGCCGCACTGATGCCACCCTGGGCAGCCACGGTATGGCTACGGGTGGGAAAAACCTTAGACACACACGCCACGGATAGGCCCGCAGCGGCCATGCCGACAACCGCACGTAGCCCGGCACCCCCCGCGCCAACAACCACAACATCATACTCGTGGTCTACAATTTTATATGCCGACCCAGGTGCTCCCACAGCGCAAAACGCAAAATCACAAACGACCTCAGCGTACCATAATAACCCCCACAGTCAACAACAACTTTGGTCCCACCGCCCGCAATCAGTACCGCGCTAGCTCGCTATAGCAGCCTTAGGTTGGCACAAAACTCACCCACACTGGGACTTTTCTTCCTTGGACGTTTTTATCAGTATCTCATTAACCAACCACAACTTTGCCGACATAACGCGTAAAAACTTGGCTGGCCTCCAACTGCACCGGCGCAACTCAAAAGCGTGTACAGCCGCCTATCCCCTATACTGCAAAAGCTGCAGCTTAACCAGCCTGGCATATAAGCTGTTTTCGTCCTGTATGAGTGAGTCATGCGTGCCAACCTCTTTGATCGCCCCGTCGTCTAATACAACTATTTTATCCGAGTTGGCTACAGTGGAGAGCCTATGCGCTATGGTAATCATGAGCTTGCCTTGCATCAACTCACACAATGCTGCCTGCACCTTGCTTTCATTATCGGAATCCAGAGCCGAAGTCGCTTCGTCCAATATCAAAACTTCTGGGTTCCTCAATATGGCTCTGGCTATCACTATTCTCTGCTTCTGTCCCTCCGATAAGCATATTCCCTTCTCACCAACGAAAGTGTCAAACTTGTTTGGGAGAGTGTGTATAAAATCCGCAATGCTAGCCCTTTCCGCCGCTTCCTCCAGTTGCCTATTGGTGTAGGTACGGTCGGCCCCGTAGGCTATGTTATCAAGTATGGTGCCGGAAAATATCACTGGGCTTTGTGGAACTACGCAGAAAAGCGAGCGTAGGCTGCGTAAGGAAATCTTCCTGATATCCACCCCGTCGATGGTTATGCTTCCGGAGCTGACATCATAAAACCTCAGGAGCAAGTCAGTAATCGTGCTCTTTCCCGCACCAGAATACCCCACTATTGCCACTCTCTCACCACTATGCATAGTAAGGCTTACGTTCCGCAGCGCTGGTGTGTCTGTTTTGCTCGGATAGAAGAACGTGACGTTGTGCATCTCGACTGCCCCCTTGACTGCATTAACGTCCACACAATCCTCGGCATCTGACATTCCCACATCAATGCACAATAGCTGTAGTACGTCTTCGGCAATCCTGGCGGCCTTCTGCAGATCTTGGATATTGTCCCCTATGCCGTTCACCGCACCGGCGGCAAGTACTGCATAAAAAACGAACGATAAGAGAGACCCGGCGCTCATGCTCTGGACACTCACCTCTTTGATGCCCATCCATAAGACAACGCCGACAGACCCGGCAGCCGCGGAGAGAATCAGGGTCACCAACAGTGCCCGCCATAGTAAATATTTCCCGGCAATACGGAAGTTTTCGTCTAACAAATTGGCAAACTTGGCTCTTGCATGATCTTCGGCCGTAAACGCTTGGATAACCCCGATACCCCTGCACGTTTCCTCGCCAAAATGGGCTAACTGCTCAACCCTTCCCCGCAAAAGACGAGAGAAATGTCGCACACGCCTGCCTAACAACGCAACAATTGCCCATAGAATCGGCAACATGCAGACTATATACCCAGTAAGCTTTATGTTGGTATGCGCGAGCATGGTTGCGCTACCTATGAGAACAGTCGTGTTCCGAAAAATCACCAGCATACTACCGCTCAGAATGGCCTGCAGCATGGCCATGTCAGTTGTTAATCTGCTCATTAACACCGACGTGCTGGTATTTTCCAAAACGCTCTGAGATAAAACGACGATTTTGTCATATATCTGCTTTCGCAAGTCACGCACCACGAGCTCAGCTCCGCGCCCTGAAAGCCAGACCCGCAAAAACGAGCTTGTCGACATCGTTGCAATCAGAAAAAAAATAACTGTCAGCGGCCTGGAGTCTGAGGTCGAACCAACGGCGTCGACCAGCGCGTTCATGCTGTGTCCCAAGGCGAGTATGGCCCCAGAAGAGGTAATCACCGCAAGGTATGACAGCAAGAAATACAAAAAGTGTGGCCGTATATAGGAGAGCAGCGCCTTCATGGCACACCTATTGCTCTCGAAGGCCAAAGGCGGCGCATATATCCTGTTTAACAAAGGAAAGCAGCTCACGCGCATTTTGCGTATCACGCCACAATGCATCATCTGCGTTGTAAGAGAAACGCACCGATCCGCTAATTGGAGATGCAACCCATATTTGCGATGAGGGCTGATGCCAACTTATCAGGTATACGAGCCCATCGCACGTAGCCTCGATTATTCCATCACCCGCGTCACACTCGATGCGCCCCTCAACATCAACTTGCTCGATCATGGACAGCAAAGAATCCAAAGCATCTCGTGCCACAACTTTTAAATCAGAAGTCGGACTGCTTTTCATCACGGAACACACCTCACACCATAAACGCCCCAGAGGCCACCATAGCGATGCAACCGACCACGAGCAGCCGCCACGGCGCTACACTTGCATCGTCTAGCAACCCCACAAACGCGAGGAGCCCCGACCAACGCACATGAGGCTATTAGCACACCTCACACACAGGAAACGCCGACATGGGAAGGCTGCGCACTAGGCCATTTACTTCGCGCCTAACCTCTGCTTCCGCCGCAGACATTTTTTCTTGACCCAAAGAACAAGCATTAACAACCTTCGCAACCAAGCGCCCTATGCTTTCAAACTCAGGTACTCCAAGCCCGCGCGAGGTTTCAGCAGCAGAGCCCAGCCTTATTCCGGAAGTAACCCAGGGTTTTTCTGTGTCAAAGGGAACCGCATTCTTGTTGCACACAATACCGGCTCTTTCCAAGGAGGAAGATACTTCCCTGCCGGTTACACCCTTTGATCTCAGGTCAAGTAGCACGATGTGGCTATCAGTCCCGCCCGTGACAACATCCAGCCCCTCGGAAGACAAAACACCAGCAAGAACGCGGGAGTTTTCTAGCACCTGTTGGGCGTATAGCTTGAAATCCGGATGCAGAGCCTCTTTGAACGCCACCGCCTTCGCCGCTATCACATGCATCAGCGGGCCACCCTGCATTCCAGGAAACACGGACAGCCTTATCTTTTTGTGTATTTCTTCATCGTCAGTCATTATAACGGCGCCCCTAGGCCCCCGGAGGGTCTTATGGGTGGTGGAAGTAACGACATGCGCGTGCCCAAACGGTGATGGATAGCAGCCACCAGCAATCAGCCCCGAATAGTGAGCTATGTCCGCAAGCAAATATGCCCCCACCTTATCTGCGATGGCCCTAAAAGCGGCAAAGTCTATCCTTCGCGGGTATGAAGACGCCCCGGCAATAATCAATGAGGGTTTGGCAGACAGGGCAAGAGCCTCCACCTCATCCATATCTATGAGCCCCGTATCGCGATTGACCCCATAAGACACGGCATTAAACCACCGCCCCGAAACATTAGGGGCCGCACCGTGGGTTAAGTGTCCTCCGCAATCCAGGGACATGCCAAGAATAGTATCACCAGGTTTCAAGAGCGCCATAAAAACCTGCTGGTTGGCCTGGGAGCCAGAGTGTGGCTGCACATTAGCAAATTTACACCCAAAAAGCCTGCAGAGACGCTCAATGGCTAGGTTTTCCACAACATCAACAACGGCGCAACCGCAGTAGTACCTGCTACCCGCATATCCCTCAGCGTATTTGTTAGTTAGCACAGAACCCTGGGCCTGCAAGACCGCACGACTCACAAAATTTTCCGACGCGATCATCTGCAGCAGCGTGTTCTGCCTTTCTAGTTCCGCCGACATGCTGTCTGCGACCTCGGCGTCAAACACCCCTATATCAACATTGCCAATGTACCCAACCATAAACCCCTACAAATATCGTCGTATCTTAAGTAGAGGGCATTTCTTCCCCATCGGAAGCGTCGCCAGCGCCCTCATCACGGCCCTCACCGCCGTCGGCACCATCCGCATCATCTGCATGGTCATCCACCGGGCTTGAATCCTGCTGCTCAGCAGCCGCAACATCTTCTGCCTGCTCAACCTCGGCAGCTGCAGCCGCTTGGTCTTCGCTCTTGGCAATTCCTAGTCTGACCCTCTCAGCCTCAGATTCATTCCTGACCACATGCAATTGCAACGTAGCAACCAAATCGGCGTGCAACTCTACGTTTATCTCATACTCTCCAGTGCGCTTTATCATCTCACCGAAAGATACGCACCTCGGCTGAATATCGTACCCGAGATCACAAAGCAACTTGGACACATCTCTAACGGTCACAGACCCGAACAACTTACCGTCATCGGAGGACTGTCTGACAATGATGAGGCGCTCAGCTCCCAGAGACTTGGCCACCCCCTCAGCTTCCGCAAGTTTCTTGTTGTTCTCCTCTTCTATGAGGGCGAGCTTTTGTTCTAAAAGCGCGACATTATCCTTAGTGGCGCGCACCGCCTTGCCATCTGCCAAAAGATATCGCGCATAGCCCGGCTTGACCTTGGCGATCTCACCAGCCTTACCAAGACCCCTAACGCTGGATTTCAAAATTACCGATAACATCCAAAAACCACAAATCAGCAATACGGCAATAGAGCGAGGAACCTAGCCCGTTTAACCGCACGCGCCAGGAGCTTTTGCTTCTTGGAGGATACCGAAGTTATCCTACTCGGCAATATCCGACCATACTCAGAAACAAACTTAGAAAGCAGCGCCCTATTCTTGTAATCTATATCTTCGTCGGGACATTGGGCCAGAGGACACGACCTCGATTTTCTAAAGTATGGCCTCTTAAGATATACCAGCGGGGAGTGCGCAGCGCCATTTTCCCCCTTACCACCGTTTTTGTTCCCTTGCAGCACAGACACCCCCTAATCTTGATCAGAACCCATCATGGCGGACTTACCTTCACACACCTTGTCCACCTTCAAACACAAAAACCTCAGCACATCCTCATTCAACCTTACCTTGCGCCGGAACTCGTCCATCGCGGAGGGATCAGCACGTATGTACATCATGCAGTAATGTCCCTTGTTGTTCTTTGCTATGCTGTAGGCAAAATCCAGAAGCCCCCAGTACTCATACTTGACGAGCTCAGCACCTATCTTAACCAGCAGTGCAGACAGGCCCTTAGAAAGACCCTCCAACTCGTACTGCGTGAGACCCTGCTGCGCGATAAAAGCGAACTCATAAATAGGCACTAAAAACCCCCGCCAAAAAAACCTACCGGCGTATTATATATGACCGCGGTACACAATCAAGAAATATCATGGCTGCTCCCCGTCATCGTACTCGAAATCATTCCCCTGTCCCTTGCCAAGTAACTCGCGCGCAACCACGCCTATCCTGTCGTACGCAAGTTCCGGAATGACGCCTCCCATGTATTCACTCGCAGCAGAAAAGAAATTGTACGAATACGTGTTAGCAAACCACGCAGGCAACGTAACTTCAGCGTCTTCTTCTGTGGATCGCGGCGCAAACGCGTATAGGAAGGTCTCCATGATAAAAAACGCACAATAGGCAACCACCAGACCTTTAGCAACACCCACAATTAGTCCTGCAGTCTTATCTAATGCATTATGCCTCAAGGGGGAGAGGAGCCGCACCACCACACCATTTACCAAGACTACACAAGTCATAACCCCAACGAATACAGTAACGCCTGACAGGACCCCCGCCAAGATTTCCGAATGTACACGTGCGCCATAAATCTCAGAAAAATAGTCACTATAACTTGCAGTCAACACTATCGCTATCACCATCCCGGCAATGCCGAATACTTCTTTTATGAACCCTCTAACAAACCCCAAAGTGGCTAGGGACAGCACAACAAGCGCCATTGTAGCGTCTAGAACCATGGTCCCTCACCTACACACACTGCAACTTCCTGCTGCGCGCCTGTAAAAGTGCAATTACCACCACTATCAGAGCGGACAGGGCCATAACGTAATTTCCGCCACAATCCCCACGCGAAATTGACAACCCAGTTATGAAATCCCCTTGCCATATGTCAGCAAAGACGTACCCATCACTACTAACATTAGACACTAAGAGCTTGCCTTCTACAGGCACCGATGTTACAGCAACTCCTACTTTTTCGTTCATCATTTCAGACACATTGCCCACAAACTCCCCGTCCATGGGCACAATGACGTACCCCGCACCGTCGGACTTCCCATCACTCGCAATTGCTCTCTCATAGTTCACCAAAACCCTGTCACCCTTCTCAACAGTAACAATCCTACTGTTAATCTCAGCGAGAGGCAGTTTCACACTGTCGTTGCCCAACAGTCTAGCAAGGTAATTAGGCATCATGAGCATTAACCCAGCACAAACCAGAATTACGGATTCATAAACCCGGTTGCGCCTGATAAAATAACCCTGCATTCCAGCACAAAGGACAACAACACTTACGAAAGCCAGTGCAATCCGCGCGGCAGCCGTCCAGACATTTTCAACACCATACAGGATTATGTTGCTATCAAATATGAACATGAACGGAATGACCATGGTCTTTATGTTGTATAAGAACGACTGCACCCCCGTCTTGAATGAGTTCGCCGATGCTATAGCTGCAGCAGCGTAGGAGGCTATGCCCACAGGAGGCGTTACATCAGCCATTAAGCCGAAATAGAACACGAATAGGTGCAGCGCAATGGGAGGTGCTGTCAACCCGTTCTTGTGCGCCACCATACTCAGCACGGGAGCAACCAGCGTGGAAACCACTATGTAGCACCCAGTGGTGGGCATGCCCATGCCCAGCACTATGCAGATCAGCGCGGTCACCAGGAGCGCGACAAACATGTCGCCCCCAGCAAGTGCGTCAACAAGCGAACCTATGGTGAGGCCAAAGCCAGTAAGCCCAACAGTACCCACTACCAACCCTGCAGTAGCAGTTGCAACGGCAACAGCAAGCATGTTATTCGAGCTCGCTATCATCGCCGCACCTACCTTCTTAAGGCCAGAACATATGGCCGGCAGCACACCGGAGAAATCACGCGCCCTCAATGAGGATACCACACCTTCAGTGAGCAACATAAAGACCAGAAACATGTTGGTCCAAAAGCACGCTAAGGATGTTGATACCCTCTCCACTACCAGGGACCACACAAGTATGAATACGGGCATGAAGTAGTGCATTCCCTGTCTGGCTATATGCCAAGCACTTGAGTCGCCGTTCTCGGAAAAATCCAAGTCTTCCGCAGCACCATCTTTGCTCACATCCCCCCTACAAAGTAGCAGAGCAACGTATACAAGCGCCAGAACAAGAGCGACAAAGTACACCCCCCCTTCGCGGAAAATTGCCTTCACTCCCGGAATGTACAACCCCCATACGTTCACTCCATTAATTACAACAAACGACGCCCCAAACAGTAGCGCAACAGAAGCTGCACATATGGCAAACTTCAGCAACGTGATCACGCTAGGAAGCATCCTGCGCCCTCCCGTGCGACCCTCGGTGCTCTGCCCTTGATGGTTCAACCTACAAGCTTCCAGATGCACAATAACAAGTAATCCCACATAAACCATCGCTGCAGGTATCAGAGCGTGCTTTACCACATCTGAGTACGGAAGCGCCAAAAATTCCGCCATGAGAAACGCTGCGGCGCCCATCACTGGCGGCGTTACCTGCCCGTTTATACCTGCAGAAACCTCAACGGCCGCGGCTTTTTCCGGCGACATCCCCATTTTTTTCATTAGAGGAATAGTGAAGGAGCCAATGGTTATCGTGTTCGCTACAGACGAACCAGACATCATACCCATAAACCCAGAAGCGACAACGGCAGCCTTGGCAGGGCCCCCAACAGCGCCACGCAATAGCGCAAACGAGAGCCTAATGAAAAATCCACCGGCACCTGCCCTATCCATGAGCGCGCCAAATAGTACGTACAAGAACACAAAGTTGCAGGACACCCCCAAGGCCACGCCAAACACCCCTTCTGACGAGAGCCATTCGTGCGACGATATTGAGGCAATCCCGTGACCCCTGTGCGCTATCACATCGGGCATGAAAGGCCCAAAAACCGAGTAGGCCAGAAATGCCGTGGCAACCACGATTATGGGGAAGCCTATAGCCCGCCTAGCAGCCTCTAGCAAGAGAAGAATTCCAAGCATGGACGCAACCACATCCGCAGTAGTGGGCATCGCCATTCTAACGGACAGGTCATCGTAGAACACAATTATGTACGCGGCCGCGCCCGAGCCAAGTAGTGAGAAAACCCAGTCAAGAGGTGAGGCACCTCCTTTGCCCCTCCCACGTACCGCAGGCATCACTAAGTATAGCAACAACAACGCAAAGGACAGATGCACGGCCCTTGTCTTGAGCCCCGTGAGCACGAACGCGCTGATACCATACTGCGAAGCAAGCCAAAACGGAATTGGAGATGCAACAAACAGTTGAAAGAAGGCCCACAGAAACGCCACGCAACCAACCACGCATTCCCTGCAAGTCCAAGTGAATCCCGCCTCGGCTCCCTTCCCAATATCACAAAGTTTCATATCCCCAACAACCCATCAACAGCCGTAGAATGCCGACCAACGTGTGCTTCAAATATCACCATAGAGCGACGCAGTCAACCAAAATGCGCCCAAATAGCACCCTACAGCAGCACTAGCACGTGCGTTATAAACTAAAAGTAGCAACTCAATGCACACGTCATACGGTCAGCATGGTGATTTGATGTCGTAAAACACTTTCTCACCCTTGGAAAGCATCTACTTTTTGGTGTAACATCCCAACATGCAGTGCTATCGAGTATGTGGGTGTCAACAAAGGTAATTTATGCCTGCCAAACGTGCGGGAACAGTTCACATAGGTGGACAGGTAGGTGTGTAGCTTGCGGCGCGTGGGACAGCATTGTGGAGGAAGTGGCACCTAAAAACAAGCACACGGCGCGCACACAGCAGAAAGAGCCTCCCCTGGTGATGCCAATATGCGGCAGCAGCGTTGAGCCCGTGCACAGGCTCTGCGTGGGAAATGACGAGCTGGACAGGGTGCTGGGAGGAGGCATAGTAGCTGGCAGTAGTATATTAATCGGTGGCGAACCCGGAATTGGAAAATCCACACTCATGCTGCAGGTTTTTGCGTCTTTAGCTGGGCAATCTCATAGCTGCTTATACGTCTCCGGCGAAGAATCCGTGGCCCAAATAAGGGCAAGGGCAACCCGTCTCAATGTTAGTGAACCCCAAATAAAACTCGTTGCCACGTCATCTCTCAGCTCGGTATTGAACGCCGCATGTGCCGACAATTTTGCGTTCCTGGTGATAGATTCAATACAAACCATGCACGACGAAGAGATCCCTTCGTCCCCGGGCACCGTGTTGCAGGTTAGGATGTGCGCGCATAAGCTCATAATGCTGGCAAAGCAGCGCAATATTGGGCTATTTTTGCTGGGCCAAATAACCAAAGATGGTGCCATAGCGGGGCCAAAAACCCTAGAGCATTTGGTAGACACAGTTTTGTACTTTGAAGGCAGTAACGGGAACCAGTTGCGCATATTGCGCACAATCAAAAACAGATTCGGGCCGGCAAATGAAATGGGAGTTTTTGAAATGTCTGGATCGGGTCTGCTCCCCGTACAAGATCCATCCATGCTTTTTTTGGGCCAGTCTCCCAGAAAGGGCATCACAGGCAATGTAGTGTTCGCAGGCATGGAAGGTTCCAGGCCCATACTGGTCGAGGTACAATCGCTGATCGCCAACACTTACTCTCCCAGCCCAAGGCGGGCAGTGGTAGGATGGGACATCAACCGTCTGGCCATGGTAGTCGCAGTGCTCAACGCACGGTGTGATATGCCCCTAGCAGACAAGGAAGTGTATCTCAGCATAGCTGGAGGTCTGAAGATATGCGAGCCCGCATCTGATTTGGCCATAGCGGCGTCTCTTATGTCGAGTATTACAAGATCTCCAACGCCTGCTTCAACGGTTATATTTGGGGAGGTTGCATTATCTGGTGAAATCAGAAGCGTCGCAAACGTCGGCCCAAGGCTTAGGGAGGCGTGCAAGCTTGGTTTTAAGCAGGCAATCGCGCCTTCGGGGAGCAAGAAAGGCAATTCACTCCCAATTGAGGTTAGGGAAGTTGCGCACATTAGGGAACTTAAAGGGCTTTTTGCATAGGTTATGTTATGCGTGTGGTTGCCATTACGACTCTTGCGCTATTCTGCTTGCTGTCGCTTACGTTGTCCGGGGTTTATTACAATCGCAATTTCAAAAAGCCGTCATACCACATAACATTACCGGCTATAGTCGGCACAGAAAAGGAGTTTCGTACTGAAAATATAGAGGGCGCATACGTCATTCACGTGTTTGCATCGTGGTGTGCAACCTGCCTTGAGGAGCACAAAATATGGATGTCCATAGCCAATGAAAAACCCATACGTGTGTATGGCGTGGCATATCTTGACGTACAACACAAAACTCTGGAGTGGCTAGCAAAACACGGAAACCCCTACGCGATGGTGGCTGCGGACTATTCCGGCAGGGTCATGAAAAAACTTGGAGTAACCGGAGTGCCAGAAACATTAGTTTTTAGCCGCACAGGGGAGATGGTAATGCATGTTTCCGGGGCCATGACCGAAGATCTCTGGAAGCGTATATTTACGCTGGTAAGCTAGCCCCGTCCGACCACGTGTAATGCAGGCGTAGCGGATTCAGAACGCGTGTGGCCGGGTGAGCGGAGCAAAGTTAGTATTTAAAGTCGGTGTTTACCAAATACATAAAAGATGCTATAACCTGGGCCTGCTGCAAACTTTGAGCGATGGGCGTAGAACTTTTTAGGATAGAACAGCTGCTGAGCAGTGCATTCCCTGGCGGTGAGGTGCATGTACGGCCTCTGGCCCATGATGGCGAGCATTACGCCATCAGGGTCGTCTCCAACGCCTTTGCGGGAAAGTCAAAACTTGAGCAGCACAGAATGGTTTACAGTGCACTTTATGGTATAGACGTGCACGCGTTGCAGATACAAACAGAGGTAGGTAAACAAGATGAGCAGTGACCCTGTCGCAGATAGAATTAGGAATGAAATAGAAACCAGCGACGTTGTGCTGTATATGAAGGGCACCGCCGATGCTCCGCAGTGCGGCTTTTCGGGAGTGGTTGTCGAGGCGCTTCGTAATGTGGGAGCGAAATTCAGGGATGTAGACGTCCTCAAGGACCCGGAGCTGCGCGAGGGCATCAAAAAGTTCGCAGACTGGCCGACTATACCACAGCTATACGTGAAGGGAGAGTTCATAGGTGGGTGCGACATAGTGCGGGAAATGTACCACAGCGGGGAGTTACATGCACTGCTGAAAAGTAAGGGCATCATAGCGGGGTAGTTGCTGCTATGTTGGAGCAGGCTAGGCGCAGGTTGGCTGGTCTGAATGCGAAGCTCCGCCACCACGATGTGTTATACCACGGGCTTGATGCGCCAGAGGTGACGGACCACCAATATGACCTTCTGGTACAAGAGAAAAAAAGGCTCTTGGACGAGTTCCCGGACATTCGTCAGTATGATGACTACGCAGACGTCGTGGGCACGCCTAAAATTGACTCCAGGTTCCCCAAGGTGCAGCATTTGGAGCCCATGCTCTCTCTGGAAAACGCTTTTACCGTACAGGATGTGGAAAAATTTATCACCAGGGTGAGGCGGTTCCTTGAGCTGCAGCCAGATGACATTTTAGAGCTTTCCTGCGAGTTAAAAATGGATGGCATGTCATTCTCTGCGCTATACCATGGTGGAAAGCTTACCAGAGTGGCAACGCGCGGCAATGGGCACTTCGGCGAGGATATCACCACCAACGCGATGGTCCTGCGCGGGCTGCCACATCAGCTAGATTCGGCCCCAGAAGTTCTTGAAGTGCGCGGTGAAATATACATGCACCATGAAGACTTTGAAAAGCTACGAGGGTCCTGCAATTTTGCAAATCCACGTAACGCAGCCGCAGGGTCAATACGCCAGCTCAACCAGAAGATTGTTGAGGAGCGCAACCTTAGTTACGTGGCTTATTCCGCGGTAAACAGCACATTTGCAACCCAGCAGGAAATACTAAAGCAGCTGGATGAATGGGGGTTTCATACAAACAAGCAAGTGCTTTTCACGGACAAAATAGAAGAGGCAGTTGCATTTTATAACTCGGTCTACACAACCAGAAGTGCGCTTGGTTATGACATAGACGGAGTCGTGTACAAGGTAAACAGCATCAATTTCCAGAAGCTTCTTGGTGCAACCGGCAAATCACCCCGTTGGGCAATTGCGCACAAATTCCCCTCTACTGAGGCCCGTACAAAACTTCTTGATATCACCGTACAAGTAGGCAGAACCGGCGTTGTAACTCCAATAGCGGAGCTGGAGCCAATCAACATAGGAGGCGTTATGGTTTCCAGGGCAAGTCTGCACAACCTCAATGAAATCGAACGCAAAGATGTGCGCATAGGAGACTTGGTTATAGTAAAGCGGGCAGGAGAAGTTATACCACAGGTGGTTGACGTAGATAAAACCCTCCGCAGTAGCGGGACGCAGAAATTTGTCTTTCCCTCGCACTGCCCGTCATGCGGTAGCAAGCTGCACCGCGAGCCCGGTGAAGTCGCTCTGCGGTGTGTGGCAGAGTTGTCATGCAAAGCACAGGCTCTAGAGCGCGTTAAGCACTTCGTATCCAGGGATGGCTTAAACATTATGGGCCTGGGAGCAAAGCAGATAGAGTTCTTCTCCAACCATGGGTTGATTAACGGCATAGCCGATATTTTTTCCCTGGAGGAAAAGCTACATGGCATCAACCTGGGCACAGAACATGGGTGGGGGGAAAAGTCAGTCGCAAATCTCATCGCCGCAATACGCAACAGCGCAACAGTCAGGCTCAGCAACTTCATATTTGCCCTGGGAATACGGTTTATAGGCGTGGGCGCGGCAAAACTTGTTGCTGAACATTACAGATCTTACAAAAACTGGCACCAAGCGATGTTGGCGCTCACCGAAACACATGATACTGTACAAATTCGCGGCTTGGGAGAAAAAAGCATAAGTTCTTTGAAGGCATTTTTCTCCGTGCAGGGGAATCTGGAAGTATTAGAGTCGCTGAGCGCAAAGCTCAACATTTTGGACGAGGCATCTCCGGCACAACGCGGCAGCTCTGCCATTTCCGGCAAAACCGTGGTGTTTACCGGCACTTTGGAGAGCATGTCAAGAACGGAAGCGAAGCTGCAGGCGGAAAGCCTAGGGGCTAAAGTGGCGAATTCCGTATCCGCAAACACCTGGTTACTGGTTGCAGGTAGCAATCCAGGAAGTAAGCACGAAAAAGCACTAAGCCTGAACGTCAGGGTAATAGACGAGCAGACTTGGGTGAAGATGGTAGAGGATGCGCGCTCCTGATAACTTGTTGAGTGGGAGCACCGCAGCAGGATTTGCATCCCTAGGCAGCCGCATAACCAACAAAAGAGCGGCAGGACCGCATCTAGGATTCACCGCTACTGGATTCATCCACTTGCCAATCAGGTAATTGTGCTTTTTGTGTCAACAGTCAACCGCATCTGCCCGTCAGAATTATCGACAGAGAAAATAAGTCTGGTCTCTCCCGCAATAAATTTTTCAACTTTGCATCCAAAAAATTCGTACCGCCAGCCGCGCATTACGTTGCTGGGTATTTTGTTGATCAGTTTTACAAGCTCAACCTTTGAGGCAACCAATTTTTGCGAGATTGCGTGCTCTTTGCACATGCTGTTGAGTAGAACAAGTAAAGCACTCAATATGGGCTTGTCATGGTTCACCAGCTTGTATACTCCAAGCTTCCTACCAGAACTGCTCTCCAATATGTCGCATAAACTAAACGGCAAGTTGTCTAAGTAAGATCCGCTAACATACTTGTACAGCACTTCCTCATCTCTGTTTCGCAGGAAAGCCTGCGTGGCGCAGAGTACACTTTTGGAATTCATGACGATATTGCGGTTAACGTTAAATAGCCTAGCTATTTTCTCCCTCCACTCAATTATCGACCTAGCAACAATGGCTTCCGCCTCTCCAAGTTCGGAAAAGAAGTCCATGCCCTCCAGTAGGGAGTCATAATTATCCACAGACGCCCCAGCAATGCCCGCCATTTCCTCACGGAACCATGTCAGCCGCCCTTTGGCAACCAGAATATCCAGTAGCACCCCATAGAGCTCGTGCAGGTAAGTCACATCATCCAGAGCATAACGCACTTTACCTTCGGACAGCGGCCTGTGCGACCAGTCAACCCTTTTGAACAGCAGCTTATTGAGTTTCACGCCCAGAAATTGCTCTACAAGCTTGGAGTACCCTACAGAGTTGTCGTGATACTCACACAGCATTGAGGCTGTTTGAGTGTCAAAAATTGGTTTTGGAAGGCGTAGGAACCTCTGTGATAGAGCATCCAGATCCTGGCGGCAATCATGAAAAACCTTACATATGCCTTCATCATCAAAGATCTCCTGTAGTGGAGATAGGTCAAGCCGCTCATCTAACACATCAACCACACACTGCCCACCTTGATATGCCATCTGCAACAGACAAAGCCTGGGATAGTAGTCATTAAAACTTCTAACGAATTCCGTGTCCACAGCCAAACTCTCTGGTCTATCACGCAATATCTGTGCACAGAATCGCGCCAAGTCACTAGTCGAGCAAACCAACACTGCCGCGCTCATTTAACACAAAAGTTATAAGAACTGCGCCCCCATTTTTTAGATTTTGGAAGCCTATAGATGCGCCGTGTTCATCCAAAATTTTCTTCACAATGGCAAGTCCTAGCCCTGTGCCCTGGTCCCGGGTGGTCACATAAGGCTCAGTTAGCCGGCCGATCAAATCTGGCGGAAATCCCACGCCGTTGTCCCTAACCTCAACTACAACACCATCAGAATTTGTGGTGACGGTCACCGTGATACGACCACTGTCGATGTCCGGTCTCGCATCTATGGATTCGCAAGCATTCTTAAATACGTTTATGAACACCTGTGAAATCTGCTCTCTATCCAAAAGAACGAGCACCGCTGTATCTGGAAAGCGAAGATCAAAGTCTACCATTTTTTGACCAAACTGCCCTCCAAAGCTTATTTCGCGCAGTAACGAACAGATATCACACATTCCAAACACCGCACTGGGCATTCTGGCAAATTTCGCAAATTCATCAACTATCTCACTTATATGTGAGACGTGCCTCATTATGGTGTCGGTGTATTTCAAAAATGTCTCTTTTCCCGACACTATTTGCTCTGCATATTTGCTACTTAACCTTTCTGCCGCCAAATAGATAGGTGTAACGGGGTTTTTTATTTCATGAGCTATTCTTCTGGCCACATCTGACCACGCTGCTTGCCTTTGCGCATCTATAAGCCCAGAAATATCGTCAAAGGTCATGATTAGTCCTTGCGCTCCCAGTCTCCTCATGTGCACAGACAGCGTGAGCGATCTATTTTCTCTTACAATTGTCACATTGGCTTTATCCGCAAATTTGCCCAAAAGATCGCACGCTTCGGGAAAAATGCGACGTATTTGCCCCTGTGATCCGCCAAATGACAGAAGCTCCCGAGCTCTGTCATTCATTAGGGTTACGTACTCACCCGAGGGAGAGAGCGCCATGATGCCGGATGACACCCCAGACAGGACGGTTTCGATGAATTCCTTCCTGCTGCTTATTTCCTTGTATGCTTTTTCTAGTTGCAACCGCTGCGAGCCAAGTTGCTCTACCATCCCATTAAACGCCGCTATCACAGTGGCCATCTCTTCACCTACTACGCCTCCCTTGCCATTAATCTTGCAATCAAAGTTGCCGCCTTGAATCTGCTTAGTGGCCGACAGCAAGAGGGATAAAGGACCCACAACGCTCCTGGAGAGGCCGACACCTAGCCACACCGACACAAACAGCAACATCAAAAATATAAAAAGAAATGCCAATGAAAACTGGACTTGCAACATAGATAGTTGGAGCCTCACATTTTTCCGGTAATCAGGTATATCGGAGGCAAACCCGCTATTCCCGGATAGAACACGCGCCACAACAACATGCGTTATCAGCTGGGCGCGCACTGGCACTATTGCATACGTCAACACGCTCTCCGCAGAAGCCTTGGCAATTTCCCCATCGTAAAACGTACCCGTGGGAGAGGAAGTAACGCTGGGCAAAAGACGAGCCATGCCAGAAGCAATGACCTCCTCGCGGCTCATAACAAGCACCTCTGCAAAACCGAACAGAGCAGCCCCTTCACGCACCCTACTACTATCTGGACCACCAGGCAAGCTGCCCTCCAGATATTCGACGAAGCGCGACACATCGGCAGTCAGCGCGGCAGCAAGACACTCACGCTCCCGGTCAAACGCGGCAGCGCGGCAAGAGGAAACCACAGGTTCAATCCCGCCACGAAACCACGCACGAACCCCGTAATCGAAAAACAAAGACGAAAAGCCGGACACGAGGGCAGTTGGTACCACACCCACAACCACGAATGCAAGCACCATACGGGCCTGCAGCCTAAAGCCTAGCTCACCCTCTCTGTACCGCATCCAGGCGCGAATCATGCCGTAAGAAAGCACGGTAAGCAAGAGCAAGAACAGCGGGAACCCCACAAACAGGGACCCGGGAACCCTAGCCGGAACTACGTACCACGAAAAGAACGTATCCGCAAACAGGACCAGTAGGACGGCACCAAGCGCCAGCAGGGAAAGGAAGATGCCGGACGACCCCACACTGCAAAGGACCACCCAGAAACGCCGCAACTCCCCCCCACTAAAACCTCACGAGCAACTAGCAAGCAATTTACTCAGACAACACTTCCAGATTCACAGCGGAGACCTTGCCATTACTCTCGTCTAGCTGGTATCTCACCCTCTGACCCTCTCTGAGGTTGTCAATTCTGCTCCTCTGCAACGACGTAATGTGGACAAACACATCCTTGTCGCCCCGCCCAAAGCTGGCACCACCGGACTTGCCATCATCAGACCCATCCTTGCAAATGAACCCATATCCTTTCTCCACGCTAAACCACTTAACATGACCGGTGTAGAACGCCTTCTCATCCACTAACTGAGACATCAAAAAACCTTAAACAATCAGACAAACAGCCACAGCCAACCCGGAGACCACATCCCCGCTGAAACCCCAGGCGGCGCCCTGAGGTTAGCCTCTAATGTACGGTATTGCAAGCGAAATATTATTTGCCCACACCATTCTGGCTATCAGTGCTTCAAATCATGAAAATGTAAGCTGCTCGAAATGTACTTGTGCGTAGCCACATGGAAGGCATACGTGTGTATGCTGGCCGCATTTAGCCCACCGGTTGCACAACACCCATCCCCAGAGGCGTACCAGCTGCAACAGACCGCGAATAGTTAGCGCCCAGCCAGTCCGCTAAAATAACTAGACTCGTAGTGCGGCAACACTTGTGGCCCACAACAAATGTGCTACACTGCGGGGTTTAGTCCTTGACTGATATGAGCCACTTATTTTGTTTCGGATATGGTTACACGGCCGGCTTTTTGGCGCAACAACTCATGAAAATGCAGTGGAAAATCAGTGGCACTTATCACACGGCAGACCGCAAAGAAGGGTTTGTCTCCCTTTTTAGGTACGGAGATCCGGAGCTGGAGCACGCACTGCGCGATGCATCACACGTGCTAGTTTCAATCCCCCCTTCTGGTGATGATGTGCTTGCTAGGTACGCAACCGCGCTGCGTTCCGCAAAATGGGTTGGATACCTATCCGCAACTAGCGTGTATGGCAACCATGAAGGTGAATGGGTGGACGAAACATCGCTCACTCGCCCCGCAGAACATTCAGGCATTGCAAGATTACGCCATGAAAACATGTGGCTCAGCTCGGGCTTACCTGTACACATATTTCGCCTCTCTGCGATATATGGCCCCGGTAGAAGTGTAATAGAAGGGCTACTGGGGGGCACAATATCACCCAACCATGCCCAACGTTTTTCCTCGCGCATGCACGTGGAAGATATAGCAGGCACGATACTCGCCTCAATGTTAAACCCAAAACCGGCAAGCATTTACAATTGCGCGGATGATCTGCCGTGCAGGTATGCCGAAGTTATAGCATATGGGGCCTCACTTCTCGGGTCAGAAGCCAAAATGGGGCCGGAATTGAGTAGTGTGTGTAGTAACGCCGCACACGCGCACTTTCCTGCACCAGAACGTAGAGTTAGCAATGACAAAATCAAGCGTGAGTTGGGCATCTCACTGCAGTATCCCACCTACAAAACCGGCTTGCAAGCCATCCTACGCGCACACAGCGATAGCTCTTCGTTGAGCCACTAGAGCCATAACCCATATCGCTCAGCGAGTTTTAACTTGCGTCTACCAAGGATTGATTGTAGAGTGCGGTACCGGACTGTTCTGGGCACTGGGGGTGTGCTATGTCGGCGATGCCCGACCATTGGATAAAGGAAAAGGCGCTGAAAGAGGGGATGATTTCCCCGTTTGTGGACCATAAGGAGGAAGCGGGAGTGCTCTCTTATGGGCTTTCCTCGTACGGGTATGATGCTAGAGTTGACAGCAAGTTTAAGATCTTTGCCAACACGCACTCTTCCATTGTGGACCCCAAAAATTTCCCTCAAGACAGTTTCATAGATAAGGAAACGAATGTTTGCATAATGCCGCCGAACAGCTTTATGCTTGCGAAGACCGTGGAGTATTTCCGGATCCCCAAGGACGTTATTGTGATATGCGTAGGCAAGTCTACTTACGCTAGGTGCGGGATTGTCGTCAGCGTAACTCCATTAGAGCCTGGATGGGAAGGCTATGTGACGCTAGAGTTTTCCAACACCGCCCCTCTACCTGTTAAGGTATACGCGTTTGAGGGTGCGTGTCAGTTCATCTTTCTTGCTGGGAATGAGCGGTGCAGCATATCGTATGACCAGGTCAATGGGAAATACATGAGGCAAGGTGGGGTAACGCTGCCTATAGTGAGCTAACGTGGTAGAAGCTTCGTTGCGCGTTAGTGGCAGTACGAACCCCATCAGCGGCAGGATTGTAGCAAACGGGGCGAAAAATTCTGCCCTACCCATCATGGCCGCCTGCCTCCTGCTCAATGGGAGCGTTGTCTTGGCTGGCATGCCTGATCTGCGTGATGTTACCGTTATGAGCGAGCTTATAACCTCCTTGGGAGGGAGAATAAGCTTCTTGCGCAATACAAAAGAGAAGGCGAACCATAAAGTAGAAATCAACTGCGACAACCTGCACAATTGGGCAATCCCGCATGAAATTACATCGCAAATGCGCGCTTCCTGCCTCACTTTGGGCCCTATACTCACAAGAATGGGCAGGGCAGAAGTCGCTCTGCCTGGGGGCTGCAGCATAGGTAGCCGTCCGCTCGACATGCATATATGGGCATTGCAAAAGCTGGGTGCCAAGGTAGAAGTGTGTGGGAACTACGTAAAATGCTCCTCGAGCGGTAAGCTCGTTGGATGCCATATTGACTTCCAATCCGTAAGTGTGGGCGCCACTGAAAACGCGCTTATGGCAGCAGTTATGGCGCATGGCACAACAACTATAAGTAACGCAGCCATTGAGCCCGAAGTTGCCGACTTGGCGCATTTTCTAGTCAAAGCAGGGGCCCAAATTTCCGGAATAGGCACTAGGACTTTGCAGATCTGCGGGGTACAACAACTGTCCGGCCCCAGCCATACGATAATACGAGACAGAATGGAGGCAGGAACCTACGCACTGGCTGCAATATCAACTGGGGGTAGCGTGCACATTGCTGGAGTAACGTCCGAAATGCTTGGGTGCTTGGCACATGAGCTTGAGGGTATGGGAGGGAAAGTTACCGACGTGCCGGACGGTCTTGTGGTATCGCGGCATAGCCCACAAATTAATCCGGTGGTTTTGCACACAGCGCCCTACCCGGGCTTTCCCAGCGATATGCAGGCTCAGTTTGCAGCAACGGCATGCCTCGCTAGGGGGACATCGCAGATCCATGAGCACGTTTTCGATCGCAGGTTTTCCTATGCGCGGGAGCTCGCCAAAATGGGCGCTGATATACACGTGCAGGACAACACGGCCAGTATTAGGGGAGTTGATAAGCTGCATGGAGCATCTGTTCAGGCACCCGATTTGCGAGCATCGGCAGCGCTCCTGATAGCCGGACTATCTGCCCAGGGCGTTACAACCATAAGCAACGCACAAACTCTGTACCGCGGATATGAAGCAATGGAAGAGAAGCTGCGTGCTTGCGGGGCGGAGGTTGAACTTGTACGCTAGTTCACAGATATTAGATGCTGCGGGGACGCCAGATGTTAGAATGCTCAGATGTGTCATGCATACGAGGCGACAGGCTGCTGTTCGAGAATCTCAGCTTTGTGGCAAAAGGTGGCTCTATCACGCTGGTGGTTGGCAACAACGGTAGCGGAAAAACAACGCTCCTTAGAACCATAGTGGGGTTGATACCAGCAGCGTCCGGCAGTATCCAGCTTGATGGTGAGGACATCACGATTTCCAGTAAGTGCATTTTGCAGATTACCTACGTGGGCCATAAGTCCGCTTGCACAGGCAATATGACCGTTCAGGAAATTCTGGAATTTTGGGCACAGTGTAGGGGCACCGGCGAGCTGATTGATGCAGCAGCGTGCTTTTTCGGATTGTATCCAATACTCGACGTAAGGTTCAAAAATTTGTCTTCAGGATGGCAAAAAAGGGTTGCTCTATCGAGATTGTTGGTATCAAACACACGCGTCTGGGTGGTGGATGAGCCATTTTCAAATTTGGACCCAGATGCAGTAGCTTTGGTACAGAATCTGATATTAACCCGCGCTGAGCGGGGAGGTATTGTTATACTCGCAGACCATAAGAAGAATGACCTCTTTACCGACGCACAGATAGTACAAATACCCCCGCAGACTGCGGCACACGCAGTACATGAGCAACATTAGCATATTGAGGCCCAGGAACTGCCTTAACCTCGCAGCACCATCAGTGAGCAGCACACGCAACCCCATATAAAGCCGCCGTATACACGTGTGGATAACGAACAGCCCTCAGCTACTTGCACAAATGGTCATTGGGCGTGATGCGGGTGTGCACGAAACACACGTAAGTGCGGCCCGTCGGTGTAGCAATGTTCATCCCCGGGAAATTCACTACACTTCACTGCGCGCACATAGCCGACCACGGCGTCTTTTATCGTGTGCTCGAGGTCAGCAAACCGTTTTACGAACTTTGGATAGCGTGATGATTGGCCTAACATATCATCAACAACCAAAATCTGCCCGTCACATGCGTTAGAAGCCCCGATGCCAATGGTAGGTACCGGCAACTCCTGAGTTAGCTCTGCAGCCAGGGACGGGCTTATGCACTCCAGCACAACGCAAAACGCACCGGCTTCGCACACCGCTTTGGCGTCTTCCTTAATGTGCTGACGTGAGCTGTCAGTCTTGCCTTGGCACTTGTACCCACCCAGCTGATTGAAATGTTGGGGCATCAGGCCTACGTGACCCATAACCGGAATTCCGCGCGCTACCAAAAATGCGATCTCTTCCGCAACACATACCCCGCCTTCTAGCTTCACGGCATCGCACCCGGTTTCACTCAAAATACGAGATGCATTCTTGTACGCAAGTTCCGGAGTGTAATAGCTGGCAAATGGCATGTCTACCACAACCAAAGCCTTACTACGCGCCTTTACAACCGCCTTGCCGTGCGCAATCATTATATCTAGCGTGACAGACAATGTGGACTCCATGCCATACACGGTCTGTCCGACGGAATCTCCCACGAGGATAAGATCGCAGTACTCATCCAAAATACGCGCCATCGGGAAAGTATAAGCGGTCAGGCAGGCGATTTTTTCCAGCCCCTTTTTCGCCTGTATGTCTAGTATATTCAAAAGCACCCCTGGTTAGCGCACATAAACGGAGCGCGCCGGGTTACGATATACCAGCGTGACCAGAAATGCAAGTACTTCCTTCGCGTCTTAGCCTACACAACATATGTACACCTGCTGCAAGCGTAACAAAGCCAAATACCTGATGCATCGCGGCCAGAAATATATGCACAACGCTAACCAAGGTTGCCACGCCGAGCAAAAACTGCAATACAACACACGCAAGAAATAGCCAAGCACCGCGGGTCTTCAGCCAAAACGGTAGTAGTGCTGCACATACGACGATAAGCACAGCAACTAGTCTGTGCAAAAACTGCACTGTAGTAACATCGTGCAGAAATCCGCCGTGCCATAATTTGGCTGAGAAAAGCGACTGCGGAATTATCGCGCCGTCCATCAGCGGAAAAGTATTGTAGGTCAACCCTGCATCCAACCCGGCCACTAGCGCGCCTAAAACCATTTGTAGCACCGTTAATCCAACAACGGCCGCCGCTGTAAAGAATCTGGCATTGGTTGTTGTCGTGGTGCTGCGCACCCCTGCACAGCGCAGGAAACTATGCCACAGTATTGAAAACAGCAAAATAGTGAGAAACAAATGCCCCGCTAGCCTGTAGTGACTGACGCGCGGGGTATCAACAAGCCCACTTTTCACCATAAACCACCCCATGGCTCCCTGCATGCCCCCCAGCAGCGCAACCATAAGCAGTTTCGCGACCATGGCTCGGTTTATTCGCTTGGTTATGGCAAAATACGGTATGGGCAGACAAAACACCGCCCCCAAGGCCCTGCCAAACAACCTGTGTATGTATTCGATGATGTAAATCCGCTTGAAGTCATCCAGCGAAATATCTGCCGCCCTATGCCTGTACTCCGGCGTTTGAGCGTATTTCTCCTTTTCACGCAGCCAGGCCTCATCACCAATTGGGGGAACAACTCCCACAATGGGCTGCCACTCGGTTATCGAGAGCCCAGAGTGAGTCGGCGGGTTATGCCGCCAATCACCACCATAAGGAGGGTCATGGAGCAGCATACCCCTAACCACACGGTAACACCAAAATGTGCCTTCATGTTTTTATGACTTCACAACAACCGGATAATTACACGCATGCGCACAAAGCACAATTAATTTTGGCCGAAATCATCCTACAACCCCACACATTTTGGTCAGTACCCGAAGATGCACAGCTGAGTAATGGGCAACGCGGACACACAAACCCGAGTCGCGAGTTACACACCAGTTCTAAGTGCCAATCGCGGCGTCACAAGGCTGTACCTACCCTCAAGGGGAATGGGTTTTTAAAGTTAGCAGCGCGTTGCCCACTTGTGAGAGACAGTCTTGACTATGCCGTAGGTCTGTGTTAGTAGCACCCTTGTTGTAGGGTTTAGGCTGGGGTGCCGTCGTGGCTAGGATTTTTTGTTTGTTGAGTCTCGTAGTGTTGGTGGCAAGCTTTCCGCTAATTAGCAAGTTCGTCTCCGGAGTAAAGGGGCAAGACAGGGAAGAAATCGAGGCCATAATTGAGGAATACATATATAAAAACCCAAATAAAGTTATATCTGCGCTCAGCAAGGGGCAGGCAGCCATGAATGAAGCCGAGATGCGGAAGAGGGTTGCAGAGAATAGGGTAGCGCTGGATGACGTTTCCTATCCCTCATTCGGGAACAGGGAAAGCAAAGTATTGTTAGTAGAGTTTTTTGACTTCTCCTGCGGGTATTGTAAATCGATGCTTTCGCACATAAAGCAATTGCTCGACGACGGGAAGGCCCGCATAGTGTTCAGGGATCTTCCAGCGCTTGGAGAAGCCTCTACACTGGCGGCGCGTGCAGCGCTTGCGGTGCACTTTATTAACCCGGAAAAATACGTGGATTTCTACTATGCCGCGCTCGACCACAATAAAAGGTTTACAGACGATGGGGTTGTGGAAATTGCTGAATCCATAGGCATAAAGGAAGAGGATCTTAAGAAGTCGCTAGAGCAAAATGACAGCAAGATTAACGCTATGATTAATGCCACTAGGGATTTGGCTGAGCGGTTGAACATAGGGGGCACCCCCTCCGTGGTGGTTGGGGATACAGTGCTGGTCGGGGTAAGTGATCTGCAGGCGCTGCGCGATTTAATACAAGGCGCCACGCAAAATGGCAAGGGCAGTAGCAGATGATGGCAATGTCGTCTACTCTCCAGCCCTTCTGAGAGCTGCCCGGTTGCTGCCCTGGGCGCTTCTTTCTATGCCCAACACGTAGTCTCCAAGTTTGCAAATGCTCACAGTTTCTTGCGCCCCGGTCGCCATATGCCTGCAGAGCACTTCGCCTTTGGCAATCTCTTCGTCTCCTAATATCAACGCTAGATCAACACCAGACCTGTCGGCGTGCTTGAGACCAATTTTGAGTTTCTCTACCGCACCGTCACATAGAACTCTTATGCCCCTACTCCGTAGCTCGTATGCGGAACGCATAGCACACTCTACAGCTCCCTCCCCAAGGGGCAAAAAGGCAACTGAAAATCCAGTACCATGGCTGTAGTCTACCAAAGATGCCAGTCTTTCCATGCCCCCGGCGAAGCCGACAGCCGGTACGTTATCACCTCCCATTGAGGCAACGAGTTTGTCATACCTTCCCCCGGCAATTACCGCGTCTTGTGCACCCAGACATGTGGTTTTAAATTCGAATACCACACCACAGTAGTAGTCAAGCCCCCTAACAAGCCTGGGATTGACTGTATGTGGTATGCCGAGGTTGTCAAGCTGCCGCACGACGCCGTCGAACGCCATTTTAGATTCATCATCGTAAAAGTCCGCAACGACTGGGGCGTTACAAAGTATGGCCATATCACCACGATCTTTGGAATCGAGAATCCTCAGGGGGTTTGTGTGCACTCTTCTGCGACTGTCTCCAGAAAGCGCATGCTCGTGTTCACTGAAGTACTGCAGCAGGCTGCTTTTGTATTTCAAAATGCTGTCCTGACTGCCCAAAGAGTTGATTTCCAGATGCACCTTATTGCGAAGATTGAGTGCACCCAAAATATCATACGCCAGCGCCATGAGCTCCGCATCTGCAGTGCATCCCGCGCCAAAGTGTTCGTAGTTGATCTGGTGAAACTGCCTTTGTCGACATTTTTGAGGCCTTTCGTAGCGGAACACCGGTCCAAAAGTGAAAAGCCTTGCCGGCAGGGCGAGCCGCTCACATATTAGCATTCTGGCAACTGCAGCAGTAAGCTCAGGCCTTAAAACAAGTACGTCGCCACCCCGATCGGGAAAGGAATACATCTCCTTTCCAATAATGTCGGAAGAATCCCCCAAAGTTTTGAGAAACACATCCTGAAACTCGAAAATGGGGGTCTCCACTGGCACGAACCCGTATCTCTCCCCCATACTGTGGGCAATGTCACGTATATACCAAAACTTGTAGCATTCCTCCGGCGAAAGATCCCGAGTGCCCCTTACGGGCCGCAACTTACCTACGTTCATACAGAGCCCCAGATTGACGCAACTCCCGGCGTATCACAGCTACTTGTACATTCTTTTACAAAATTATCAACTGAATGTAGAATGGCTTGGTTGGAGAAATTACAATGCACACCGAGCGCAAGGCGTTATACGAAGGCAAGGCCAAGATTATATTCCCAGGCCCCGATTCAAGTTCTGTGGTGCAGCATTTTAAGGATGACATTACAGCTTTCAATTCACAAAAGAGGGACATAATACCCGGCAAGGGTGCGGTGAATAATCGCGTAAGCTATCTTATAATGCGACATTTAGAAAGCCATGGAATAAAAACCCACATACTTGGTTTTCTAGATGACAGGGAACAGCTAGTCAGAAGGGTTGATATAATCCCGATAGAGGTCGTAGTACGCAACCTGGCATGCGGCAGCTTTTGCAAAAGGTTTGGCGTGGCGCCAGGAACGCCGATTCTCCCACCCGTAGTGGAGTTTTACTACAAAAACGACGCTTTGTCTGACCCTATGATGACCGAAGACCATTTGGTCAGTCTCGGATATGCAACCAGCGGCGAAGTTGGTCACATCAAGGCAGAGTCACTGCGCGTGAACACAATCCTTTGTAAAGTCATGCGTGAGGTCGGCATCGTGCTCGTGGATTTTAAGCTGGAGTTCGGTAGGCTGCAACAGGCAGATGGGGAAATCGTGCTCGCCGATGAGATTAGCCCTGATACATGCAGGCTTCACAACGCATCAGATGACGCGGTGTTGGATAAGGACCTATACCGACTAAATCTAGGCGACACGCTTAGTGGTTATGCAGAAGTTCTGCGAAGAATAGAGAGCCACATACCCGCATAGATGGCCATTTACCAAGTTATTGGCGCCCAAATACACCACACGTGCACTTCTCGTGTACGTTAATAAATAAGTTAATATTTATTGACTTTTTAATAGAACACCACTACCTGTATAGCCTAGCGTAACCTTCGTTTGGGACTGGAATGAATAGACAAGCCTTTTTGACAGAACTTCAGCATGCTTGGCACGCTCTTGACTTGCGGACATTGGAATACGCTCTTAGGATGTCCAGCTATGTCACGGAGGCGCTTGAAAGCAGTGACGTCACAACTTTGGTTAGGCAATGCTCAGAGATATTCTTGAGGATACAAGACGACCTTACAGTAACCCAGGATGGCAGAGCTTTACACGAGTATAACAGGTATGTCAGAGATGTGCTGGGAAGGGCGTTGTCGGCATTGTGTGCTATCTCTGCTCTGCACAAAAATGAGGGGTACTTAACCCCATATCGCAGTATTAGGCACATACTTGACAGCAGCGTACCAAGTGCAGAAAAGTACAGGTGCCTTCTGGTGGAATTCATGGAGGCCCTGCAACCCGCAAGAGTGGGGTACTTTCCCGAGGCATACTCAAGTACATCCGTGGGGAGAGTGCGCACAGTGATTATGCGGAACGCAACACAACTATACATTTGCAGTACGACACATGATCGGTACATAAACCAGTTACATGAGTGCTTGTTAAAGATTTTAGAAAAAGTGCCCTTTCTGCTGGCAACTTGTGAGCGCATCTTGTTGGTAAGAGAGCTATTAGCTCGCATTTCAGACATAAACGCACCGCAACCAGCATCTGCGCATGCAGAAAGCCTGCAGCTACGCTATTTGGACTTAGTAACCAAAATTGATTTGGCGTTATCCCGCAGAAGCGAGATTGCCGCGTTGGGTGGTGTACAAGAGCCGGAAATGAGTTTGCCATACGTGGCCAAGCTTTTTGAGATTATTTGCAGCATCTCAATTACCAATCTAGTACAACATCGTACAGAATACCCGGGGCTGCGAGCAACGCTGGAGCAGCTCGTACAATTGGGCAGGGATATCGCCTCTTCCGGATTCCTTAATGCAGAACAGTCAGTAATTTTTGGCGAGGTGCATCTTCCTCTGGTTGAGCGCATGCGTGAACTTTGCAAGCATATAGATAAGTACACCAAGTACGCTACACAAGGGCGGAATGCAGAGGCTATGCAAAAATGGCACGGAGAGATTATGCCTTTGCTGCGCATGGTCTCTGGCCTCACACATGCAGCACAAGTCTCTGAAGAAGATGATACACACGGTAGCGGCGAAATCTTCCGCAAAGTTCGCTTGAAACCGATCTGCCAGCCCAGTGTTACTACACCCCAGAACTCGTCAGACATTGCACGGCACAAGTATAGGAGACGCTGTGTAGATAGGTTTTACAGTGGGCTCTCACACCTAATGTGTAATGTGCATTTCCTTGACAGCGTAATGGGTCAACTAGATGCAAAAATATCGCGCCTGTGCCTGGATGCTGGCACTGGGTATGATAACATCTTATCCGGCAGTCCCAGTGGTGATCGCCTCACTGAGTCCGTATACTGCTACTTGGCCACTCTGCAAGGTACAACACAGGTAACAGTCGGGAACGTGGCGAACTCGAATGCACTCATCGACACCACCGCAGCACTTTTGTCTCACGCACTAGTGATGCTTGATGGGCACCATATATCTAGAACACGTGGCAGCTCTGTGCAGGAGCAGCACAACCATGCACAAAGCATGGTTTGCGGTTCGGATGCTGAAAGCGTACGCAAGCTCAGGTATCTGGCAAAGTTAAGGCAGCACATGGCGTCTTGCGCCCTTGTGGCTCCGCCGAAGCGGCAATCTGCACATGCGGATACCCTGTATATAGATACGCAATCCCACTTTCTGGCTGGTGTACTGGACGAAGGCGTACCAATTGCTCAGGAATTGTACCCTACATTCTCTGCTGTCACGTGCACGCATTATCTTGACACACCACCAGTGGTACAGGAAATGCCTCTTCCACGCGAAATACCGGGCACAGCAGCACGCACGCAATACGTGGCGCATGAATCAACCGCCCGCGATATGTCTATCAGAGGTGCAGTACGCTCTGGTACAAGACTCACACATTGCATGCCGCGTGAAAGCGTCATCAAAAACGCGCACGAGTTTCCGAGCATGCAGGAATACATCACAACACATGCAACTGGTCATGCATCATCTCCAGGATATACGGTCTCAGCCGACAGTGGCGCGAGCGGGCAGAGCGCAGTACCAGTAACAGCATACCTCGACGGCATAGAGTGCTCGGGTAATAGCTTAGGAAATAGTAGCCCCACATCGTCACCACAAGTGGCACACACATTGCAGCACCATGGACATGGGTACACAGCACTTTGGTAAACAGCACACAAACCTTGCATTGTATCCAGCTACACATTCAACAGCGAGCTCATACGCGGTCAATCGGGGTGAAAGCCCTGCGCCACATGTCCTCGCCACAGACGGACAAATAACTGTATCGGAGCCAGATGCACATGCGGGTACAGAAGCTATCCCAATCACACACGCTGCTGGGGTTTCTGAAGTCACAACACGTAATACAACCCCTGAAAGCACAGCCAGAAAGCCCCGTACAACACGCCGAAGGCGCGCGCCGGACGGCAGTCGCTCCACGGCACGGCGTTGTAGGAAGACTCCATATCAAGTCACTCGCCAGCATGACACAGAAGTTTCACATCTGCACCCGGGCCGGGGCGCAGCTGAAGCTCATCAGCTCCCCTTGCGGGACGCAACTGCCCAAAAAACTCATGGATATGCATTTAGGCGGCAATCAGGTGAGTGTGCAAGCAGCAGTGTAATACCTGAAGAGGGCGGTTCTACACAGGGCACACTAGCATCTTCGTCATGTCAAAGTCAGACGGTGCGGCCACGCACGGCACACCACACGTCGCGTGGTTCTGAACAATCGGAGGAGCCAGATGCACGGCACAGCACAACTCTTGCGATCAACGATGTGACGCCAGCCACTACACGTGCACACCAAATCGCGTAGGAGCAGCAAAACAGACACATCACTGCACCGTAGGTTCTGGCGCGCGATCTCATGTGCGTTAGAGCTTCACAAAATGGGTGGTACAATCCGAGAATTTGTATGCAATACCTTGTGCTTGAGCTGCGGCGCCAAAAGCTCGGCGCGCTCGCGAAGCAGCCACGCATAACGTATGTAGCTGTACCTCTAGAACGCAAGCGCAGTATTTCAGGTAAAACGGAGCGCAACTACCATGGTCCACCCGGGCAGCTATCTCCCCCAGCACCCTAATAAACTGCATAAGCTCGTGCCACAAAGCGGTACTGGGGAACGCGCGAGCAGTGGAGGTTCGCAAAGACGCAAAAGACAAATGCCTCATAGCATAGGCGAGCAGCTAGGCAGCAGCACCCAAGTGCTATATGCCGCATACAACTAAGTGGGAAACCGCAGCGTGACAATCGCCCGGTTACCGGCCTGTATTGCGCCGTACACCCCAACTATTAAACATCAGCAAAAAATTTTGACACATGTTGTATATAGTAGGCAACCATGGGAGCGGTGAACATAAATCCATCAACGCGGTCTAGTATGCCGCCATGCCCGGGCACAATGAAACCACTATCTTTGACCTTGCAAAGGCGCTTAATGCCAGACTCGGCAAAATCTCCACACTGTGCAACCACAGCAACTACCACACCGATAAGTAGCGCGTGTGGAACGAAAAATATACCAAAAATGATTGACATCAACAGCGTTACCACGGCGCTAAATGCCATGCCTCCAAGTAAGCCCATCCAGGTTTTGTTTGGGCTGACAGCAGGTAATATTTTGCGCTTTCCGAAGCTTTTGCCAACAAAATACGCGCCTGTATCGGCGCTCCATACACTGAGTATCATCCACAGCAGTATGATGGCCCCGTGAGGCAACGTGTATAGGTACACAGCAGAAGCATACGGCAGCGCAACCACAAAAATCGCAGGAATATAAAGATGCCTACGCCCGCCCGTTATTTGATGCCACTCAAACGCGGATACCATAGACAAGGAGAAGCACACAAGGTAGAACAAACATCCCCCAAAGTACATGCTGCCCAAAAACGCACTAGCCCCTAGCACAGATGTCAATATCCGCAACGGCAGGCTATCGTCGGCCACTGACAGTTTGTGACACAATATTTTTCTTTGTAGTTGCAACATATGGTTACTAGATTTTTTACAAAACTCCCTGATCTTCATGAATCCCCCAAAATACGGCCGCACAGCATCGACGCATAGATGCAGCAGCTCAAAAGACGGCTGATGGGCCACTGACCCACCTTATCGATTATACACACATAGCGGCCTATCTGCCATATTTCCTGTTCCTCGCCAGATAGTTGTCCAGCGCGTTAGAAAAATGTGCAGCGGTAAAATCCGGCCACATGGTATCACAGAAGTAGAGCTCAGCATATGCGAGTTGCCAAAGCAAAAAGTTACTAAGACGCTTTTCGCCTCCTGATCTTATTAGTAAATCAACATCTGGGAGGCCCTTGGTCCACATAAAGCTGTTCAGCATCTCCCCGTCAACAGACTCAATACCGGAATCCAGTGCCGCGTTCACAGCTTGTATTATGTCTTGCCTTGCGCCATAGCTCACCGCAACATTCAAGCACAGAGCGTCGTTGTTGCGCGTCACAGATTGAATGTCGAACATGAGCTCAACCACATCTATGCGCAAGAGCTTCAAATCACCCACAAACCTTATGCTAGCTCCATAATCATCAGCAAGCTTTCGGAGCTCCGGAGAAGACAGATAGCTAGCAAACATACCCATAATGTCGCTAACTTCCTCAGTGTTCCTGAACCAATTCTCCATGGAAAACGCGTACAAAGTGAGATGTTTGATGGAGTGGCCAATACATGCCTCCACAACCTTTTCAGCAGCCGATAAGCCCTTAGTGTAGGCTTCCATCTGCGGTAGTCCCCGACTTTCCGCCCACCTGCGGTTTCCATCCATTATTATGGCAACGTGCCTGGGCAATTTGTGCACCATAGCAGACACCTAAACAGCGCATTTAGCCTAAAATTTCGCTTTCCTTGACGGAAAAGGCATCGCCTATCTTCTTGATGAACGTATCTGTAACCTTCTGTATCTCCGCACTCACAGAGTGGAAATCATCCTCTGAAATCTCTTTATTGTCCTGCATAGACTTGAGCTTGTCTATTGTATCCCTCCTAATGTTACGCACAGAGACTTTCCCCTCTTCAGTAAGCTTACTGAGCATCTTGACCAGATTCTTTCTCACGTCGCTCGTAAGCTCAGGCACCACCAGCCTTATGGTAGTTGCCTCACACGTCATACCAAAACCGAGATTTGACGCATCAATGGCCGCCTTGACATCACCAAGTACGCTTGCATCCCACAGCGAAATCAGTAAGGTCCTGCCAGAGACCGATATACTTGCCACCGTATTCAGCCGCACCTTGTTACCGTAGTAAGTAAGAAACACCCCATCCAACAACGAGGCGCTCACCCGCCCTGTTCTGATACCAGATATGTCGCTCAGAAACATCGAGAAGGTCTTCTCCATCCGCTCCTTGGCACATTCCTTGATCGCATCCGTCATGTCTCCTCCTAGTCAGATATAGTTGTGAACCGCCCCTTGCCCTGTACGGCCTCAAAGAATGCCCCATCCCTGCCCAAATCAAACACTATTATCGGTATGGAGTTTTCCCTGGCCAGCGATATTGCAGCCGCATCCATAATCTTCAAATCGGACGCCAAAAGGTCGTGATACGATATCCTGTCATACCGGATCGCGGAGCCGTCTTTCTTAGGATCGGAGGAGTACACACCATCAACCTGTGTACCCTTGAATATTGCATCGCAGCGCATCTCTATGCCACGGAGCGCAGCTGCAGTGTCCGTAGTAAAGAATGGGCTGCCTATACCCGCTGCGCATATAACCACCCTCCCCTTCTCAAGATGGCTAACAGCGCGCCTCCTGATATATGTCTCACAAACAGCGGTCATCGGCATGGCTGACAGCACCCTGCACTCTACACCCATTTCCTCAAGAGCATTCTGAAGCGCCAGCGCGTTTATTACGGTTGCCAGCATGCCGACATAGTCATTACTGGTCCTTTCAAACCCATCTGAGGTGGACGAACCACGAAATATGTTACCCCCACCTACAACAATACAGAGCTCCACGCCGGACTCTTTCACCTTCTTGAGGTCACGAGACAGCCTTAGTACAACTTCGGGATCAAAGCCAAATCTTTTTTCTCCAACAAGCGCTTCACCTGACACTTTAAGCAAAACCCTAGAATACCGCACACCCTCCGTAGCGGCACCATCATCTACCGACATCTTCAAACGAAACCAGTCCCACAGCCTGGCAAGATTATACAACAACCGAACAAAGACGCAATCTTCCATGCGCAACTTCACCGTGGCGTAGCGCACATACAACACGGATGCACCCTGCAACTGCAGCACACAACCCTGCCTTTCAACCACAGATTGCTCCCGCGTACAAGAGCCCGGCAAGAAGTATCAATTATTGTGCGGCGCGTCCATGTTGTTTCACGTTACCCGCTCCACCTCTTGACTTGTCATCTATAGCTTTGAGTACCCTCTTGAGCAGGTTCGGTGCAAGAATTGACAGGAAGTTCACCGATATATCATGAGCCTTGTCAGTACCCTTGACTTTATAGTCAATAGCGACTACGCCTCTACTGTGCCCGCCAGTTAGCAACTTGCCAATCAAAGGCGTATTCCACACTAATTTGCTAACCGCATATGCGGGCACTATCTGGCCACGCACATCAAAACTTTTCGTGCTGAGGTTTATTTCTCCTCCCACACTTATGCCAAGCTCCACCCCTTCAATCCACGATTCATCAAAACTTACGCGGTTTTCGTTGTAATTGAACGGGACATTAAGCTTGCCAAAGCGTATTCCGCTGCCATTGAGCGTATTACTAATCCCCTGCAGAGATGAGAGAGTTAATATCTGCGCAAGTATGGGCGCGTTCACGATATTAAAATTCGTGAGTGAGAATACACCTTGCGTTCTACCAAGGTGACTGTCCGGGTACATGTATATGGACAGATGTCCACCATCTATAGTATTTACAACATCAACAGCCCTTAGGAAGCTTCCTGCATTTTCTGTACTTACCTCCAAACCTCTGGGTCCGTATTCTATTCTTACTGGCGCATTATCATTGGCAAAATTCGCACTCATCTTCGCATGTAATTTCCCATCGCCATCGTACCCCATACTGAAGAGAACCCGCTTTATGGGCACATTGTTTTTCATGAGCGCGTTGTGCACACGTAAGTCTATCTTAAGCCCACCTTGTTGGCGCGATTCACCGCTCAAAAAAGCCCACAAGTTGGTCTTGCTGAGATCCAAAAACTTGCCACTTAGCCGCAGCACTAGGTTGCCATTTTTTGAAGATTTAACAGAGACTTGCGCGTCTGTTTTTAGGAGCTGTACACGATCGGCCACCAAATTCACACTTGGACCAATTTGTCCACTTAACCGCACGTCTATGCCTTGCCCCTCCAAAGTTGCATTGTGCACCTGTATGCTCGCATTCTCCCCCACCAACGCCGTAAACTTCAGTGTTCTTGCTTGATCACCCTCCTGAAAGTACCCAAGTCCCGAGTACAAGCCTGCAACGTCCAATACGCCATTAACCTTGGTGCTACCATCACTAGAGTGATTGCTGACCCAATCTATTGTTGCCTTGGCATAACCACTAAGACCGACGTGTCGGGCAGCTGCACTGAACTGTTGTATATTGTCTCCGGAAATGTAGCCATCAAACTTGCATGCTATGCGTCCGCCACCACTGGGATTTCCACTTGCAATAAGAGTCATGTCGCGCCCATTCATCTTGCCTTTAATAACTGCTTCTACACTTTCATTGTGAATGACAAGATCTAAGCCTGCACCGTATACATCGAAGCTATTTAGAACCCCACTCACCGCAAGGTTTCCGACTTCAGATGTAATGTAAACGTCGCTGTGCACGTCAGACACCCCAGCCAGATTCGATACTTCGACTATGAACTTAGTATTGGCGACGCCCGATATATTTTCGGCTGCAACCCCAAAGCGCTCCTGCCCATTTGCCGCGACATATATCTTGCTGACGTCACCAAAGGCTCTGCCGCGCACTTCAAGTTTTGCATCATCGCTGCCTACGTCCTTTATGATGGCAACACCCTCAACAGCATCTACGCCCCTGAAGTTGTAATTGCCAGATCGAATAGCCAGCTCGCCCCTATCCAGTAGCAGGCCGCCGTCCACCACATTTACCACACCCAACTCGCTGCTAATCCTGATAGCTGCATCTCTCACATGTGCGCTGAACCGGTAATTGGCTACATTTTTCATGTCGTTGATGTGGCCATGGAAAGCTACCTGGGGCTCCCTGAAAGTGCCATCTACCACGTTATCGCAATACCAACGTTTCAAGTCCGGATATAGCTCCCCAGGCCAGTACCTACACACCCGCTGTGCTTTAAGCTCATAACTACTCACGCTAGCGCTGAGGCGGCCGTCCGTGGCGTCAAAGGAGGCTCGCATCTTGAGCGCCACATCATCCATGAGAAGATTGAAATCAGACAACAAAAGTTCGTGGTCACTGTACTTGGCCTTGACCCGAAAGCCATGCACCGTGACGCTGTCGTGGGGCCCATAGGGAACAGTACCTTTTAGGCTCTGCAAGTCAATATCGCAGTACTCTATCTGGTCACGCGCATCCAACACTATGTCCGCAGCCCCAGAAATCAGCACCTTGTTATACAAAGGCAGCACACCGTTTAGGAACCTAATATACTCGAACAGCGCTGTGTTGAAGTTGTCGCACTTAACATTCAGCGAAATCACACCCTTGTAGTGCTCAGATACCTTAACCTTAACCGATGATGTGCCGCTGGTTAACTCCAGTGAGAAGATTCTACCATCGTATTTCGCTTCGGTCCCAAACGACAGTGAGTCCACCCTGAGGTTTTCACCGTCTTGGTTGCTGAGCAGCATACTCCCCACTCTAACGGGTACACTAGATCTAACAAGCACAAACAGTCTCTCCCGTAGTGCAGAAATTGAAAATGAAGCTCTATCGGCATCTGCCTCTTTGTCCGGGCTAAATGCGCTCAGATAAACCGTAGGAATCTCAACCCGGCTGGCACCCCAATCTCCCCACAAAAACAGGATGCCTACCTTGGAGTAAATAGCAACTTCGGGAATTTCCGTCTTGAGGCCTGATTTCTTGTCAACAATGACAAGCCCCTTCGCAGACAGGAAAAAGTTCTCGTCATCCCTGCGCCAAGATAGTTGAACGTCCTGTATGTCAACATCAGCACCAGCAAAAAATTTGGAGAGCTTGAACTTGAGGTACAAGTTTATGGCGCTAGTGCGGAACTCTATGGTGTCCTTAGTACTGACGTGGTAGTACAGCACTCCCCCAAACGCAAGCACCGCACCTACGAGCAGCAATTTTACACAAGTCCACACTATAGAGTTCATAGAACCTGACAAAAGCCTCACAGCATAAAATCACTTTGGGGCAACCATGCGGCGCTCTGCTTCGCCTCTGGCAAGCATATCAGCCTTTTCGTTATATTCGTCCCCAGCGTGAGCCTTTACCCACCTCCACTCAATACTATGCAGCAAAGTCAGTCTTTCAAGCTCCATCCACAAGTCAACATTCTTTACAGCAGATTTGCTAGATGTTCTCCATCCGTTCAGCTTCCATTTGCGAATCCACTCCGTGATCCCATTCTTCACATAGGTGCTGTCAGTATTAACGCACACGCTGCACGGCCCCGATAAAGCCGCCAAAGCCATAATCACCGCGGTAAGTTCCATTCTGTTATTTGTGGTATCGTCACTGCCACCCGATATTCTGCGCTCCTCTCCGTCACCAAAGCGCAGCACAGCACCCCAACCTCCAGGTCCAGGATTGCCAGAACAGGCACCATCGGTGTATATGGCAACCCTACTTTTCCCCATAAGCACCATACGTCCGTCATTTTTGATTGTATTCCAATACCTCACATAATACAATGACATTCATCGTTAGCCCTAAGGTCTTGCAGCTAGGAGGATGTTTGAGCGGCGCAAGTAGTTGTTTTCTGTGCTCGTGGGGCGTCACCGTAGTGCGCGTGGCCCACTGTTGGGGTTGGTTCGTCATCAGCGCGCGTTCGTAGGCGTACACGTGGGCTCTCTTGAAGTAATCACCGGCGTTGCTCCAGAATTTGGGGACATGCTCATGGCCCAGATGTGCATGGAAGATCGGCACACATCGTTCGTGTTCGTCGTACAGGAAGGCACATCCCTGGCGCATTTGGCAAAAACCCTGAAGTTTTTCGACCGGGAGCGCGATGTGTTTATCCTGCCCAAGTGGGATTCCATTCCACACAAGGGGGTCTCACCCAGTAGCCTGGTCATGGCAACCAGGATGAAGTGCTTGCTTGACATTTCTAATGCCAAGGCCCCGTACGTAATGTTAACAACCTCCGGCGCAGTTGCGCAGAAAGTGCTGCCGGCACACTCTGTGGCCAGTGCCACCATAACAGTTGCACCTGGCGATGGTTTGTCTATGGATGCGCTGGTACAACATCTGGTGGCATGCGGATATACGCAATCTTCCGCGGTGCGCGAAGTGGGGAGCTTTGCAGTACGGGGGGAAATCGTCGATATTTTCCAACCAATAGATAACAAGCCCACCAGGATAGACTTCTGCTACGATGCTGTTGAGTCTATCAGATGTTTCGACCTTGATACGCAAATTACGGATGGAGGCGCGTTACCAAGTTTGGTCATCTATCCAGCATCTGAAGTAATAAAAACCGAAGAAAACTTAAATCGGTTCTACACAAGGTACATGCAGCAGTATCCAAATCCCGATCCGGCATTTGCTGAAGCCATGCTTTCCAGGCAAAAATGCATGGGAGAGGAGCAGTGGCTGCCGCTGCTGCAGGCAGATGAGCTGTCAACCATTTTCGATTATGCCCCAAACGCAAAACTGGTGCTTGCTGAGCAGGCTTCGGAAGAAGTATTGCGGCGCTTGGAAGGGGCGCAGGAGGAGGATTATACGGCACAATCTGCCACAGGAAAAAGCGCTTTGTTCTTGGATTTACAAGGCTACATACAAATTACACGGAGCTTTCACAAGGCCATCTTCTGCCGCTTTGATGCAACATCAGAAAACAATCTCTGGAAGCATCAACAAGTCATATGCTCTTCCAGCAATATTGGCGCTGTGCCGAATTTCAGGTTGCTAGCACAAGAACAAAAGGCTGACGTATTCGCGGTGGCCGCGGATTACATTAACTCCGCACATAAAACTCTAATCCTCGCCTGCTACTCTGAAGGATCACTGCTATATTTCATCGACAAGTTTAAAGCACATGGCATACACATATCCAGAGTGCATGAGTATGCAGGCCCTATAGGCGCGTTCAACGCGGCTGTGCTACCAACAAGTTGTGACGTTGTAACACACGACTTTATTGTGATAACAGAATACAGCCTGTTGAAACGTCAATGCGCGGCCGGTCGCTCCTCTGGCACGGTAGTCAGCGAAGACACCTGCCTTGCAGTAGGAGACGTAGTAGTACACAAGGACTACGGCGTTGGCATATTTAATGCGCTACGCACGCTCAGTGTGTGCGGACATTTACACGACTTTGTCGAAATCCTCTACCGCAATAACGACAAATTCTTCGTCCCGGTGGAAGATATAGACTTGATCACAAAATACGGCACCAATACCGACGTCGTCCTGGATAAACTCGGCAGCACCTCATGGCAGGAGCGCAGCGCCAAACTCAAGAAACGCATCAAAGATATCGCTCAAACGTTGTTACACTCAGAAGCAATGCGCGTACTTGCGGAAGGCAATAAGTTTCTTGCAAATCAGAGGTACTTGGACTTTTGCAAAGAGTTTCCATACGTAGAAACCGAAGACCAGCTCAAAGCAATATCAGAAGTTGAGGAGGATCTCGCCAGCGGCAAGGTGATGGACAGGCTCATATGTGGAGACGTTGGGTTTGGCAAGACGGAAGTCGCACTGCGCGCGGCATTTCTAGTCATCAACGAAGATCCGGCCAAGCAGGTTGCCGTAATCGTCCCCACAACCCTACTATGCAGGCAGCATCTTGCGGCATTCAGAGAGAGATTTCAAAACTACGATATCAACGTTCAGCAGCTTGCACGATCATCCGCCACGCAAAAGTCTAAGGTAAAAAAGGCGCTCGAAAACGGGGATATCAACATAATCATAGGTACGAGTGCGCTTCTCGCAGAAGATATAAGATTCCTAGACTTGAGCTTGCTCATTATTGATGAAGAACAACACTTCGGCGTACAACAGAAAGAACAGCTCAAAAAGCTCAGGAATGATGTGCACGTTCTATCCTTATCCGCAACACCAATTCCCCGAACTCTGCACATGTCGCTTTCCGGGATAAAAAACTTGAGCGTTCTCAGGACCCCACCCATGGGGAGGATGGCCGTAGATATTGCCATCATACAGTACGATGGCAACATCATAAAAACCGCAATTCTAGATGAAGTCAGCCGCGGTGGCAGAGTGTTCTTCACCTGCCCATTTATTTCTGACATTGATGGCGTGTTGGCGGACCTACAAAAACTGGTCCCAAATGTGAAGGTCGAAGTGGCGCATGGCAGAACATCTACCAGGGCGTTGGATAAGATTATGAATGACTTTTTCGATGGGAAGTTCTCCGTCCTCCTGACAACATCCATCATCGAAAGTGGAATAGATATACCTTTCGCCAACACCATAATAGTGCACAATGCTGACATGTTCGGCTTGGCACAGCTGTACCAGCTCAAGGGAAGGGTGGGCCGGAGTACGTTGAAGGGTTATGCCTACTTCATAGTGTCAAAAAAGGCGCTGCCCGATTCACCTGGCATGAAGAGGCTAGAAGCGGTCAGGTCTCTAAATAGCGTTGGGTCGGGCTTTGCCCTCGCTTTACAGGATATGGACATGCGCGGCTTTGGAAATCTGGTGGGGGAAGAGCAGTCTGGCAACATAAAGGAAGTGGGAATTGAGCTGTATCATAAAATGCTGGAGGAAGCCATAGCAGTGTGCCAGGAGCAACCGCACATACAAGCGGGCTGCCACAGCGTAAAAGTGGGCGTAGACGCAAATGTTAGGATTCCTGAATCTTACATCAGGGAGCTAGATCTGCGTATAAGAGTGTACAAAAAAATCAGTAGCTTGAAAACCGCGGAGGAAGCGGATACCTGCTTTGTCGAGCTAGTAAACAGATTTGGCGCGCCACCACCGGAGGTCATGAATTTGCTGAATGTAATGCGCATCAAACAGCTTTGCTCCGCACTCGGCATACAAGAGGTCACGCAAGCGAAGCGGCACGTCACGTTTTCACTGTCGCAGGGCACAGCAGCGCATTCAGGAATGTTGAAACACATAATAGACAACCACGATCTCTTTACCATATGTGACCACAGCGTCAGGATGTCAGTACCCAAGGCATCACAGAATCAAATACTAGAGTATATATTGTCCCACCTTGTGTGCATGGCCGCTGCTTAACCGCAGCCTTAGCGACATTACCCATGGTCTCAAGGCAGTGCAAGAAGGCCCCATGGGCAAGGTTGCTGGTAAGGGTCTAGAGAAGTGTCGTGAGAAGCTTGAAGCAGCATCGCAAAAATGGGTTAACGCTTGGCAAGAGGTTGACGCCCTGAGACTAGCAATTAGTAGGGGTGAACAGGAGCTTGAAGCGGCTAAGGCAGGCGAAGGCGAAGCATGGTCTCCAAAAGGTGTGGAAAGCAATGCATTCTACAGTGCATTAAACACAATAGGTCAAAAGATTGCAGATGCAGCTCAGGCTACCTGGGAAGGCTTGGCTATAACTGGTAAGTTCATAGGTAACGCCGCAAAGATTGCTGGTGTAGGCGCCCTATGTACAGCAGCAATCCTGACTGCTATGGTACCTGTGGTGAGCCTACCAATGTTTGCAGCAATGGGGATCAGTCCCACTGCTGATGCTTGGATACAAAACAAGATAGAGAAGGCAGAAAAATTCGTAGATGACCAGATGAGTGATGCAGCTCGCAGCCTCGTAGCTTCAGAGCTGGTCACAGCTGTAAGTGGTGCACTCGTGGCAGTGGGAGCGGGCTTCCGGTACATATTCACACCAGTTCATAACGCCATCAAGGGTTCTGTAGAACAAGACCTTACTGTAAAAGAAGGCTTAGAACAGATCAAGGAAGACGTAAAAGAAATAGGCATCACGGCTAAGCTCAATGCTGTTGGTCAAGCCATGACACACGCTGGGGTTTATGCAGTCGTTGCCATAAGACAGGGCTTCAGTGCTGAAACCCGTAACTCGCTGAAGCAGGGCATAGAAGCAGTATATAACTCCATCAAGGAGTTTGTAACAGGCCTAGCTGCCCCAATCGGCTCATACGACGCTGTAGAGGAAGCTATTAACCGGGAAGCTACAAAGATACAGAAGACAGAAGTAGATGTAGATGCAGTAAAAGCTCCTTCCCTAGTAACTAACCTGAAAAACGCAGGTGTAATAACTGCAGAGGAAGCACAACGTCTTGAACAGCCAGCTCCTAGCATATCTTCAGTTGCAAGGCGTCTAGGATACGGCGCTCAAGCTCTCGCAGAAGTTATGGGGGAAGAACTTAGCCAAGACGCAAAAGACCTGGCTGCCGAAGCTACACCTGCAGAGCGTGAAGCTGTAGACAATGCTATACAATCTGTAGTTTCAGCTGTACAAGATGGACAAGCACCTGAGCCAGAAGCTGTAATCGCAGCTATGGACAGTACTGTTGAAAAACCAGCACAAGACAGAGGTGTAGAGCAAGCATCACAATCCAAGGATGGTATAGAGGGCATTGATCAAGATGCCCTCAAAGAAGCAGCTGAAGGCTTTACTGGTGCAGTAGAGGCAGCAGAAGGACAGGTTGCCCCATTAAATACCGCAGAAGTTGCTGGTAAGGGTCTAGAGAAGTGTCGTGAGAAGCTTGAAGCAGCATCGCAAAAATGGTTTAGCGCTTGGCAAGAGGTTGACGCCCTGGGCACAGCAGTTAGTAGGGGTGAGCAGGAGCTTGAAGCGGCGGCTAAGGAAGGCGAAGGCGAAGCATGGTCTCCAAAAGGTGTGGAAAGCAATGCATTCTACAAGGCATTAAACACAATAGGTCAAAAGATTGCAGATGCAGCTCAGGCTACCTGGGAAGGCTTGGCTATAACTGGTAAGTTCATAGGTAACGCCGCAAAGATTGCTGGTGTAGGCGCCCTATGTACAGCAGCAATCCTGACTGCTATGGTACCTGTGGTGAGCCTACCAATGTTTGCAGCAATGGGGATCAGTCCCACTGCTGATGCTTGGATACAAAACAAGATAGAGAAGGCAGAAAAATTCGTAGATGACCAGATGAGTGATGCGGCTCGCGGTCTCGCAGCTTCAGAGCTGGTCACAGCTGTAAGTGGTGCACTCGTGGCAGTGGGAGCAGGCTTCCAGTACATATTCACACCAGTTCATAACGCCATCAAGGGTTCTGTAGAAGAAGGCTTATACAAGATCAAGGAAGGCGTACAAGAGACCAACCAAAGCATCATGGCTAAGTTCAATGCTGTTGGTCAAGCCATGACACACGCTGGGGTCTATGCAGTCGCTGCCATAAGACAGGGCTTCAGTGCTGAAGCCCGTAACTCGCTGAAGAAGGGCATAGAAGCAGTATATAACTCCATCAAGGAGTTTGTAACAGGCCCTACCGCGCAGAAATTCTACGAGTCCATAACTGCCCCAATTGGTTCATATGAAGCTATAGAGGCAGCTTTAGATGTAGCAAACGCTCCTTCCCTAGTAACTAACCTGAAAAACGCAGGTGTAATAACTACAGAGGAAGCACAACGTCTTGAACGACCAGCTCCTAGCATATCTTCAGTTGCAAGGCGTCTAGGATACGGCGCTCAAGCTCTCGCAGAAGTTATGGGGGAAGAACTTAGCCAAGACGCAAAAGACCTGGCTGCCGAAGCTACACCTGCAGAGCGTGAAGCTGTAGACAATGCTATACAATCTGTAGTTGCAGCTGTACAAGATGGACAAGCACCTGAGCCAGAAGCTGTAATCGCAGCTATAGAAGGCGCAGCTATGGACAGTACTGTTGAAAAACCAGCACAAGACAGAGGTGTAGAGCAAGCATCACAATCCAAGGATGGTATAGAGGGCATTGATCAAGATGCCCTCAAAGAAGCAGCTGAAGGCTTTACTGGTGCAGTAGAGGCAGCAGAAGGACAGGTTGCCCCATTAAATGCCGCAGAAGTTGCTGCCGCACAGGGGCATCAACAGTCATCAGGTATGAGTAGGTAAAAGGGGTGTCCGCTAGAAACTGTAGGCTGGGCAGCGCCAAGGGTACTCAACACAAGTCCCCTTGATAATGCCCACAGGTGTGGCAGGTATTGCCCCCCGGGCACCAGGTCCGCTGTTCTTTCTGGCTGACATCCCATATACCTCCGTCGCGTAGGCTTCGCCTATACCTGCTCCAGCCTCTACCAACCTGAACAAGTTAATCGCAGGGTTGACAAGTGCCCTTTGCGCAGATACAAGGACGTGGTAGACTGCCCGGCGTTGCTCAACTCCAGGTGTTGGGAATGCCAGGGGTTGGTGTAGGTTCCTGACGGTAGGCTGGGGGTTTTTATGTTCAGCGGAATCGTGGCAGCCGTAGGCGTCGTTGAGGAGGTGTTGCCATCCGAAGAGGATGACATGGCGGTGCGGCTGAGAGTGGAAGATGAAAACCTCTTGGCAAGGATGGTCGTGGGCGGTTCCGTGGCTTGCGCCGGCGTCTGCCTCACGGTGGTGGACAAGGACAGGGATTTCACCGTAAACGTCTCCAAGGAAACCCTAGGGGTCACTAACCTGAAACACTGGGGTGCGGGTACAAAAGTGAACCTAGAGTTGCCGCTCAGGATGGGCGACCCTATAGACGGCCATATGGTACAGGGGCATGTTGACGGAGTGGGAAAGGTGGAGTCTATCGTCCAGATTGCTGGTTCCCACACACTAATGGTAAGCTGCAATGAGACGTTAACGAGGTACATATCCCGCAAGGGGTCTATAGCATTAGATGGCGTTTCTATGACTGTAAACTCATCCGGTAGCGGGTTATTTGTGGTTAACATCATCCCGCACACATGGAACCACACCACACTTCAATATATCAAGGCTGATAGCGAGATAAACATAGAAACAGATCTTGTGGCCAGGTACCTAGAATCCTTAGTTAAAGACACCAGAGATGGAGACGTATAGCGGGCAACCAGCGCCACTCCACCTTCAGTAGCCGCTGAGAATTCTATCAACCAACTCCTTTACAGTCGGAATGTATCCGCCACTATAGAATTCGTCTTTACCAAACCTGTACGCATTATGCCCAGAAAACATAAGCTCTCTGTCGCAATCACCCTTGCGAATAATGTTCTGCAACGTTTTGTGAATACAAAAACTTCTGGGATCCGGCTTTTGTCCAGTGTTATAGTTTCCATGGTCTTTCCAGTTGCTGAACTTACAGTGGCTCAAGCACCCCATGCAACCTATCTGGTCTTCCCGTATCTCTCGGGCTTTTCTTTCGGTAACAAAAATCACTGTGTCATTGGGCGTCTTTAGCATGGTGTCGTATCCAGCGGAGATCCAGGCATCGGCACGCTCCTTATCGGCAACCGTGACATATATGTCTCGCCCTCTGGAGCCGAACTTCATGGCAACCACGAAATCGTCCCTACACTCGTTGCTAAAGGGAATCTGGCGTTCGTTACGCTCCTGCAATTCACGCAAAAATTCGTTCCTCACAGCAGAAGAGTAAAACCCTGTGGGGCTAAATCTGTTGAGTAGCACGTCCCCAACCTCGAGGGAAAGCAGCCTTCTCTTCCAAAACATAGAAATCGGGCTCTCCGCAGTAACTAGAGGCCTTGTACCAAATTGAAACGCCACAGGGCCTATTCTGGCATCATCGAGCCAAGCTTCCCACTCTTTTAGGTGCCATACCCCCCCTGCCATTATTAAAACAACCTCGGAAAGGCCCACTTCGTTCATGAACGACCTAATCTCCGCAACCCTGCCGAACGGAGCCTGGGGTACGTTTGGATCCTCACTGTTGCTGAGCCCGTTGTGCCCTCCAGCAAGCCACGGATCCTCATACACAACACCGCCCAGCAGTTCCTTGGGGAACTTGCGGTAGGCACGAGTCCACAGAATTTTGAAGGCACGTGCGGAAGAGACTATGGGGTAGTAATAAACTCCACATTGCATAGACACTTCAGCCAACTTGTAGGGCATGCCAGCACCGCATGTTACCCCGTGAATCAGGCCCTTGGCACCCTCGAGCACCCCGTACAGTACCTCACTCACATTGCCCATTTCCCACAGCACGTTCATGTGCACCCTGCCACGTCCTTGTGATACGTCGTGGGCAATACGCGCCTGGCTTATTCCCGCTTCTATGCTGTAGCGTATGAGCTCACGGTTGCGCTCCCCCCTGGTTTTCCCCTTGTATATCAGCGGTACGTACTCCCCATTGCTGTCAATGAGCGCGGGACTAGCACAAGAGAACGTGCCCACAGCATCCGCAGCGGCGAAGGCCCCAGCACTCCTGCCGTCGCTGACCCCAATTCCCTTACCCCCTTCGATGATGGGCCACACTTCGCGGCCGGAAATACAGACTTTCCTAATTCCTTTCAGCAAAAGAACAATCCTCCCCTCAACGCTACAAGCCCGGCCAGGGCCTTGCTACGCGCAGTACGAAAACTCATGAAACACCCTAGAGTCTAGCGCTTATGCATCCTACAGTCAACGAAAATGAGGCCGCAAGCCAACCTAAGCCACAACAATAGGTAAGGCCGATGCGCTTTTGTGTACCAACCACAGAGACACACCAGCATTCGCAACACAAATAGCAGGTACGTAGACAGTTTTGAGCGCTCATAGGCCGTAAAACCACATTGATGCACCAAACATACTTGGTTCGAGGCGTAGCTAATTTTCTCGGTAATCCCCGCGCAACATGCTGTCCATATTGGCAACGGTCTCTCTAAACGGAATTCCCTCCTCCTGCGGGAGTTCCACTACCGCTTTATCTATCCCAACCTTCTGGGGATCAACATGCCTACCCTTGTACAGTACTTCATAGTGCAGGTGCGGCCCCGTCGATAGGCCCGTGCTGCCCACGTACGCAATCACCTGCCCACGCTTGACTTTGGACCCTCTTACCAGTTCCGCCCTAATCTTACTCAAATGGGCATAGGCCGTGGAATAGTGGTTCCTATGGTGTATGCGGACATAACCACCATAAGTACCCTTTACTCCCACAAATTCCACTATACCGTTGTCTGCAGCCTTGACTGGCGTGCCCAAAGGTGCAGCGTAATCAACCCCCTTATGGAATCCACTGTAACCACGTATTGGGTGTTTTCTGGTACCAAATTTCGACGAGACACGAAACGTGCCGCCATCACCTATAGGATGCTCAAAAATGCTCTTCCCCAGACTACGTCCCTCGCTATCACAGTACCTAGCCGTGCCATCCTTCATAAGGTGCCTGTAAAGCTTGAGATGCATCTGCTTGCCACGGCGCCCGTCGACAACCAAGGCCGTATAGAGCACGTTCCCATCGGCTATCAGATCACCCCTATCATTAAAAAACCTTTCGAACAGGACATCAAGCCAGCTGCCTTGGGGAATTTTATCTAAATCTATTCGGTTGCCGTATATCGATACCAACTGCATAATCATGGTATCAGATAGCCCCCCTTCAATCGCAGACGCAAAAAATGACTTCTCCACAGGGCCAGAAACCCTCATAACCCTCACTTCCTGAACGTTATTTGCAACTCTGGCACTATACCCGCCAGCCTCGTCTCTGCGCGCTTCAAAGCTGTACAGGGAGCGCGCTGGGCTGACTGACACAAAGTGTATCAAGCCCGCGTTACTTATCCCAACGTTGATTTTGTCTCCGATGTTTATCCTGTCTATGTTATATACTGCACTCAGAGATTTCGCCGCAGCAACCGCCTCAACCACCTGCGCACCCGCGTTACGCAGCACACCTATGACGTTATCGCCCTCTTTTACAGTAACTTGCAGCACATCAAGACCTACGCCTGCGATCCCATCGCCAGCAAGGGCAACTCGTCGCATAGGCACAAAAACGACAGAAAGCATCAGCAGCACACCAACCACCCTAGGCAGCACTTCAGCCAACACCACTCCTCCCTGCACCCGGACCAGACGCATTTCATACATCATAAACCCCCAAGGAACAAGCACTAAAAAACTCTGCAACCTGGACGCAGATACGTGATGCGCCTCGTGAAATTCTGCCAGAACATTTAGCTTTTACTCGACGCAGCAATGCTATACCATCAACGGTTTCAGGTACTACTCACGAAGCAAGCCATGAATGACGCGACCTCAGTTACAAAGCTACAGAATAACTTCACCATCGTCTCTGAGAAGGTAGACGGGGTAAATTCCGTTGGAATTAGTCTTTGGGTAAAAACAGGTAGTAGACATGAGGAAGAAGGGAAAATAGGTCTGGCACATTTCCTAGAGCACATGGCATTTAAGGGCACCAGCACGAGATCTGCACTGGACATTGCAATGGCCTTCGATCAGATAGGTGGGAACTTCAACGCCTATACAGACAAGGAACACACTGTATACCACGTTAAAGTTATGAAGAGAGACGCTCGTATCGCCCTGGAAATTTTGGAAGACATCGTGCTGCGGTCGGCATTCCCAGAAGTTGAAATTGAGCGAGAAAAGAATGTAGTGTTGCAGGAAATATACCAAACAAACGATGCCCCGGGCAGCATTATCTTCGACAAGTATATGGAGGTCGCGTACAAAGATCAGATCTTTGGTGCACCAATTTTGGGATCGGAGCAGTCAGTACTTGGCCTCTCAAGGGCTGACCTTGTGCAGTACATGAACGTAAACTACTACGGGAACAATATAATTCTCTCAGTAGCTGGGAACATAGGGCACGAGGACGTTGTGCTTATGTCCCAAGGGTTTGCTCAGATCAAAGATCAGAACCCGCAACCTGTGGTTCCCCCGGTATACACGGGAGGGCAGTACGTAGAAGCTCGGGACCTTGATCAGGTCAACATAGTAATCGGATTTCCCGGGGTGTCATACGTAGACGAGGGATATTACATAATGCAGGTTCTTGACGTGATACTGGGAAGTAGCATGTCTTCAAGGTTGTTCCAGGAGATTAGGGAAAGGCGCGGGCTAGTCTACAGTATTTCTTCTTTCAACTCCAGCTACTCCGACAGTGGGCTTTTTTCCATACACGCCGCAACTGACGAAGGTCATCTCCAAGAACTGCTTAAAACAATAGCCGCAGAGATGAAGAAACTGCCTGAAACCGTGAAGGAGGAGGAGTTGCTTAGGGCCCAAAGCAAGCTGGAGTCCGAGGTTTTGATGTCTAGGGAAAGTACTGTTGGAAAATCGGAAGCGCTTGGTTACTGCTATTCGCACTACGGTAGGTACATAACCAAGGAAGAGATGATCGGTAGAATACGCGCGGTGACCCTTAGTGACGTAGTGAATGTGGCAGATCTTCTCCTACAAAACCGGAAGAGGCTGACAGTGGCAGCGATAGGCAAGGTTGGTGCTCTGCCAAGTCGGGACACAATATCGGATATGCTCGCTTAGGGCAGGTTAAGTGTCACACACCAGGCGGCTGTCCGACACAATCACGGGGCACACGCAACCGCCAGCGGGCGCATGCCAGTGTTGACAGTGCGCGCAGGCATTCCCTGCGGGGGCACATCGGTTTCTAATGGACGCGTCACTGCAGCAGCAGGCCAACCGCACGCGCATCAGCGCATAACCCATAAAACGCGAAGCTGCTAACGAGCATCACCAAACTCCTACTTCTTGGCACGTTCCAGCTTGGTCGCCTTTCCATCCAATGCAGAATAGTTGGGGTTTAACAAAATCAACTTTTCGATCTCTGCAGAAACGCTGGTAAAGTCGTGGCTGCCTTCGTACCTTTGCCCGTTCAAGAAGAACGCGGGCGTCGCGTTTACATCAAGTTTGTTAACGGCCAAAAACTTTTGCTGCACCACGCGATCCATCAAGGCTTCGTTAGTTGTACACTTCTTGAATTCTTCATCAGAGATGTTACTAATTTTGGCGATATTCGACAGCAGCCCAAGATCTTTGTGGGTTGCAATCAAGGCATCAAATGAGTTAAACACTGCCTTAGCGTAGGCAAAAAACGTCTTGTTATCCTTGTAGCACGTACCAAGCATGGCCGCAGAGAGTGAGAGCTTATCCAACGGGAAGTCCCTAAGTATGTACAGAAGTTTGCCTTTGTCTATGTACTCACTCTTCAGCCTCGGTAGCACTTTGGTGGCGAAATCCGCGCAGTGAGAGCACGAAAAAGATGCATATTCCACCATAACAACAGGAGCGCTCGTGTTGCCCAAAAACCTGTCACCAGGAATCAGACCCAACAGCTTCTCGGCCGTAATATCTGCCGTGTTAACTGCATCTACCTCACTATTAGACGGGGCGTCTACCTTTGCATCGGCAGCAGCGGAAAAGCCCACCAATACGGAACACAGGCAGATCGCAAAGGAAACGCCTAGATAACATCGCAAAAACCGCATAATCCCCACCACAACACACTACCACAAACTCAGGCTGAACCTCCACTTCCACCCGTCTGCCTATTCTTTCCGTCCTTTCCGCCAAGCTGGCTAGCATACATAGCTTCAAAATCTATAACATCCAACATCAGTGGCGGAAACCCGGCACTGGCGGTCATCTTGGCAATGACCTCCCTAACGAAGGGGAACAAAATGCCCGGGGCGGTAATTAGCAGAGCCTCCTTCACCTCCTTCTCCTCGGCCTTTTCCTCGAGGGAAAAAACCCCGCAGTACTTGAGCTCGCACAGAAATGCAGCCACTTTTTCTACGACAGACTCTATATTCACCTGTAAAGTTACCTCATATAGGTCGGCAACTTGCTCACCCTCAGTAGGCTTCACCTGCAAGGAAGCAGAAGCCACATTGACCGATATATTAATCTCCGGTGGAGATTTACTGATCATCAAAAAAACCTTAGGCGAATTAGGATTCTCGAAGGACAGATCCTTAATGTACTGTCCCCTTACCTTGAGCTTTGGGCGCATACTGGACACTCCTAGACGGAAATACCGCAATTAATTGTTGATTAACACTGGGCAAACTATAATATGGTTAGGTACTTTTGTACATAGCCTTTGTGAAAAATTTGGACGGGTATGGTTGAGTTGGCTATATACGCATTCGTTGCGGCCTTTATTTTCTTCCGCTTGTACGGTTCTCTGGGCAAGGCGTCTAGCGTGAACTTTCAGCCAAGTGCCATTTATCCCGGACAGGTTAGTGGGGAGCAGGCAGCTTCCGACGGTTCGGTGAAGCCCCAGGACATTCCTGTAGACTCTGTCGTGGCGGACTCCGCACCTGTGGACCAAATTTCTAGTGTGTTTGAAGCGATCAAGGCACGCAACAAGGATTTTTCTGTCAAGCATTTTATCGAAGGATCGGCAGCAGCTTTTGAGGCGATAGTGAGCGCGCTCAATCAAGGCAACACCGAGCTTTTGTCGTCGCTGCTGAATAGGCACATGTACAACTCGTTTGTCAAGGAGGTGGAACGGCGTCGGGATGCTGGGCGTGTACACGAGGATGTTGTGGTCTCCATTACATCACAGAAAGTGACTAACGCAGAGCTAGAGGGAAATTTCGCCACCATAACCGTGCAGTTCGTAACGGAACAGATAAATGTCGTGCGAGACGTTGAGGGGCAGGTTGTGGATGGAAGTACTTCTAAGGTAAACGTGATAGAGGACACCTGGAAGTTTGAGAGGGACGTCACTGCCGCTGGGAGGAGATGGTATCTGGCCTCCACCAGCGCATAGGGCGGCACCGTCGCGTTCAGCTCGCGGGTGACTCGTCTTTGCTGTAGTGCTTCATTATCGCAGTCCCAACTGTACCAATCAGGACACCCGCAGGAATGACGAGCATGGCTTTGACCAAGGTTTCGCTGCCGTACACGGCTTGGCCGGAGACGACTTTACCGTCCCAGTACGCGTTGATCACCAGCGAGATCACCGTGTGAAAGAAGTACCCGAAAAACATGATGACCATGTTGGAAATCGCTGTGGCCATGGCTACAGAACCGCTGTCCACGTACTCTATAGACTTAAACGTCGTTACAATTTGGTATGCGGAGCAGATGCCCACAGTTAAAAGCAGGATGAATGCACTAACTCCGTTGTTGCAATTCCCGGTCAGCATGGCTGCAAACGCAGCTATGGTAAACAGGCCACAGTAGATTATTATGTTCCATCCATTATAAGATTTCTCAAGCATATAGCCGATCACCAGCGAACCTATACAGCCCCCGGCAAACAGCGCAGCGGGTAAAGTTGTTGAGGCCTTGTGGCTGACGCCGCACACCTCTGACAAAAATGCGGTCGCCCAGCCGTCAGCAAAGCCCACTAGCGGGCCTATCATGCAGCCCCCAAGAAGGTTTATCATAATCAGTCGCTTGTTTGATATTACGCTTCTGATCTGCTTATACACACTACCACTCTCAGTGGCACCCGCATCATCAAACAGAAAATATGCAAATACAGCTAAAACACACCCCCCTGCTATGAATGCCAGAAACACCTTGCTCCAGCCAAAATCTTCCACCAATGACAGCATAGGCATGCCGCCATACATTGCGCCCAGAAGCCCCATCACCACCGCGATAGAAATCATTCTGGCAACTTTCGTGCCGGCAAAGTACATCTTTGAAACTTTGAAAATGGATATGGCGGAAGCAACTGAACTCATGCCAGTCAACACCCTACCAATCTGCACAAACTTCCATGAACCAAACAGCATGGGTGCCGCACCCAGAAAGGTTAAGGCTATGCAGGCTGGCACCACCTTTTTGGGCCCATATTTGTCAATTAACACCCCTAGTGGAATGTGTGCTATTGTGTACCCCGCGTAGTAGAGCGCGGAAAACTGCCCCAAGGCAATCGCTCCCACATTAAAACGCTCCATAATTTCCCCGGAGAGGGTGTTTGGCATAACGCGTAGTACATACTGGAGCGCGAAAAACGCCGCCACGGAAAACCAAGCAAAAAACCTCCTATCTACCGACCACACGGCAACCCTCGCACTTACGCAATGTAAAACAAGGTAAATGGTAACAAGAAAACCAACAGAGTACAGCAATATTCTCTCGCGGAAGGATGCAACCCGCAACAGAGCCGCTACTTCGCTATCTCAAGCTTATCCTTGGTCACTTCGTGAAACAGCGCAACAATCCTGTCGTGCACAGAGTATACATCCTCTACTGAATCCTCTGCACAGTTGACCATGTGGCACCTATGTGGGTTAGAGGCAACTATGGCCCTAAACCCCTCCCTAACCTTGTCGTAGAACTCTGGACTACGGCTCTCGCATCCGTTGAGAGTGGTCCTCGTAAGAGCGAGCTCTGTGCTGATGTCCATGACGAACGTGATATCCGGCACAACATCAGCTACCAGTGAATTTAGCATGTTGACCAACGATAGGTCCACTCCGCATCCGTAGCCCTGATAGGCCACAGTGGAATCCGTAAACCTGTCACTGATCACCACCTTACCTGCAAGCAAGCCCGGGGACACCACCTTAACAAAGCTTTCTCTGCGCATTGCCATGAAAAGCATAAGCTCCGTAATCCTGTCCATCTTGTAATCAGTAAGCCCAAGCAAAACCTCCCTGACAAGTTCATTGAACGAAGTGCCACCGGGTTCTCTAGTGAGCACCACCCTGTGTTCGCCATACAAATCCGACAAATATTTCGCAAGGAGAGCAGCCTGTGTGGTTTTCCCACATCCATCCACTCCTTCAAAAGTTATAAACATGCTACCCGGAATTACTAGCGGCCAGTTTTTCCGCTTTTAGGATACCAGAGCAACTCGCGCGCACGGACTCCATCGAGTCAACACCAAACCCGCGCACTGAATTATCTATTCGCTTTAGCAGCCCTACAAGCACTTGACCAGGCCCCACCTCTACAAATTCTGAGCATCCGCACCTAACCAGGTACTCTATGCTCTCCCTCCACCTAACTCTGCTAACAACCTGCCGCACCATTAGGTCTCTTATTGCATTGCAGTCAGAATGTGTAGAGGCAGATACGTTAAAAACCATCTCTACTTCCGGCGGATTCATTTCTAGCTGGTCGACAAAATCACCAATCTCATTACAAGCCAGCCGCATCAAAGAAGAGTGGAACGGCCCGCTAACACGCAGCTTTATTACCTTCTTGATGCCGGTACCTTCAATGAGCTTCGGCAGCTGCTGCAAGGCGTTCTCAGTACCGCTGACCACCACTTGACCGGTGCAGTTATCGTTCGCAACCTCACATATGCCGTATTCTGATGCGCGCGCTGCCACGGCTTCAACCTCACTCAGACTGCCCCCTATTAGGGCTGCCATGCCCCCACAACACAGTGCAGAGGCTCTATGCATCGCCTTTCCCCTAACGTCTAACAACCTGGCAATGCCGGGCAACCCAATCACTTTAGAGACGTGCAACGCCGTGTACTCACCCACTGAGTGCCCCAAAACGTACTTCACAGCATCTGTGATAGGACCGCCTAAATTTTCTTCAAGCGCACGAACCAACGCGACTGATACAGTCATCAATGCAAGCTGCGCATTACAGGTTGAAGTGAGAGCCTCCTCAGGCCCCTGAAAAATTATCCGGGAGAGGTACCTACCCAGTGTTTCATCTACCTCATGAAACACGCGACGCGCTGCAGGCGAGCTATCGTAGACCTCTCTGCCCATCCCAACAAACTGCGAGCCTTGGCCAGGAAACATAAATACAACAGACACAGCTCGGGACTCCCCATGGTACACGGCCAATTATTGCTCACGTGACTGTGGTAGTCAAAGCTATTTTTGCAGACTGTGACGCGGTGGTGGCGTTGCCTTGTCCAATTTAGCATAGCTAATTGCACTGGTTTCAGCAGAACATATGCACGGTCACGGCTACTGTAACAAGCACCCCAACGGGCGCAACGCCAGGCCGTGCCAAGCATTGTTTTATAAACATAGTAACGCGTTGAACGCCTGCAGCTGCGCCTACAACTCGCACAATTGACATGCACCCTTTTCCCTGTTACCATCCGCGGTTATGTTCGTCTTTGTTTCAATTTTGTTAGGAGGTCCGTGGTCATGAAGAAGGGTATACATCCTGAGGTTCACCCCATCACGGTTATTTTCACAAATGGTGAGCAGCGTGAAATGCTTTCTACATATGGGAAACCTGACGAAATGGTAAAGGTACACCTTGAGAGTGACAGGTTTAATCACCCCGCCTGGAACCCAGGGCTTAGGATGAGCAGCAAAAAGAACAGTAGGGCTGCTAGGTTCCTGAGCAAGTTCGGCGATTTGTGAGCGTGCAGAGCGCTGTTTTGCCTGCCAGATGTAAGTATCAAACTGTAGGTTACGTGGCGGCCGGCCCTGCGGAGAGGGAGCGGGTTGGTTGTTTGCGTAGCTTTTACGGCGTGGTAAACCTGGCTGACGCTCAAGATTCCGCGGTAGACTTGCTCGTAGTCGTTGGGGGTGACGGGTTCATGCTGCACAGCTTGCATAATTATGTAGTGGGTCCCGGTAGGAACGTGCCTGTATATGGAGTGAGGCATGGTAGCGTTGGGTTCTTGCTGAACCACTGCGTGGATGGCAGCCTTCCACACAAGCTCGAAAATGCAGTTGCAACTGAGCTGCCTCTGTTGCGTATGGAGGCAAAGGACGTTTATGGCCACACACACAGCGCAATAGCAGTAAATGAAGTTTCGCTGTTTCGCGGCACGCATCAGGCTGCAAAGCTCAGAATTAAAATCAACGGGAAAGTAGCTATGGAGGAGCTGGTGTCTGACGGCGTGATAGTGTCTAGCCCGGCAGGTAGCACAGCTTATAATTTCTCTGCAGGTGGGCCCATATTGCCCTTCACTTCTAACATAGTATGCCTCACTGCAATTAATTCTTTCAGGCCTCGGAGGTGGCGCGGTGCACTGTTGCCGAATGACTCCCTGGTGGAAATTGATGTGCTATCTCCTGAAACCCGCTGCGTCAGCGCAGTTGCTGACTACACAGAGTTCCGCAATATAAGCGACGTCAAGATAAAGCAAGACAACAACACAAAGATTACACTTATGTTTGATCCAGAACATGGGCTAGAGGAGAGAACCATAGCAGAACAGTTTCTTGCTTAGTATGCGAGCGACACTGTTGCGTGTGCGCGCTAAAAATTTTATAATCGGCAGCGAAGGTTGGCTAGGGCGGTTGTGGAAGTTTCCTATTCGTTTGATGATGTTCTGATAATCCCAGCAGATTCCAATGTGCTTCCGGCTGATACGGACGTCACGACCTATGTTACAGACAGCGTGCAGCTCCGTATTCCTATAATGTCAGCCGCGATGGATACGGTGACGGAGTCCAGGCTTGCTATATCTGTGGCACAGCATGGAGGCATGGGGTGCATCCATAAAAATTTATCCATAGAGCGCCAGGTTGCGGAGGTACAGAAAGTCAAAAAACACGAAAGCTGGATAGTCAGTAACCCTGTAACTGTTTCTCCTGACGCTACATTGAGCACTGCTTTATCCGTCATGAGGAAGCATAGCTACTCCGGAATACCTGTAGTCACCCCCCAGCAGAATAAGCTTGTGGGGATACTGACAAACAGAGATGTTCGCTTTGTTGAGAACAAGAATTGCAAAGTTAGCGACATAATGACAAGTACCAATCTGGTCACCGTGTGCGAAGGCATCAGTCAGTCTGAAGCAACTAGGCTTCTACACAAACACAAAATAGAGAGGCTCATAGTAACTGACGAGCACGGTTGCTGCATTGGTCTAATAACCGTAAAAGATATTGAGCGGTTTAATCGGTTCCCAAATTCCTGCAAAGATAAAAAAGCCAGGTTAAGGGTGGCAGCGGCTGTCGGCACAGGAAACAAAGAGGGCATGGAGCGCGCTGAAGCCTTGATACAGGCAGAAGCTGACGTAATAGTGGTAGACACCGCGCATGGCCATTCTGCCAGGGTAATTCAAACAATAAGAGAAATCAAAGCGTTGTACCCTGATGCACAGGTAATAGGCGGAAATGTGGCAACAGCCGCGGGAGCCCTCGCCCTGGTTGAGGCTGGAGTTGATGCAGTCAAGGTTGGCATAGGCCCTGGATCCATATGCACAACGAGGATCGTCACCGGGGTGGGAGTGCCGCAATTCTCTGCCATAAAAAACGTCGCGGAAGCGTGCAAGGGCACGGGAGTCAGAGTGATAGCGGACGGAGGCATAAAATATTCCGGGGATATCGCAAAGTCTATTGCGGCAGGAGCAGATGTGGTGATGATAGGCTCCATCTTTGCCGGCACAGATGAAAGTCCGGGAGACACTATGATATACAACGGCCGGGCATATAAGTGCTACAGAGGCATGGGGTCTGTTGTAGCAATGAAAAGCGGCAGCAGCGGTAGGTACTTCCAGGAAGGCGGGGGAAAATTCATACCAGAAGGCGTTGAGGGCCGGGTACCTTTTAAGGGAGCAGCGTCTGAGGTTATATACCAACTGGTAGGAGGGCTCAGATCATCCATGGGGTACACCGGAAACAAGGATATAGAGTCCATGAAAACAAACTGCAAGTTCACCGTAATCACCGCCGCCGGGTTGCATGAAAGCCACGTGCATGGCGTGGCAATTACTCGTGAAACTCCAAATTATCACCCGTATTACCAATCCCATAAGGACTAGACCCCTTGATCATCGACCATATTATTAGTGCGCTGCACCCCTAACGCGTCCTCTTTGTTTGCAATATTTGGGAATCAACTAAATCACGCTATTATCTTCGGTTATCAAACAAAAACCGCCCCTTACAGTTACAATGCATCTGTGATAATCACTATAGAATCAAAACTCAGTAACGTTCGCCCAGCAACACAGGGCCAAGGGCACAATTGGATGTTTGGCTTTTGCGAAACAATCACCCAACAGGTGAATTGAAAAGGCCTTTTGGCGGCCAACAAACTTAGATTGGGTGCAACCGCAACCAAAAGCCGGACCAAACAACAAAAACAAGCGGAGTAACAGCGCAAGCGCGCTACGAAAGGCGACCAAAGGCTGGCAGCGACCCTCTCTCCCGTGTCTTAAGACAAAGTACCACAGGCGCTGGGAGGCTTAACTTCCGGGTTCGGGATGTTACCGGGTGTTTCACTCCCGCCATAACCACCAGCCAAACGGCCATATAACCAAGCTAGCAGAAAGATCTAGATAAAGCAAGCAGTGTGGTCTTGAACTACACGTACCAACAAACGAATAAACCAATCGGGCTATTAGTACCGGTCAGCTAAATACGTTACCGCACTTACACACCCGGCCTATCAACGTGATAGTCTCTCACGGCCCTAATGGGGAAATCTAATCTTGAGGGGGGTTTCTCGCTTAGATGCTTTCAGCAATTATCCCGTCCATACGTAGCTACCCAGCTATGCTGTTGGCACAACAACTGGTACACCAGAGGTATGTCCAACTCGGTCCTCTCGTACTAGAGTCAGATCCTCTCAAATTTCCAACGCCCACGGAAGATAGAAACCGAACTGTCTCACGACGTTCTAAACCCAACTCACGTATCACTTTAATCGGCGAACAGCCGAACCCTTGGGACCTGCTCCAGCCCCAGGATGTGATGAGTCGACATCGAGGTGCCAAACGGTGCCGTCGATATGAACTCTTGGGCACCATAAGCCTGTTATCCCCGGCGTACCTTTTATCCGTTGAGCGATGACCCTTCCATACGGAATCACCGGATCACTATGACCGACTTTCGTCTCTGCTCGGCCCGTCGGCCTCGCAGTCAGGCAGGCTTTTGCCATTGTACTATAAAAGCTGATTTCCGACCAGCCCTAGCCTACCATCGCACGCCTCCGTTACTCTTTAGGAGGCGACCGCCCCAGTCAAACTACCCACCATACAATGTCCTAGCTCCAGAAAAATGGAGCGTAGTTAGATGCCAAGAACACAAAGGGTGGTATCTCAAGGATGACTCCACCCAGGCTGGCGCCCGGGCTTCAAAGTCTCCCACCTATCCTGCACATTGCATCCCTAACACCAATGTAAAGCTATAGTAAAGGTGCACGGGGTCTCTTCGTCTAACCGCGGGTACCCCGCATCAGCACGGGGAATTCAATTTCGCTGAGTCGATGCTGGAGACAGCGGGGAAATCGTTACGCCATTCGTGCGGGTCGGAACTTACCCGACAAGGAATTTCGCTACCTTAGGACCGTCAGTTTTACGGCCGCCGTTTACTGGGGCTTCAACTCGGAGCTCTCACCCCTCATATTAACCTTCCAGCACCGGGCAGGCGTCAGGCCCTATACTTCCACTTACGTGTTTGCAGAGCCCTGTGTTTTTAGTAAACAGTCGCTACCCCCTGCTCTGTGCCACCCACAGGTGGTTGCCCACCCACAGGTCACCCTTCTCCCTAAGTTACAGGTGCAATTTGCCGAGTTCCTTCAGCATCGTTCTCTCAATCGCCTTAGTATACTCTACCCACCTACCAGTGTCGGTTTGCGGTACGGACTTATTAACTTAAGCGCTATTTCCTGGGACCTCTTTAAAGCACGCACCAATCCAATAAGGCACGCACTGCACAAGATCCGTCACGCTTAAAAGGTTCAGGAATATTAACCTGATTCCCATCGACTACTCCTTTACGGCCTCGCCTTAGGGTCCGACTAACCCTGCGCAGATTGACTTAACACAGGAAACCTTAGGTTTTCGGCGGGAGTGGTTTTCACACTCCTTTACGCTACTCATGTCAGCATTCTCACTTTCGATACCTCCAGCAACCCTCACGGGCCACCTTCACAGGCTTACGAAACGCTCCGCTACCGCACCCGGCAAGCCGGGCACTCGCGTCTTCGGCGTATGGCTTTAGCCCCGTTACATCTTCGGCGCAAGAAGACTTAAATCTAGACAAGTGAGCTGTTACGCTTTCTTTAAAGGATGGCTGCTTCTAAGCCAACCTACTAGCTGTATTGGTCTTCTCACCTCCTTCCACACTTAGCCATAACTTTGGGACCTTAGACGGCGATCTGGGCTCTTTCCCTTTCCACCACGGACTTAGCACCCGCAGTGTGTCTGCTGTAGAACAGTTGACCGGTATTCGGAGTTTGATTGGATTTGGTAAGAGGATGAGTCTCCCTAGTCCATTCAGTGCTCTACCCCCGGCAACTTATAGTACAACGCTCTACCTAAATAGATTTCGCGGAGAACCAGCTATTTCCAAGTTTGATTGGCCTTTCACCCCTAGCCACAGCTCATCCAATACTATTGCAACAGTAACAGGTTCGGTCCTCCAATGTACTTTACTACACCTTCAACCTGGCCATGGCTAGATCACTTGGTTTCGGGTCTAATCCATTGAACTAAAACGCCCTATTCAGACTCGCTTTCGCTACGCCTACACCTAACGGCTTAAGCTTGCTCAACAGATTAACTCGCTGACCCATTATGCAAAAGGTACGCTGTCACCCATGCAGGAATTACAGCAAGCTGCAAAACCTACACAAGCTCCAACTGATTGTAAGCACCCGATTTCAGGTTCTATTTCACTCCCCTCACCGGGGTTCTTTTCACCTTTCCCTCACGGTACTTGTTCACTATCGGTCGCTAAGGAGTACTTAGGTTTAGAGGATGGTCCCCCTAAATTCAGACAGGGTTCCACGTGCCCCGCCCTACTCAAGGATCTGCAACCTTCTTACCTGTACGGGACTATCACCCCCTACGGTTGCCTTTTCCAAGGCATTCCAGTTTCTAATTACAGACCACAGACCTGTTCCGCGTTCGCTCGTCACTACTAACGGAGTCTCATTTTGATTTCCTTTCCTCCGGCTACTTAGATATTTCAGTTCACCGGGTTCGTCTTGCATACCTATGTATTCAGCATGCAATGGCCAACGAATTGGCCGGGTTTCCCCATTCGGACATCTGCGGATCAAAACTTGTTGACAATTCCCCGCAGCTTATCGCAGCCTACCACGTCCTTCATCACCTCTTAGCGCCAAGGCATCCATCAAGTGCTCTTTCTTGTTTATTCATTCGTAGCGATACGTGCAGTATCAAAACCACACTATCTATACTTTATCAGCTAATCGAATCGAGATCGTCCTCAGAAAGAGAACAATCCCTACCATTGATCTTTCTACTAACTTGTCAACCATCGAGCCACAGACCTCAAGGGCCAGCGCTCCATAGAGCTACCATTCTTAATCAAGAACACAGCGAGTGTCAACAAATTACTTAAACTTTCCTCATTTGGTTATAAGTCCACCAGTGTACGTTGTAAGCCCGCTGTCCAGACTCCCCCTCATGGCGCGGCAATATCGGCCGTCACGCGATAACTTAGCGCTTGATAGTGCACACATAAGTTGATAGACTGGGGCGACTGCTTACAAATGAGGCGCCAATGGTTGCTGTGCTGGAGGACAGGGTCCTCATTCCGTCTAAGGAAGACCATTACATGTATTATAGGGTGCACAACCCCGAAGCCTTAGGGGAAAAAACACCGCTCATATGTGTACATGGCATGGCTGGAAATTCAGCCTGTTTTGACTATTTGGGACGTGCCGTGTCCGATTTCCCAGTGGTGTCAGTAGATGTTGTGGGGCGCGGCAAGAGCTCATGGCTTAGGGACCACTCCCTCTACAACTACAATACATACTGCACGGACATATTACATCTTGCAAAGCACTTGAAAATCAAAAAGTGCAATTACTTGGGCGTCTCGATGGGAGGGATTATTGCCATGTTTTTGACGGCGCACTTCCATGATGTACTGTCAATCGAGAAGCTTATACTAAACGATATAGGCCCGTACACCCCGGCACAGCCATTGCAGGCGCTTGTTAAGCTTATGACACAGCTACCCACATTTGACGGCAAGGAGCAGGCAAAGCAGTATCTCAAGGATGCATTGCGCCACTCCGGCATAGTAGAGGAAGAGCATTGGGACCACCTTGTGCGGCATAGAATTGTGGAAAAGGACGGCGGTTACGTGTTAACCCTAGACCCAGGCATTGGCGCCCAGCTTTCTGCTGAAATCCAGCAGAGCAGCAGTGGCGATTGGGATATCTGGGACGTGTGGGATAAGATGCAGTGCGGCGGGATTTTAGTGCTGAAGGGCGAGCATTCAGCTTATTTAACCTCGGAGACTTTGCGAAAAATGCTGGCGTCGAAACGCGATATTAGCCACATAGAATATCCGGGTATAGGGCACCCACCCTCCGTTATGGTGGAGAGCCGGATAAGGGATGTACAGCAATTTATTAGGGAAGACTGATCAACACTGGGCACTGCACAGTGGTGCCGGCAGCATCATAAATACCTTGAACACCGTTGCTTTACGAGGTAGTAACGAACCCTATTGGAGTGTGTTAGGTAGATTTGTGAATAAGAGCAAGCGTCATTCAGCCATCTCTGACGAGCAGGTGGTCAAGTCCTATCACGACATGCTATTAATGCGCAGATTCGAAGAAAAAGTGGGCCAGCTGTACGGTATGGGCCTCATACGGGGGTTTTGTCATCTGTACATAGGGCAAGAGGCAATAGCGGTAGGCTTGCAAAATGTGCTTAGCAGCGAAGATTCTATAGTTACCAGCTACAGGGAGCATGGTTTCATGCTCACATCTGGAGAAAGCGCAAATACTATACTAGCAGAGCTGATGGGCAAGGGAACCGGGTGCTCCAAGGGTAAGGGTGGTTCTATGCACATGTTTAATGTAGCAAAGAATTTTTTCGGCGGGCATGGAATTGTAGGCGCGCAAGTACCTATAGGAACAGGTATTGCATTCGCTGAACAGTATAAAAAAGGCAAGGGGGTAGTTTTTACATGCCTGGGAGACGGTGCGATGAATCAGGGGCAGGTTTATGAGTCCTTCAACATGGCATCGTTGTGGAAGCTCCCGGTGGTGTATGTGGTGGAGAATAACGAGTATGCCATGGGCACCTCGGTTCCAAGGTCTTCATCCGTTGTTGAGCTGTACAGACGCGGAGAGGGCTGTGGCGTGCCGGGTAGCCAGGTAGACGGCATGGACATTTTTGCTGTAATCGAGGCGGCAAGTAATGCAGCAGAGCTTTGCAGGAATGGCAACGGCCCCGTCTTGCTGGAGATGAAAACTTATCGCTTTAGAGGGCATTCAATGTCAGACCCAGCAAAGTATAGGACAAGGCAAGAAGTTGATGAGGTGCGGGATAGTAGAGACCCATTGTGCCGGTTGAAGGAGTATGTACTGAAGCACAAAATTGCACCTGAAAGCACTCTTGATGGTTTTGAGAAGCAGGTCCGCGAAATAGTTAACGGGGCTGTAGAGTTTGCACAAAGTAGTCCGGAGCCTGAAGCTGGGGAGTTGTATACGGATGTGTACAAGTAGCAACGAGTCGCACTCGCCGCGTCCAGATCGGAGTTGCGCGGCTGGTTGAGGTGGGGTTGTTGTTGGATGTGGGCACGCACTACCGGTGCTGGAAGCAATCACACGCTGGTAATTCAGTAGTGGCTTTACACGGAACTGACCTGTTTTTAATAACGCGCGTGGCAATAAAACGCAATTTTTCCTATTGATTGGTTGCAGATTGACGCATTAGTGCTAGACTTAGGGCAGGTGTTCGTTTATACCGTAGCTTATGAAAAAGGCTTTCATGGTTTGTGCTGTAGCGCTGTTGTGCAGCTCGGCTGCTTTTGGTAAGCAGGAGCCGCGCTCTATAGCCGCTGATGACCACATAAAGGTTATGAACTTTAACCCTCAGTCCATACACAGGTACACGGGGTTCTATGGGTACCAGTCTAGCATATTGTTTGAGGCTGGTGAGGTTATTGATACGGTCTCCATGGGGGATTCAACCGGGTGGCAGTTGGTGCCGAAGGGGAATAGGCTGTTCATAAAGCCCGTTGGGGATAATGCAGATACCAACGTCACTATAATCACGAACAGGCGCGTGTATTACTTTGAGCTGCACGCTGAGGAGGCTAGTGGCCTTGATGACCCTAGATTAGCGTATGAGGTCAGGTTCGTGTATCCCGCTGCGAGTAGTGTTGATGCGGCATCGTCATCCGATTTGGGTGGCGGGGTGTCCTTTCCCACATACCAAAATGATGTACCAGACTTGAGCGACCCTGAGGTTGCCAAGAAGGGGCTAAACTTCGACTATTCTGTGTCACACACTGCTGGTTCTGCAAATATCGTCCCTATTAGGGTGTTTGATGATCGCAAGTTCACCTATATGCAGTTTTCCAACGTTAGCGGTGACCTTCCCTCCATCTTCAATGTTGACGCTGAGGGGTATGAGTCTCTTGTGAACTTTAGAATCGTGGGTGACTATGTGGTGGTGGAGCGCGTCTCTCCGGCTTTTACGCTACGGTATGGTTCCAGTACTGCCTGCGTGTTTAACGAGAAGCTGTACCGCACATCCTCTACATCCAGAAGGGGACGTGGGTAGGTTTCCTATTGGAGGGGGTCATGTCTAACATTGCTGAGGTGGGTGATTCTGATTTTCCCGAGAAGGTCTGCGTCGGGAGCGGCCTGGTGCTCGTGGACTTCTGGGCTCCTTGGTGCGGGCCTTGCGTGGCCCTTTCCCCTCAACTGGAAAAGCTGGCACAAAAGTACGAGGGTAAGCTGAAGATCTACAAGCTTAACATCCAAAACAATCAAGATACTCCCGTTTCATATGGGGTGAGTGCGGTACCTACCTTGGTAATTTTCTCCGACGGGAAAGAGTTATCAAGAGTTGTTGGCGCAAATCTGCAGCAGATCATAGGCGCGATAGACAGCGCCATAGGTGCGGGACAGTAAAAGGCCTGTGCGCCAGTATTGCTGTACGTTTTCTCTTTTGTGCGCGCTTCTTGGCCGGCGTCGGCTGTTTTCGGCTTCGGCGGGTTATGTGGCTGGGTTTCCGACAGCCCGCTGCCCTTGCTTCGATATGCTGTAGCATCCTACTTCTGTCATATGTGTACCTATTTGCGGTGAGTCCTTGGTTTCTGGACGGGCCATACTCCGTGTGTGGCTGGTAGCGTTCGCAGCTTTTGTGCAGTACCCCGCTTAACCCAAGTTGGAAGAGGTGATCCTTGCGTACGGTGCATCCGTAGACTCACGTGGCGTGGGCGCGCGGTGGACGACTTGCGCAAGTCCGCAGTAGCTAGGCGCACGGTGGGGTCCCCACACATATGCGCACACACCGCTCAGAAATGTGCAGCGTAGCCCCGGTATACATCTGTGAAAAACCCTTCACGTCTCAAGCGTAAACAACCCGCACCCTCCGCACGAGCGGTGCTACACTCATCTAAGCAGCGCGCATATGCCGAGCATTTGTGTGCAACTTCACGCGATGCTGCTTGCGCAGTTTGTCCCTACCCGCGATCAAAATTACTGCAACACTTGAGCATCCAGCAGCATATGGCCTGGCCTTTAGGTATACATCAGCAAAAGCCCTTCACGGCTTAGGCGTAAATAACCGGCGCTCCCCGCACGCACATACCTACGTACGTTACTCAAGCTCTTCATCGCCTAAGGACTCAACGTTAAGCGTTATTCCCTTGATAACTTTGTCACAGTACTTGTGCAACTCTATACCCCGATTGTACAACTCAACGGTTCTGTCAAGGGACACATCACCGCGCTCAAGCTCTTCTGCAATGCGTTCCAACTCCCGCACCGCCTCTTCAAACTTACTCCCACTACTCCCACTATTAATAGACATTTGCTTAATACCTGTTACACTGCTGCAAATCTTAGCCTTTTCGTCGGTGCTTTCAAGTGTCTGGTAGTCCGAGCTCGCTCACAGCAAGAATACATCGGCCTGCTAGGAACGTCATGCAATCTGGTACTTACGGGAGTGACGTTTGGCTCATGGAGTTTGAACCTTCATGCTCACTGTATAGGGATTCTCTTATGGGGTGGGTAGGCTCTAGGGATACGGCACAACAAATAAAGCTGCGCTTTTCGAGTCGGGAGGCTGCCATATCCTACGCAGAAACCCGCGGCATTTCATACGTCGTACTACCAGAGCAGGCCACTAGGAAACAACCGAAATCTTATTCAGAAAATTTTTTGAGGAACAGGGAACTATAGGCCCTTTCATGCGCCCCACTGCGACACTAATCTGTTGTGAGGGGGTTCTGACTTATGTTAAAGTACTTGCGCGCGTGGTTCGTACCAGACCTGTAGTTTGGAAGTGTTAGTATGTTCTTTGCCCTGACGCTCAAAGTGTTACCCGTATACACAACGATCTTGCTCGGTTTCATTGCCGGTCGGGTCGTTAAGCTAGATTGTGCCACAATAGGAAAACTCCTATTCTACTCCGTTGGGCCTACTGTAGTGTTCTTTGGCATACTCAAGATTAACATAACACCGGAATTTGTATTTCTGCCGATAATTACGTTCGTGGTTTGCTGCGCGATGTCGCTCATAGTATACAACGTGTCGTCACTGGTATTCAGAGATCACATAAGAAACATGCTGGCCTTCAGCTCGGGAAGCTCCGGCATGGGGTTTTTCGGCCTGCCAGTAGCGATAGCATTGTTCGACGAGGGCACGGTTTCCATATACCTCTTGTGCTATGTGGGGATGCTGTTCTTTGAGAATAGCTTTGGTTTCTACATAGCAACTCGGGGGCTATACACACCGCAACAATGCTTCAAAAAGCTGATCACTCTGCCTACATTCCACGCAGCAGTCGCGGCCTTGCTCTGCAACCATTTCAAAGTGCACATGCCAGAGTTCCTGCTGCGCGTATCCACAGATCTTGCAAGCACATATATGGTTCTTGGCACCATGTTACTGGGTATATCTGTAGCTAACATAAAGGATTTTTCCATAAACTGGAAGCTGATGGTGTTTACGGTACTGATCAAATACGTAGCCTGGCCATTGCTCGCACTACTGCTGATTTTTCTGGATCGCAAGGGACCATGTCTCTACGACAGTCAGACGTATCAGGCATTCATCCTTTTGGCGATAATACCAATATCGAGTACCGGGGTAATATTGGCATACACGACAAATTATAAGCCAGACGTTGCCGCGATTATGCTGCTGATCAGCACCGTAATAGGGATATTCTACGTTCCCTTTATGATTTCGCTACTTCTGTATTAGAGCACACATGGCAATGCAGATAAATGCAGATATTACAAAAGCACGCTCCCCCGTTCACAGTCAAAGCTCTCTGCATTCACACCATCACCCAGATATAGGAACTGCTGCAAAAGTGGAAGAGATGACACAGCATTTCTTCTAGGTAGAGATCTAACATTAGATACAGTGAGGGGTCAGTTACTATCCAGTGCATTGGGTAGGATGTCTATGGGGGATGTGAAGAGGTTTAGGAAGGAAGTAGTAGATAGTATAGGAGCAGGAACAGCTAGTCCTGTAAGGGCTGTATTTAGTAGTGCAGTACTTGGTAGTGCAGTACCTAGTGCTGATGGTGATACATTCCTGATGGGAGAGATGGTAGGAGTTGATGAGGGACTAGTTATTCAAGAACTAAGTAGAGCTGATGAGTTAGTGAAGTTACAACATGAATTAGAAAAGCAAGTAAGTAAACTAGCTGAACTTGGAGAACTTAAGTGGTTAGAAGAACTTGAGAAGCTGCAGACTGAGGAGATCCAGAAGGTGAAGGACAGCATAGGGGAGATGGAGAAAGAGAAGATAAGGGAGGTGAAGGAAGTACATCAGCAATCGGTACCTATCTTGAGTGGAAGGGAGAAGCTGAGAGGAAAGCTTGAAGAGTTGAAGGGATCTAAACAGCTAGAAGCAATAAAGGACCTGGGAGAGCTGGTGAAGGATGTGACCAAGAAGATGGAAGAGAAGGCGGGATGGCAGGGCCAGGTAGCGCTGGTGAAGGATCTCAAGAGCAAACTAGAAGAACTAGAGATGATAAAGGGATTGAAGGAAGGAGCAGAGAGACTCAAGGGGAAGTTAGATGCACTTGAGGGGCCAGAAGACTTAGGGCAGCTAGAAGCTAGTAAGATAGAGGAGGTAAAGACGGCAAAGAAGGGAGTGGTGACCACTTTGGGAGAGAAGGAGTGGGGGAAGATAGGTGAGTGGGAGAAGCTACAAGAAGCTTGGAGCTTGGAGAAGAAGATTGAGAAAGAGAAGATAGCGGAGGTGGTGAAGACGGCGAAGGAGGAAGTGGAGAAGATAAAGGTGCAGGATAAGATAGGGGAGATGGAGAGGGAGATACAAGACTTGGGAGCGCTGGTGAATAAGGTGGAGGAGGTGAAAGATAAGATAGAGAAGAATCTGGCAGAACTGGAAAAGATACCGATGTTCAAGAAGGAGGCGATAAAGAATCAGATAGAGGGGGTGAAGATAAAGCTGGGAGAGAAATTAGGGTTTAAGGATGAGCTGCAGGTCCTCAAGAGCAGGCTGGAAGAACTAGCTGCAATAAGGGAGCTGAAGGAATTGGGATTGGAAGAGAGATTGAGGGAATTAGCTGAGGTTAAGGAAGTTAAGGCACTAGCTGAAAAACAGAAATTACAAGGATTAGATGCTCAGGAGGGATTGCAACTGACTGAGAAGATTAGAGCATTGGGAGGACAGCTAGATCTGATGGAGGGGAGGTGGAGAGAGAAGTTTAAGGAGCTAACACAGTTGGATGAGCAAGGTGTACGTAAGAATCTGAATCCACAAGCTATAGCAGCAGTGGCAGGTAAACTCGAAGAGATCTGGGCACTGGGGACGCTAGGTCAGTTGGATGACCTAATGCCTGGGGAGAGGTCTAAGGCATTAGCTGAGGTTAAGGAAACACTGAAGCAGTTGAAGGATGAGTTGGGGTTAGTGGACCTAGATAGGAAGCTAGTAAAGATCACAGAACTGGAAGCACTGGGGAAAATCAGAAAGCTTGGAGAATTGGGGGATTTAGAGAGGCTGGGAGCTAAGAAGATACGGGAGCTGGTGAAGAATCTAGGAGCACTGGAGCAAGAGAAGATACAGGAGGTGGAAGCGGCGGGGAAGCTGGTGAAGGGAAGGGAAAGGGGTGGCATCACGTTGTTCACGAGCCTTGAGAAGCTGACAATAGAGGAACTTAAGAAAGCTGGGATGACACAGCTCGAGAAGCTGGTAAAGGAATTGGAAGCACCCGGAGTGACAACACTTCCAGGCCGGGCAGATCTTAAGAACAAACTAGAGGCACTAGTTGCAATAAAGGAGCTGACAGAGACGCAAAAGAAGCTAGATGAACTATCCAAGATCAAAGCACTAGAAGAACTTACAGAGATTGCTGAGAAACGTGGAGTAGCTACAGTGATGAAGGCTGCATTGACTAGTGCTATGGAGATTACAAAGAATAGGGGTTGGACTGATTACTTAAGTAGAGTTGATGCTGAGGTACGGTCAACTTACTGGCCTACTCTCCTACTTACCTAACCACCCAATGTTGTCTCCCAGCCACACATCTACACTCTGGGATCAGTACTCTTGCCTAATGAGGCATTTCCACCATTAGCACCCCTCTACTCACTACCCCTACGCTCCCACCTACCCACTCAACTTGGTGCCCTCTGCACCAGCACCTCACAACTCATTTCCATATCAACGTTAACTAACCAACTACCACAGCATACACTTCACCCTACTTATCCCGGCTCATGTTGATACTACAAACAGTTGGGTGTCCCTATGCTTATCCCACTGTGGTATTGCTACCATCTATAATCACCTAACGTTGTTCCTGAAGTACAGTTAAGGGTACACCCAGGTCTCTCTAACTACCACTCGCATTCTTAGTATACTTGGCACAGTCAAAGTTCTCTGCATGCACACCTAACTACCGACACACTGCCCCACCCAAGTCCCTAACTACCCAATGTGGCATTTCCACCACCTTTGCATTCAAGTTCTGTGCATTCACACTATCATCCAGGTCCCTTACCTAACCAACTCACAGCACATCACTTGACTTCGTCCCCACAACTTGGTACACCCACCAACTGCACCCAGGCCATTCCTAACTCGTACCACCCAGCCCAGCACACCTAACTACCCAACCTCCATCTACACAGTTGAAGCTCTTGCCATCACCTACACCTGTGTCACTACCCAGGTCTCTAACTACTTCGGCTCCCAGCCTTCTGGGCACAGTCAAAGTTCTCCGCACACCAACTACTCAGGTCTCTCTACCGACCCACATTCCCAGCACCACCCAATGTGGCACCGCCACCATCTACACACTTGAAGCTCTGTGCATTCACACCGTCACTATTCAGACCAGCAGCAAACTTAGCCATTAGCTTACCGGCACCAAAGAATATAGCTGTGAATACAACTAACATTACAATTGCAGGCCATGCTAGTTTACCGAATATAGCCATGATGCTGGAACCTAATATCACTCCTGTCATGATTGGTAGTCCAAGCTTCTGTACAAACCCTATTAACATTACATATAACCTTAGTCGCTGTATCATCAGCTGCATCACCAGTACCAGTAGCAGCACTAGCCCCAGCAGGTACACCATGGAGGATACTCCATGTGAAGACTCACCTGTATCCGGGACTCAATACCTAGGTCTTCCCAATTGGGACTATCTGCACCACCAACTGAGCGCACCCAACTCTGGGGGTCCTCTACCTCGTGCTACTACCTACATGCTTGCCGCATCCACAGTTCCCTGCACTCACTCCAAGGTCTCGTCTCTTATTCGTACTTAACCTCTGGAACACACACCTGCCCATTGTATGGACGATGATGTAAGTTCAATGAGGAAAACAAAAGAGAAGGTCAGGGTTTGCACACAGGTGTGGAGGTGGGCATCAGACTCGGATTCTAATCCCACTGTGGCATCACCACCATCAACGTACCAGAGAGTCGGGGCAGTTGCACTAGTAACACATGTGGTAGGAATAGTGGTGCAACAAGAGCGCTCTAGTATAGCGCCACTGCTGCAGAAGGAAGCATTGGGTATAGTATTGGAGGAGCCAGGGTTGAAGTTGAAGTAGGGTATGAGAGGTTTGTTATTAAGGGAGGTAAGAAGTCTAATGAGGATACAGCTTCAGTATTCTTATTAGGAAAGGAGTTAGCATATGATACAGCTAGAGGTCAGGTAGAGCGTCTTACTACTCATTTAGGTAAGATAACTAAGAGTGATGCCAAGAGGTGGGGTACTGCAGTAGAGGCTGCTACCGGTGGTGGTGAAGCACTGAGTAAGAAGGTGTGTGGGGCCAATGGTACCACTGGTGCCACCAAGTGTGGTACTACTGATAGCAAGGACACCAACAGCAAGCTTAGCACTGTATTCAATGCTGACAGTACAGATGCAATCTCATCAATGAACACTTCTACCAGTGGCACCAGCACCATCAGCGTGAAGGGGATGGCGGACAACATCAATAGCCTCGATAAGGAGGGAAAGGCTGTTGTTGCTGGGGCTTTTGCTAAAGCTGTTGAAGGTGCAGAGGTGATAGAGGTTAGGGCTATCGGATCTACTTCTGTAATGCTCAATGCTTGCTATGACCTCCTGACTGATGGTATTGGGGTTGTGCCTTATGCTTGTGCTGGTATCGGTGGTAACTTCATCAGTGTTGTAGACGGGCATATAAATCCCCGCCTTTCCCACATCAATGGCAAACTCAGACGCTTTCCACAGCTTTCACTTCTGGTACATAATAGCTGAGCATGCCGTAGACCCCATCTTTCAATGTTACAGCAGCGCTTGGACAGCCGGAGCAGGCCCCTCTGAGGTGCACGAAGACTACCCCTTCCTTGTATCCCCTGAACTTTATGTCTCCACCGTCTTGGGCAACCGCAGGTCTCACGTAGTGCTCTATAAGCTCCTTAACACGCTTCACTACTTCGGTGTCCACCTCGTCGAAAAATTCCTGCTCGCCTCCATCTTCATGTGCTGGTAACGGTGTGGCATCTGCACCACGCAACGAGAGGTAATCTGTCATCACAACCAAAATCTCTGGCCTCAGAGTGTCCCAATCGGCATGCGGCAGCTTTGTGACAGATATGAAATCCCCTCCAAAAAACACCTTAGACACACCTTGTATATCAAATAGCAGCCTAGCAAGGGCAGAACTTCGGGCTGCATCAGCATCCGAGAATTCAACGCCGCTTTCTACGTTGCCCGCATCAGCACTAAGCAAAAACCTCAAAGCGTCAGGGTTAGGCGTGTTTTCAATCTGAATAAACATAAACAACCCTTGCAATGAAGTAATGTTCGTGGGTATAATCCCCCCACTGCGGAAGATAGCAGTGTATTGCAGTGCGTGGAGCAAATCAAGTTTTATCGCATGTTCTTAGTGCTTTTCACCGTGCTGTGCGTGGTCGGCGCATTGTTTGTGCTGCCGGTTATTGTCATGGTAGCGTTCCTGCTGTTTAAGAAGAACAGCCTCATATACGGGGGTTTTAGCAACGGGGATTTCAGGACTATCCTGAATAGAATGATCAACGAGATGTATGGTGCGGGCTACGCGGGCGGTTCGGCCAGAAGAACAACAGAGTCTTTGTCCAGGTGTGAAGCGCTGGAGATTCTGGGCCTTGGAGACAGTGCCACTCCCGAGCAAATAACCTCAGCCTATCACCGGTTGATGAAGTTCGCACACCCCGATAGGGGCGGCTCTGCGTATTTCGCCCAAAAACTAAATCAGGCACGTGACACCCTGCTTGGCAACAGCTGAGCAGTGCGCTCCAAACAGCCGGGCGCATCACCCAAGTCCCCACTATCTGCACCCACTCACAACTCATTCCCATATCAACTAGTCACCTACACAGCACATCACTCCCTGCCCTACAACTTCCCAGGCTCATGTTGATACTGCAAACAGTCGGGTGTTCCTTAGCTCATCCCACTGTGGTCTTGCTACCATCTATAACCACCTAATGTTGTTCTTAAAGTACAGTCAAAGTGCTGCCCACACCTGTGTCATTACCCTCAGGTCTCCTTACTTCTTACTCGCACTCCCAGCTGTGTCACTACCCTCTGGCACCACCCAAGTCCCTACTCTCCCACACCACCTCTGTGTACTACTCGCACTCCCAACTTTCTTGGTGTTGCATTGCCAACACACCTACATTACCACCTAGTCCCCTTCTAGGTAGAGATCTAACATTAGATACAGTGAGGGGTCAGTTACTATCCAGTGCATTGGGTAGGATGTCTATGGGGGATGTGAAGAGGTTTAGGAAGGAAGTAGTAGATAGTATAGGAGCAGGAACAGCTAGTCCTGTAAGGGCTGTATTTAGCAGTGCAGTACTTGGTAGTGCAGTACCTAGTGCTGATGGTGATACATTCCTGATGGGAGAGATGGTAGGAGTTGATGAGGGACTAGTTATTCAAGAACTAAGTAGAGCTGATGAGTTAGTGAAGTTACAACATGAATTAGAAAAGCAAGTAAGTAAATTAGCTGAACTTGGAGAACTTAAGTGGTTAGAAGAACTTGAGAAGCTGCAGACTGAGGAGATCCAGAAGGTGAAGGACAGCATAGGGGAGATGGAGAAAGAGAAGATAGCGGCGGTGAAGACGGCAAAGGAGGGAGTGGCCGAGTTGGAGCAGTGGGAGAAAGGGAAGAGTTTGGGAGCAAAGGAGTGGGAGAAGCTGCGGGAGAAGCTGGAGACCTGGATAAAGGTGAGAGAGAAGCTAGGGGGAAAGTGGAAGCGCCAAGGAGAGAAGCTGAAGGAGCTCAGGAGCAAACTAGAGATGATAAAGGGATTGAAGGAGGGAGCAAAGAGACTCAAGGGGCAGTTAGATCAACTCAAGGAACCAAGAGACTTGGAGAGGCTAGAAGCTGAGAAGATAGCGGAGGTGAAGACGGCAAAGGAGGCAGCAGCAGAGGGAGTCACTGGGCTGGTGAAGGTGGGGGAACTGAAGGAGAAGTTAAAGGAGGTAGAGGAGGGGTATGGGGGGCTGAAGGAGAAAGCCAAGAGGAAGTGGGATGAGGATGAGGGGTTGAAGACGGCTAGGAAGGTGAGGGATAAGATAGAGGAGGTAGAGGAAGCAAAGGAGGCGATAAATAAGGTAAAGGTGGAGGAGCTGACAGCGGAGGAGGTGAAGCAGGAGATAGGAAAGCTTAGAGGGCTGGAGAGGACTACAGAGGAGCTGAAGCAGAAGCTGGAGGAGCTCAAGAAGGTAGGTTATGCTGGAGAGCTAATCAAGAGACTGGGAGAGCTTGAGGAGGGGTTAGGACTGAAGTGGCTGGAAAAGATAAAGGTGGAGGTGAAGAAGGAGATAGAAAAGCTTGGAGCGCTGGAGAAGAGCAGTGAGTGGGAGAAGCTTAAGGAGCTGCAGGCACTCAAGAACAGGCTAGAAGAACTAGCTGTAATAAAGGAGCTGAAGGCATTGGGATTGGAAGAGAGATTGAGGGAATTAGCTGAGGTTAAGGAAGTTAAGGCATTAGCTGAGAGGCAGAAAGCTGGGGAATTAGATGTGCAAGGGGGATTGCAACTCACAGAGAAGATAAAGGCATTAAGCGTAGGTATGGTAGGGAGGTTAGAAGCTAGGAGACTGGGAGAGAATACAGATGGTGGACTAGCCGAGAAGTTGGGGAGGCTAGGAAGGTTAGCGTCTGGGGAGAGGTCCAAGGAACTGGAGGCAATGAAGGCTGCGCTGAAGCAGTTGAAGGAGATGAAGATAGAGGAGGTGAAGGATGAGGTGAAACGCAACAGTGATGTGGGTGCAGAGTGGGAATGGCTGGCAGGATTTGGAGCTGAAGGCAAGACACTGGAGGAGGTAAAGCAGGAGTGGGAGAAGGAGAAAGGGCGTCTAGAGAATCTGGCACAAAAGCTGAGGGACTCTAAGCAGGTAGAAGCAGTAAAGGGGCTCCAGAAGTTGGAGATGGCAATCAAAGGGAAGTTGGATGTGGTGCATAAGCTGGAGAAGAAGGGGCGGACCAAGGAGCTCAAGAATCTCAAGAATAAACTAGATGAACTATCCAAGATCAAAGCACTAGAAGAACTTACAGAGATTGCTGAGAAACGTGGAGTAGCTACAGTGATGAAGGCTGCATTGACTAGTGCTATGGAGATTACAAAGAATAGGGGTTGGACTGATTACTTAAGTAGAGTTGATGCTGAGGTACGGTCAACTTACTGGCCTACTCTCCTACTTACCTAACCACCCAATGTTGTCTCCCAGCCACACATCTACACTCTGGGATCAGTACTCTTGCCTAATGAGGCATTTCCACCATTAGCACCCCTCTACTCACTACCCCTACGCTCCCACCTACCCACTCAACTTGGTGCCCTCTGCACCAGCACCTCACAACTCATTTCCATATCAACGTTAACTAACCAACTACCACAGCATACACTTCACCCTACTTATCCCGGCTCATGTTGATACTACAAACAGTTGGGTGTCCCTATGCTTATCCCACTGTGGTATTGCTACCATCTATAATCACCTAACGTTGTTCCTGAAGTACAGTTAAGGGTACACCCAGGTCTCTCTAACTACCACTCGCATTCTTAGTATACTTGGCACAGTCAAAGTTCTCTGCATGCACACCTAACTACCGACACACTGCCCCACCCAAGTCCCTAACTACCCAATGTGGCATTTCCACCACCTTTGCATTCAAGTTCTGTGCATTCACACTATCATCCAGGTCCCTTACCTAACCAACTCACAGCACATCACTTGACTTCGTCCCCACAACTTGGTACACCCACCAACTGCACCCAGGCCATTCCTAACTCGTACCACCCAGCCCAGCACACCTAACTACCCAACCTCCATCTACACAGTTGAAGCTCTTGCCATCACCTACACCTGTGTCACTACCCAGGTCTCTAACTACTTCGGCTCCCAGCCTTCTGGGCACAGTCAAAGTTCTCCGCACACCAACTACTCAGGTCTCTCTACCGACCCACATTCCCAGCACCACCCAATGTGGCACCGCCACCATCTACACAGTTGAAGCTCTGTGCATTCACACCGTCACTATTCAGACCAGCAGCAAACTTAGCCATTAGCTTACCGGCACCAAAGAATATAGCTGTGAATACAACTAACATTACAATTGCAGGCCATGCTAGTTTACCGAATATAGCCATGATGCTGGAACCTAATATCACTCCTGTCATGATTGGTAGTCCAAGCTTCTGTACAAACCCTATAACATTACATATAACCTTAGTCGCTGTATCATCAGCTTCAGCAGTATCACCAACAGCCCCAGCAGGTACACCATGGAGGATACTCCATGTGAAGACTCACCTGTATCCGGGACTCAATACCTAGGTCTTCCCAATTGGGACTATCTGCACCACCAACTGAGCGCACCCAACTCTGGGGGTCCTCTACCTCGTGCTACTACCTACATGCTTGCCGCATCCACAGTTCCCTGCACTCACTCCAAGGTCTCGTCTCTTATTCGTACTTAACCTCTGGAACACACACCTGCCCATTGTATGGACGATGATGTAAGTTCAATGAGGAAAACAAAAGAGAAGGTCAGGGTTTGCACACAGGTGTGGAGGTGGGCATCAGACTCGGATTCTAATCCCACTGTGGCATCACCACCATCAACGTACCAGAGAGTCGGGGCAGTTGCACTAGTAACACATGTGGTAGGAATAGTGGTGCAACAAGAGCGCTCTAGTATAGCGCCACTGCTGCAGAAGGAAGCATTGGGTATAGTATTGGAGGAGCCAGGGTTGAAGTTGAAGTAGGGTATGAGAGGTTTGTTATTAAGGGAGGTAAGAAGTCTAATGAGGATACAGCTTCAGTATTCTTATTAGGAAAGGAGTTAGCATATGATACAGCTAGAGGTCAGGTAGAGCGTCTTACTACTCATTTAGGTAAGATAACTAAGAGTGATGCCAAGAGGTGGGGTACTGCAGTAGAGGCTGCCACTAATGGTCAAACAGTGAGCCAGAAGGTGTGTGGTAATGGTACTGGTACCAACTGTGGCACTGCCCAGACCAACAATGGCAAGCTTGGTACTGTATTCAGTACTGAGAGTACAGATGCAATCTCTGCTGAGAGTAACACCATCAGCTTGCAGGGGATGGCAACTAACATCAATAACCTAAATAAGGAGGGAAAGGCTGTTGCATATCAATCACTTAATCGCCTAATGTGGCACTTCCATCTACGCACTTGAAGTTCCTGGCATCACCCATATCACTGCAGGTTCTGCTGAGGCTAGAGTTAGTGATAAGGGTGATACCAAGAGCTTCAAGAGTTGCAGATTGGCGGTTGATGCGCACTACTATTCCTACTACATGTGTTACTAGTGCCACAGTGGGATGAACCCGAGAAGTTGTAGGGTAGGATGTAGCTGGGGGATGTGCGGGGGAGAGTGTAAAATTCTTGACAGATGTGAGCGTATGAGGTTAAGTCGTGACATGCCGCGGGGGTTGTTTTTGTTGGTAGGGTGCCCATGTCATCAGGTGGTAAGAAAGATGTTGAATCTGACAAGCAAAAGGCGTTGGATGCCGCTATAAGTCAGATAGAAAGAGCGTTCGGGCGCGGCGCCATCATGAAGTTGAAACAGCACCCTGCAGAGAAAATGGATAGTGTATCTACTGGCTCAATAGCTCTGGATGCAGCGCTGGGTATTGGAGGCCTACCAAAGGGTAGGATAGTGGAAATCTTCGGTCCAGAAAGCTCAGGAAAAACCACACTTGCACTTCATGTTATTGCTGAAGCACAGAAACAAGGAGGTAACTGTGCCTTCATCGATGCAGAACACGCATTGGACACTGTGTATGCCAGGAAGTTGGGTGTGAGCGTGGGTGATTTGATAGTCTCGCAGCCCGACACTGGTGAGCAGGCTTTGCACATTGTTGAGTACCTGGTGTGTTCTGGTGCTATAGATGTGATAGTGGTGGATTCTGTTGCGGCGCTTACCCCTAGGGCTGAAATAGAGGGTGATATGGGTGATCAGCACATGGGGTTGCAGGCTAGGTTGCTTAGCCACGCGCTTCGTAAGCTGACTTCTGTGGTATCCAAGGCTAACTGCATACTGGTGTTCATAAACCAGATACGCATAAAGATAGGTGTGATGTACGGCAACCCGGAAGTAACAACGGGCGGCAGTGCGCTCAAGTTCTACACATCGATACGGCTTGACATTCGCAAGGTGAGTGCAATTAAAGACAAAGACAGCGTTATAGGAAATCAGACGAGAGTGAAAGTAGTCAAAAACAAGGTTGCGCCCCCGTTCAAGCAGGCAGAGTTTGACATCGTATACAATGAAGGCATATCAAAGTTGGGTGAAATAGTTGATATGGGTGTCAAGTTCGGTTTTGTCGAGAAGTCTGGTGCCTACTACTCCTATGGCGCAGTTAAGTTGGGGCAAGGGAGGGAGAATGCCAAGGCTTACCTGAAGAGCAGCCCAGATGTTGCGAATGAGTTGGAACAAAAAATCAGAGCGTACCTTGCGGAGAGTATGCACAACAACGATCTGTTTGCTGCAGACGGGCGTACCGATGTGCTGGAGGAGGAGGTCTTCTAGCGCATGCAGTGCAGTTTGTTGCTGCTTGGGTTTTGTGCATGATCTCACCTCGGGTCTTGCCTGTCCCGATACTGCAGGGGTAGTATGCTGGTGCGCGAGGTCGGACAGTGCGTGGGAGGGATATGTATACTAATGATGCTGTGCTAAACGTGCTAATGGAGAGGTCTGCAATTCTAAAGGGCCACTTCGTTTTGTCCTCTGGATTGCACAGCGATACATACATACAGTGTGCCAAGCTTCAGGAGGTGCCCTCTGTGTGTGAGGACCTGTGCGCTGCGCTCCTGCGACGAAGTAACGATGTGCTTGGTGATCTGAGGATTGATGTTGTGGCCTCCCCCGCTATGGGAGGGATAGTGTTTGGGTATGAAATTGCCAGGCAGCTCGGAGTAAATTTTGTCTTTTTTGAGCGTGTACGGGGTAATTTCGAGTTACGTAGAGGGTTTTGCATAGATACCGACAGTCGAGTGTTGATAGTGGAGGATGTAATCACCACCGGCGGGTCATCTCTAGAGGTATTCGACGCTGTAACAGCCCTTGGAGGAAAAGTAATGGCTGAGTTGAGCATTATAAGTCGCGGCAGTTGCGTAAATATGCCGTTTCCGGTGGTAAGTTTGCTGGAAATGGACATACAAAACTATACGGCTGATGCCATACCCGATGAGCTAAGGAGAATACCAATCTCAAAGCCCGGCAGCAGGTCGTTAAGTTAGATGCAGTCCTTGGGCTGATTGCCATGTGTGCGTCGCGTAGTGACTTTCAATACAGATACGCAAGACAGGTGTTAGTACCCGAGATAGGGCACCACGGCCACAACAAGCTGAGGCAAAGTAGCATTCTCGTCACAGGTTGTGGCGGCCTTGGCAGCGTGGTTATACCACTCTTAGCAGCCAGTGGAGTGGGAAAGCTTGTCGTGTGCGACGATGATACCGTCAGGATTTCAAATCTGAATCGGCAAACCATCTACAGGGAACAGGATGTAGGATGCAGGAAAGTACGTGCTGCAGCTGAGTTTATAAAGAACTTGAATCGTGACGTTGAGGTGCATGAAATAGACTGCGCGATCGGCCCAAAAAACTTTGAGGCCATACTATCTGATGTGGAAATTGTTGTAGATTGTGTGGATAGACTTACGGTAAAAATGTTTTTGAACGACGCGTGTGTTGCTATGCACAAAACTCTGGTACACTGCGCCGCTATAGGTTTTACTGGTGAAGTAATGGTAATACCCCCCGGGGGGAGACCGTGCTATAGGTGCTTTTTCGAAGGGCAGCAAGTAAGCACAAAGCTAAACTGTGCCAACGCTGGAGTTGCAAGTCCTACAGTAGGGGTAGTTGGAAGCATGGCTGCAGCTGAGGTCATTAAGTACGTAGTAGGCCACTACCAGTCGAGTGTAGGTAAGCTGTATAGGGTAGACTTACGCAGCAACAACTTCACTCCTTACGAATGCGCCGTCAACAGCTTGTGCAGTTGTTGTAGTGACGCTGCTAGTGTGGATCCGCACGATTTCGAATCCTACGAGGGTAAGCTTCGGTAGTAACCAGACAGCACACCCTGTTGACTGTCAAATACAGTCTAACTTGCAATACGGGCCGTACAACCTACCCATCCATTCCCATGTGGAAACTCAGGTTTATCGCGCACCGCAGACTAAGCCAGCCAAATTTGCCAATCGCAACCCACAGCTGGGCCACACGCAGGTCCAACCAAAAGCGCGCACTAACCTATCACGGCCCAACCCGCAGCACACCTCTGGACGACCGCGCGGGATCCCTGGTACGGCAAAGGAACCCTGCGTCTCCTAATCACAAACCCAAAAGCAGCCCCGCACCCGGCCAGTGACTACTTGGGAATTCAAGCAACGCAACATGTGGCAAAGACTTGTCAGGTCTTTACCACATGTGAAGAGCCACCAACTAGTTGAACAAGAATCTTGCCCCGAGGTTAAAGCCGTAATCAGCAACGTGCGCCTTGATTGAGGCTTTCGCTTCTCCGGGAAAATTCACGCTATTGTGTGCCGGGATGTCCTTATAAGATTCGTCGAAAAGTCCATGGTAGAACCCACCTGCCACCAGGGATATCTCTGGAGTGAACTGGTAGCTTATTCCCACCTTACCTCTGTAGGCTAGTTTTGCGGTTACTTGCTTAGATATGTCAACAAAGCTTGCACCTATCCCAGCGCACACGTACGGAGACACAGGCAAATCCGTGTGCAACACGTCATAACAACCATTTAGCATGACTGAAGTGTTTATAATTTCGTCCACCTTGACCACAAAGTAATTGGTTGCAGTGAGCGCAGCTTCGCGGCTAACGGCAGCCAAAGCTTCCGCACCACTTTTCGCATACTGTCCGTCCGCCAAGGTGGCAAATCTTCTGTAGCTCGCTTCCAGCTCTACTCTGGCCCCCCCTAGGGAGTATCCCACAGCACCATCAAAAGACGTAAGTAAGTTTTTAGAGAACGCAAAGGAGTAGCTAGATCTAGAAAAGTTTTCATGCGCACTCACATCAATTGTTGCGATGCTCTTGTCGTAGCCCTTGACGTAGGAAGTCTCTTTACCTGACTCGCGTATGTCGAACGAGGTAACAGAGGGAAACGCTGGGCTGTAAGCTGTGCTCACATAAAAGCTACCACCCATAACTCCGCTCCCTTCGGACACAGATTCATGCCCCATGGGAGACGCTACTACAGGCCCACTGACAAGTAGGGAGCAAGCGCAGACTGTGGCTGCTGACAGGCCCCCTGTAAACAATTCTCTGTAATTCATAGCAATCCTTTTGATAAATCATAAAAACACGCAGCAGTTTAGCATATAAAAGGTGAGGGTGGAAGTATCATAGCAGAAATTATAAAGTGCACTCACCCACGACGCACACAGCCCCACCACGCGCCTCCGCCTTGTGTGGGGACAGCGATGTAGATTTCTATAAGCACTTACTGCTGAAGTCAAGTCTTCTGTGGCTTATTGTTGCTTAAATCCATAACCCAGCAGTAGCGTAATCCTCTGCACGTTGACGGCGTAACGTGCAGCAAGGCGCAGCATTACCTACCGGTAGTAAGCATAGCAGCAATTGTCGCACTAATTGTGGCATTCTGGCACAGCTGGTGATGCGGGTGTTGCACTGCGCAAACTCCTCACCCACCCAGATCCCCTACCTCTGCGCACTACTCGCACTACCAGCTTGCTTGGCATCACCTGTATCGCCCAGGTCCCTCACCTAACCACTCTTACCACTCACTGCCCTGCCACCATCCTTGCAGTCAAACTTATTGGCATCTACACCTGTATCGCCCAACCCTGCAGCAAACTTAGCCATTAGCTTACCGGCACCAAAGAATATAGCTGTGAATACAACTAACATTACAATTGCAGGCCATGCTAGTTTACCGAATATAGCCATGATGCTGGAACCTAATATCACTCCTGTCATGATTGGTAGTCCAAGCTTCTGTACAAACCCTATAACATTACATATAACCTTAGTCGCTGTATCATCAGCATCACTACTATTAGTACCACCACCCTGAGCCCCAGCAGGTACACCATGGAGGATACTCCATGTGAAGACTCCAGCAATCAGTAAGAATCTAAGTTTAAGCAACCTCCACCATCAACGTACCAGAGAGTCGGGGCAGTTGCACTAGTAACACATGTGGTGAGAATAGTGGTGCAACAAGAGCGCTCTAGTATAGCGCCACTGCTGCAGAAGGAAGCATTGGGTATAGTATTGGAGGAGCCAGGGTTGAAGTTGAAGTAGGGTATGAGAGGTTTGTTATTAAGGGAGGTAAGAAGTCTAATGAGGATACAGCTTCAGTATTCTTATTAGGAAAGGAGTTAGCATATGATACAGCTAGAGGTCAGGTAGATCGTCTTACTACTCATTTAGGTAAGATAACTAAGAATGATGCCAAGAAGTGGGGTCAGGCAGTAGAGGCTAATGGTGGTGATAAGGTGAGCCAGAAGGTGTGTGGGGCCAATGGTACCACTAGTGGTAGCAACACCAACCAGTGTGGGGTTAACGCCACCAGTGGCACTGCCCAGACCAATGGCAAGCTTAGTACCGTATTCAACACTGACGGTGCAGAGGCTATCTCATCAATGGAAACTGCCACCATCAGCGTGAAGGGGATGGCGGACAACATCAATAGCCTCGATAAGGAGGGAAAGGCTGTTGCACCTCCACTACCACACACTTGAAGTCCTTGGCACTATCCTACTTACTCAGGCTCATCCCACTGTGGTATTGCTACCATCTATAACCACCTAATGTTGTTCCTGAAGTACAGTTAAAGGTCCACACCCAGATCCTCACTTACCAGCATCACTTGACTTCGTCCCCACAACTTGGTACACCCACCAACTACACCCAGGCCACCCCCTAACTACCAACACATGTGGTAGGAATAGTGGTGCAACAAGAGCACCAATCTGCACAGTTGAAGTTCCTGGCATTACCGACATACCTACCCTCTGCACCAGCACCACTCACAACTCATTCCCATATCAACTAGTCACCTACACAGCACATCACTCCCTGCCCTACAACTTCCCAGGCTCATGTTGATACTGCAAACAGTCGGGTGTTCCTTAGCTCATCCCACTGTGGTCTTGCTACCATCTATAACCACCTAATGTTGTTCTTAAAGTACAGTCAAAGTGCTGCCCACACCTGTGTCATTACCCTCAGGTCTCCTTACTTCTTACTCGCACTCCCAGCTGTGTCACTACCCTCTGGCACCACCCAAGTCCCTACTCTCCCACACCACCTCTGTGTACTACTCGCACTCCCAACTTTCTTGGTGTTGCATTGCCAACACACCTACATTACCACCTAGTCCCCTTCTAGGTAGAGATCTAACATTAGATACAGTGAGGGGTCAGTTACTATCCAGTGCATTGGGTAGGATGTCTATGGGGGATGTGAAGAGGTTTAGGAAGGAAGTAGTAGATAGTATAGGAGCAGGAACAGCTAGTCCTGTATCTGAGTGGAGTGCGAGTAGTACACAGAGGTGGGGATCTGGGAAGGTGTAGATGTGCGATTGGGAAGACAACATTGGGTGAGTCCCAAACCTGTAGAGTCAGGGGAGGGCATGGATTATGCAGGTGTGGGTAGAGAGCTGTGTTGGCAGCCTTGGTTAGGCTGGGATGACAAGGGTAGGAGGTGGAAATGCCGCTCTGGGGCGGATTTCAGGTACTGGTAGCCCTGCCCGCTGGTACGGGTGCTGAGAAATTTTTATTTCTCAGTTGCTAAGACCTTTAGAATTTGGTACAAGGGGCCCACGCATGTGTCACATGTGCCTTACGCGGGGTGGAGCAGTTGGTTAGCTCGGCAGGCTCATAACCTGCAGGTCGATGGTTCGAGTCCGTCCCCCGCAACCTTCCGCAGCCAGCAGCATTGGTGTCATGTAAGTGTGCGTGCGGTTGTAGGCTGGCTATAGGTTATAGTAGGGTCCGGCAAAGCGTCACAGCACGGATCTCACGTGCACCTGTATCTGCAAGCGCGCTCGCACATGCCGCAATGGTGGCCCCTGTGGTTATTACGTCGTCTATCAGTACTATGACCTTCCCGCGCACCTTATCCGTGTCGGCAACCGTGAAGGACGCACAAACATTTTTCCTTCTAGCAGTTGCAGCCAAACCGTGCTGAGGCGGAGTATCTTTTGACTTTTTGAGTAATAGAACTTCCGTAGGAATCTTGCGCAACTTGCCTACAGCCTGGGCCAGCAGGGCCGCCTGGTTGTATTTTCTGTGCATTAAACGTACCCTATGCATAGGCACCGGCACTAAAATATCCGCACCTTCCAGCACCGCTTTGCCCCTTTCGCACATCCAACGCGCGTATGCTCTAACATGGAACAGGTCGTCACCAAATTTGAGCCGTAGCACCATGTTTTTACTGCATTCGTCGTACACAAACACGGAGTTGATGGCCGATATATGCGTGGGCCTAGCTGCGCACCCAGCACATGTATTGGTATGTCGCTGTGCCACGGCCCCGCACACAACGCAGAAGTCCTCCCATAGGAACCTAATTGCCCGCGTGCAGGCGTCACACACAACCTTCCCGCGCGGGATTATTGTGCGACAATTCGCGCATATGTCGGGGAACAGCGCATCGCAAATCTTGCTAACTACGGCTCTGAGCAACAGCAAAAAACCTGTTAATGAACCTGTGATATATCTCCGCAAGTGTTAGCACATCTGCAACTGACACGCATTCATCTACTTTGTGGGCAGTACCGCTGGGCAAGCCGAGCTCGGCTACTGGGCAAAAGCTACTAATGATGCATGCATCGGACGTCCCTCCATCCGTAATCAGCCTTGCATCCAGCCCGGTTACCTCCTTTACAACCTCACACAAAGTTGCTGTGTAGCAAGAGGGTTGACTGATAGATGCACCGCCAAAGCACCTATGGGAGAGCGTGTAGTTGCTTGTCACTGAGGCGCATATTGCGTCCATGTCCCGGTATAGAGATTCCGCGGTATGGAGGTCATTAAACCTTATGTTAAACGCCGCAGTGGCGGACGACGGGATTAAATTCTCCACATCATTGCCAACGTCAATACTTGTTATCTCGCAATGCGAGGGAGGAAAGTGGTCGGTACCACTATCCAGGGTGGTGTCTTTGATCTTACGCAAGATACAAAGCACATCGTCTATGGGGTTATGCGCCAGCTCCGGATATGCGACATGCCCCTGTACGCCACGACACGACAGCTCACAATTTAAGGAACCCCTGCGCCCTATGGATATGCAATCTCCCAAACGCTTACGGCTACTGGGCTCTCCCAACACGCAGTAGTCCGGGCAAATCCCGTTCTTTGTCATCCAATCTAAAACAGATTTGGTTCCATACTCCCGCCAGCGCCCCTCCTCATCACCTGTAATAAGAAAGCTAAGGCACCCAGGCACCGAATCCAGCCGGGCAACCGCAGAAATGTACGCGCAAATCGCAGCCTTCATGTCGGATGCACCACGGCCGTATAGCATACCGTCTTTCACCTGCGGGGAGAATGGATCAGTACGCCAGGTGCCCCCAGGCGGCACCACGTCAGTGTGGCCAGCGAAACACAAATTGGGATGGCCGTTTCCGTATTGCGCGTATAGGTTTTTCACCTCTACATCGCCATTTCCAAAGGATAGAATTTCGCACCTGAACCCCAAATCCGACAACAGCTCGGCCAGGAACGGTATGGCACCGCTTCTATCCGGCGTAACGCTAGGATAAGACATGAGCCTACAGGCCAGCGACACTGGGTCGTCCACGCGCACACCCACAAAAAAGACAAAGGTTAGCATATCTCAAAGGACTTGGTATTGCAATACCGCACGTACCCATTCATGAGTCGCGTACGTAGTGACGCGAACGGCTGCTCAAATTTCTGGTAGTGGCGTTGCTTGCATATTGTGTACGTGCCACCAGAATTATGGACAAAGCCGGCGCGTTTTACTGAACTCGCTCTCCATACTATTCTTCTATGTGTCCGTAATCCTCCGCCCTGAGGGCATCTTGCAACGATGCAATCGCATCTGTGCTGAACCCGCTGATGCTCAACGCCACACCACCCAGTTGCAAGCCAGTTTCATACGTTTCCGGAATCAAATAGTGGGCACCGAGCTTTCTGTAGGCTTCCGCGTTCGTCAAATCAGGTATGCGTACCGCCACTATCGTGTCACGGAAGTTGTTTGCTACCAGGGATATTATTTTTTTGGTCGTCACACTGTTGTTGATTGCAATAATCACTGCCTTGGCACGCGCAATTCCCATAGATGTCAAGGTCTCAAGCCTTGTTAGATCACCCAAATACACGGGGAATCCCTCTTTCCTCCCCTCAGTGACCACAACTGGTTGAATATCGGACGCAATGTAGTTCACATGTTCTGCAGTGAGCACTTTTGCAACTATCCGGCCCACCCTGCCGAACCCGACAACAATCACGTGTTGATCAAGGTCTCTAGTATCAAGCACCAACTCTTGTGACGAGAAAGCAATCTTATTCTTAGTGAGCAACCCGGCTATCCAATGCCCCAACGCCGCCAGCAGAGGTGTAAACGCCATGGTGACTGTTGTCGTCATCATGAGTATCTGCGCCAAGCCGTGTGACATAACGCCCTTTTCCGCCGCCAGACCAAACAAGATGAAGGCGAACTCTCCTCCCTGGCACAGTAGCAACCCAGCATGCACACCCACAGCGAGCTGGAATCTGAAAAACCTGCACAACGCGCAAACTACAATTGCTTTTAGCAAGATAAGTGCGATAGATAGCGCAAGGATGATGGGCAGTTTACTGATTAACAGCCCACCATCTATAGACATTCCCACCACCATGAAGAACAGCCCCATGAGCAGTTTTTTGAACGGCAGTACTACCTGCTCTACGTCATACCTGTATTCAGTTTCTGCAACGAGGAGCCCAGATACAAACGCCCCGAGTGCCATGGAAAGATTGAAATTTTCTGTAACAAACGCGGCCCCTAACACCACCAAAAGCGTGGTCGCAATGAACGCCTCGTTGCTTTTCATAGTTGCTATTGTGCCAAACAGCGGGCGCAGTAGTAGCCTTCCTGATATAAAAATCAGCGCAAGCGCCGCCACGGCCTTGAGCAGCGCATGCATTAGCGACATCACCAGGCTATTGGACTCCCCAGCCAGAAGCGGAAGTAACACTATAAGGGGCACAACTGCGAAGTCTTGCAGCAGCAAGATAGCAACGGACAGCCGGCCTATCTGGGTTGACTGCTGCCCCTTTTCTTGCAGCACCTGCAGCACAATTGCAGTGGAGGACAACGCCAGGGCTCCACCTATGACTACGGAGCTCTCATAATCCACACCAAGGGCTCTGGCAACGCACCAGATAAGGGTTGCAGTAACGATAACCTGCATCGTACCGAACCCAAATACATGCAGCCTCATGGCCGCAAGCCTTTCAAACGTTAGCTCAATACCGATGAGAAACAACAAGAAAACTACGCCGAACTCACCCAAGCTGCTTATTATTGCGGATGACTCCACAAGCTGCAGCCCATGCGGTCCGATTGCAGCACCGGCGACAAAGTACCCCAGTACCGGACTGATGCGCAGCTTGCCGAACACCACAACCACAACCACGGCCGCAGAGAGCAACAAGATAACATCCAACAGGTAGCTGGCGTGACTCATATCGCAACCATACTCAACCGGAGCGCCATTTTATTGAGCAACCGATACTAGGTACCTGGTCACCCGGTACTTTGCCAGTTTCCGCTACAAACCGCACCGCCTCGAAAAGCTCACTCCTATCATCGGGGCAAAGCCCCCAGTCCTTGTTAGGGTCATCAAACCTGCCCCTGTAGCACAACTGCAGCTCCCTATTGAAACAAAAAAAGTCAGGCGTGCAAACCGCACCGTAGCTCTTTGCAACGGACTGACCTTCGTCTATAACGTACGGGAATGGAAAGGCGAGGCTTTGCGCCAACGCCGCCATTTTGTCGTAAGAATCCTCCGGGTATGCGTCCGTATCATTAGGCATTATAGCGACTGCTCCCACGCCACAATCCGCCATCAGCAACTTCACCTCGCGCACGAGGTGTTTTATCAAGGCCTTCACGTAGGGACAGTGATTGCATATAAACATTACCAGAAGGGCACTGCTACCACGGAAGTTATCCAGGCCATAATAGCCCCCGTCTGTGGCTTTGAGCCGAAAATCACGCGCGGTAAACCCCGCGTCAAGCGTAGGAGTAACTACTGCAGCCACCTAGCACCTACCAAAGAGCACTTAACAACCGGATTCTAAGCTGCATGCCGATGAAAAGTCAACAGTTTCGTCTATGGCAACTAAAATGCGGCTGAAAGCAGCCCTTGGCTGCAAAATTCAAACCACCTCAAACGTCCCCAGTGGCCTTTGCGCCACAACTGTCCAGAGCAGCCAGCCACAGCGCACTCCCCGCTGCGTTGTGCCCAGCATCTAGGCCTTACTTGCCGTTACATAAACGGTCGCACTACAACCATCACCACTATTGCAACCATGAGTGCAGTGACAGTTTCATTGAGTATTCTAAAGTAGAGCGGAGAATGCCTGCATGCATTCCGACGCAGGTCCCTACCGTACTTAGCCAACAGAGCGTGAATGGTAAGCATGGCAAGAATAAGCAAGAACTTAATTTTGAACCAAAGAAAAACGTAATATCCCTCCGCAACCGCCAACGATATACCCGTTGCTAAGGTTGCCAGCATTGCTGGGTTCATGATGTACAACAATAACCGGCGCTCCATCAGGGACAGCAGGGAGTCACCCTCCGATCCGTAACGCACTTTTGAGTGGTATACATACAACCTGGGTAGATACAACATGCCCACCATCCAGGAAATCGCTGCAATTATATGAAATGCCTCAACCCAGCGGTGATAAGCACAAATCCACGTGAGCACAGCCTTATTAATAGTTTAATAACTAAGGCATTGTAGCACGCCCTGCCGTTTATGCAATACAGCGCGCCCCGCCGGAACACGATATTCTGCTCGGTATACATTTCAGCTCATCGCACTGGCAGCTGACGAAACAAACTACACTTTGCGGTAGCAAACCTCGTGCGCCGCACTGACTATATCGCCGACCTGAGGGAGTGCGGATGCTTCTAGGTTGGCGGCATACGGCAATGGCACCTCCTTGCCCGCAACCCGCAGCACCGGAGCGTCAAGATCATCAAAAGCGAACTCAGTCACAAATGCGGCAATTTCAGCGCCTACGCCGGAGAATGGCCACCCTTCCTCTACTGTTACCAATCTGTTGGTCTTTCGTACTGACTGTAAAATAGTTTCGCGGTCCAGGGGGCGTATGGTGCGCAAATCTATAACTTCCGCACTTATTCCATCATTCATCAACGCATCAGCCGCCTCTAGCGCGTACTGCAACTGCAATGAAAACGCCAGGACCGTCAGATCTGATCCTTCACGCACCACTGCAGCTTTTCCTATTTCTACCAGATAGTCGGCGCTTTGCTCTTCTTCTGAAATGTCATGCTGGTGCCCATATGCAATCTCATTTTCCAAGAATATTACAGGATTGGGGTCCCTAATTGCGGCTTTTAACATGCCTTTGCAGTCAGCAGCAAAGTACGGGGCGACCACCTTAATGCCGGGAATATGTGCGTACCACGACGCGTAGCACTGCGAATGTTGAGCCGCCACTCCCGCAGCAGCACCGTTAGGACCACGGAACACAATAGGGCAACCCAACTGCCCACCAGACATGTAATTCGTCTTGGCTGCTGAATTCACTATCTGGTCCATGGCTTGCATGGAAAAGTTGAAGCTCATAAACTCCACAATCGGCTTTAAACCGCAAAATGCGGCCCCTACCGCGATGCCAGTAAACGCGTGCTCGCTTATGGGTGTATCAACAACTCTGCTAGGGCCGAACCGCTCCAGCAGCCCCTGGCTGACCTTGTACGCACCCTGGTACTCTCCGACTTCCTCCCCAATCAAGAGCACGTTAGGATCACGCTCCATTTCTTCTTCCATGGCCTGACGTAACGCTTCTCTCACTGTGATTAGTGCCATACGCTCCCAGAGGTGTATTTCCGGCCTCATCTTATTTTAAAAGAGGGAGCAGCGCAAACAGATTCGATGAACGGCTGCTTTGAAACGGTGTTGCCTACCTGGTTGCACCGAGCGCGACTGGCACCGCTGGTGCCACGGACGGCTCTTGCAACGTGTCTTGCTGTCTGTTACGCAGTAGATACTCCACAGTTAGCGAGCACAGCAGTATCAGAATCAGCGTGCATGGCAGGCCCGATGCCACTGCGATGTCGCAACTCGCCAAGTGTGTTACGCATCGACTCCTAATTACACCCACGTATATAGCAGCAATCAATATCGCAGCGAGCGCGGATACCATGAAGATTTTACAGGACGTGCTAGCCAGCAATGCTAGGAGCACATCACGCACAGGAGGGCACGTGGGCGCATTTCGGCCTTCCATGCTTGGGCGTATTTCCAGTGTTTGTGGTGCCCGGGCAGGCACACCAAAATGCCCTGCGCCGCTACCATCCATTCTCAGCTGCTGTTCTACCCATTGTGTGTACGCCTCCGATTCCGGCGCACATGCTGCACGTGTGTCGGGGGCTGTTGGATCTCCCGCTGCACTATCCTGACTGTCTGGACGCTCAGATGGCTCGTCACGGTTTGGGGTTAACGCACTGATAATACGTCTGACTATAGCTGCTATCCTTGCCAATATGCCATCTTGGCTCTCAGCGGCTTCCTGCTGACAAACCGCGGGCGGCGCAGGTTCGGTTGCTTGCATTGGCTGCGTGCCACCACCGCTCGTGTGGCCAGGTATGTTGCCCATTCCGAACTGCGCAGTTGGCAGAACAAAGCGCGGAGCATTTTGCCGGATTTGTTGTGGTGCACTCTCCTGTGCTAAATCCGTGACGCTGCGGCTTTTTTCAGTCAGAGTTACTGCCGACGACAATGCAGGCTCTGAGCACATTCTACTTAGTGACATGCTGCGCCCAACACGCACATGATGGATAGATGCTGCGTGGCCGTCTTGCACATCCCATGGCTGAGACGCAAAAACTGTCATATACTCCTCCGCAACGGCAAGTGCGCAATCGGCTGCACTGGCATTTGGCACGTGCTCGTGTTCTTGATTGACTGGAGCAACAACACTCGCTGCAGCAATTTGCGGAACCACGCGCGCCTTTTCCCTGACGAACATCACGCACTCCACGAGCGTGTTGAGTTCCGCACCTGTGCTGCGTACTACCGGCAAAAAGCTTCCTAAAGTGCACATTAGTGAGGACTGCCCTGTTGCGTTGCTGAATATGAATTGCAATTCTTCTTCAACTCGTTGGGTGGTGGCAAGTGTTGGTTGCCGCTCCTTCAACACACATTCTAGCAGCGCCCACCTGGCCTTGCCTGAACTCTGTGACCGAGAATCGCATTCTCGATTTGCCTGGAAGTGCACTCCCGGCAATATCGTAAACTCCCTATTACACAGTTGCCTACATGATGACACCAAGTTGATGAATTTAGCCAAGTGCAAAACTGAAGGCTCGGACTTTGGGTCATTTTTGACCACGGAAAATGCCAAACACCTACTGGTAGCATCAGGCTCCTGGCAACAAACCCCTAGCTCGGTCAGACGTGATGCAATGTCATCACCTGCTTGGATGTTACTGTCAACTTCCAGGTGGTAGGGAAATACATCGGGTAGCTCCTGCACATACAGAAGGTCCCCACGTATTTTGTGTAGCGCAATTGTGTGTGCACGAACCACTCTTTCGGTAATGGGAAACGCGCAGCTACCCAGGCTTGATGCATGTTTCCCGTAAGCAAAAATGTATCCCATAAGCATAGAATCGCATGCACCGCTAAACGACCAAGGCCGCGGTGGATCGACAGAGAGAGCACATGTAGCTCCCAAGTTGTATGGAGTGCGGGATACAAATTGTTGCATCTGTAGGTCAGACTCCGCCCGTGTGCCACCAATATCAGTGGCAAGCATGTAGCGGTACATCTGCAACACCTGGCTTGCTTGCAGCATTGTGCGCAGTGCCTGCGCATTGCCTTGCACAAATTCTAGATGTTCCGCTGTCAGCAGGCTGCTGGAGATCTCCGCATACAACGCAATTGTGCACACCGCGGTTGGTTCTTGCAAGGAAAGAGCCAAAATCTCGTGCAGTATCGCGTTACCAGGCATAAAGAAAAGCATGCAACGCCCATTTAGGGTTACTTCGTGCAAAATGTGGTGAACCAGGTCACGTGCCGCACAGTTACCCGCTTGGGTGCGCAGCTTTAATGAAAGGCCGAGTGCCTTTTTGATATACTCTGCGGCCTCACGCCCCTGCACTTCAGCAAGCTCGCGAGACAAAAACACCGGTAGAAGATACATGTTACAGAAGTTGCATAATGCATGAGTGGCACGACCGAAGAACGCGGTCTGATCCTCCCCTGGAGCCGCTGCAACAGCAAAGGTCACCACTCCCCGCGCGCCTTCGTGCGCATCTTCAAGAGCACTCGTGGCAACGTATGCTGCTGGGGCGACTGGCCGTTGAGACGCAGGAGCATCTGCCTGACTGCTCGTGTCCTGGCGTAGCGGCGTAAAAGCCTCCTGCGCTTGCGGTGACGATAAAAACGTCAATATGGATGACACAACCGATACGCGGTTCACTGCGCTAATCTTGTTCAATACCGACGCATTTCCTGACGCAGACCCTTGTATCGCAACTCGGCCACGGCCTGGGGTGAGGCTTGTGGATTCCAGAACCGAGGCTGCCATGTGAGTGTCTCCCACAAAGTTAAAAGTGTCGTCGTGGTGAACCCACGGCCTTGCGCTGGACTTGTATTGCATAGCTACTTCAGGAGTAAGGCACTAGGCTTCCAACAGAAGCCCACTCGGGGGACCATACAACACATTCTGTGCTTTGTAAACCGAGATATGCAGGCACTTCTGGGTAATCCGCGTCCGTGGCGGAGCTCATAATATGAGAACAATATCGTGCACGTTCCACAACAATATCCGCATTGCGTCTACTCGTATTGCGTGGCTCAGCACCACTCTGGGCTTCCCACTGATTGTTCTCAAAGTTGGTGGCGTGGCAAACTCCTAATCCGTGGGTAGGGGCAACCGCCACACATCCAGCACACCCACACGGTATTGTGCGGATGGCTTTACCGGTTGCTGTGGCCGAGGACCATTCTGAGCTATTCCCCTGCATGCGGATTGTTGGCGCCAGTGCGGGGAGGTACAACACGCCGCTAGTGCCGGTTGCGCACAACAAGATGCCAACCACCCGAGACGCGCAAGCAATTAATCATGAAGCAAGCGTGCCCGAAAGAAGACTCGAACTTCCACGACCGTAAGGCCACTAGCACCTGAAGCTAGCGCGTCTACCAATTCCGCCATTCGGACTTTGTACCGTCGGAAGTCACCCGCCAAAGAGGCCGCGCACCCCCGAATTAAGTTGATTATTCAAGACCACAAAGTATATTGTTACAGTTTATACAGACAAAAGCGCAAGAATGGAAGTTTTCGATGCAGAGAGGGTGTTCTTTGCTCAAGTAGACAGGGAAAAGCTAGGTGGCCTCGTTAGAGATGCGTTGCACCGCTCCGATGGGGGGGAGCTGTTCCTGGAATTTTGCAATGCAGAGTCTCTCAGCATAGAAAATGGCGTAGTGAAAAATGCTGATTTTACCTTCCGCAGGGGTTTTGGCCTTCGTGCATTCCACGGAGAAAGTACCACCATTGTGTGCTCTTCCGAAATAAACGAGCGCGAAATACAGAAAGCCGCCTCCCTAGTCAAAAATGCGGGCAGCAAGGAAGGAACGCATGTAGTAAGTTTGTGCGAGCCTGGTGCTTCACTGTACCCTCAGACAAACCCTGTAAGTGAAGTACCATTCGCAGATAAGATAGGCGTCCTACAAAGCATCGATGCATACCTGCGTGGCGCAAATCCGCACGTGGCTCAGGTCAAAGTGGCAATTAGCACCCAATGGCAGGTGGTGCGTATTGTGAGAAAAGATGGCAGCGAAGTTGGCGATGTAAGGCCATTGGTCAGGCTTGATGTATACGTACTTCTAGAAAAAGGCGGGAGAAAAGAACACGGTAGGTCGGGCCACGGAGGCAGAGCTTTATGCTCGGAATTTGTGAGTGAGGCGCAGTGGAAGAAAGTCGCAGATGAGGCTCTGCGCCAATCTATGGTAAACATGGAGGCAGTGGCCGCTCCCGCGGGGGAAATAACCGTGGTGCTTGGGCCGGGATTTCCCGGAGTGTTACTACACGAAGCTGTGGGTCATGGTTTGGAGAGTGATTTTAATCGTAAGAAGATCTCCGCCTTTTCTGACGCTATGGGAACCAAAGTAGCCGCAGAAGGCATCACGGTTGTTGATAATGGAGCAATGGCAGGCCGCAGAGGGTCTCTTAACATAGATGATGAAGGTACCGCATCTCGTTACAACGTGCTAATAGAGAACGGGGTTCTGGTCTCATACATGCATGACAACATGAACTCCAAGCTTATGGGCGCATCCTCCACCGGCAATGGTAGAAGGGAAAGCTACAAAAGCGTTGTAATGCCGCGTATGACAAACACGTACATGCTGCCCGGTGACTACGCTCCTAACGAGATAGTCTCAAGCGTGAAACGTGGCATATATGCCGCTGATTTTGGTGGCGGACAAGTTGACATTACCTCAGGCCAGTTTGTGTTTTCGGCTTCGGAAAGCTACATGATTGAAGATGGTAAAATGGGGCGTCCGCTAAAGGGCGCCACACTCATCGGGAGTGGGCCTGACATCCTCAAAAAAGTGTCTATGGTTGGTAACGATTTGTCGCTAGATACCGGCACTGGCACGTGCTCCAAAAACGGCCAAAGTGTACCAGTATGCGTTGGCCAGCCCACGTTGAAGATTGACGCAATCACAGTTGGTGGCACAGACATGTAGCTGGTGCCCGATGCTTGCCATTTTAGGAGGCTGGCCCATAGTGGGCGGATGGCTTGTTGCGCTGTGCACTGCCCGTGTACCTACTAACGTGCTAATGTGTGTTGATCAACCATTACTCCCCGCGCTCGGCCTGCGGTGCCTGCACCATATACAACTGTCCACAGGCCCCCAACCGGGACTGTCTGCTTTTTGTGCGCGTAGCCATATAGCCACACGACCAACACAGTGGCATAATTCCTTGGGTGACAACGGCGCATGTGCTACCACGTGTGCACCGGAGAATCTGCGTGCTGTCGCATAGCAGACATCATATCTCCCACACTGAAGTCGGCCACAATCGTGAACTTGGCGCTAAAGTTGCAGCCCAGCGCAGTAGGCCTCGCAGCGGAGGTTGCCTCAGCGCAGCCGGGCAGGGAGTAGCACGTATTACTTGCTCACTCTGAAATGTATCACGTCCCCATCCTGCACTATGTAGTCCCTTCCCTCGAACCTTATCTTTCCTGCTTCTCTGCATCCAGATTCGCCGCCATACTGCACATAATCCTGGAAACTCGTGGTTTCTGCCTTGATAAATCCCTTTTCAAAGTCAGTATGTATAACCCCAGCGGCCTTGTCGGCCTTGGTATTCCGCTTAATTGGCCATGCCCGGGCCTCTTTCGGCCCTACAGTGAAGAAGGTTATCAAATCTAGCAGTGCGTACATATTGCGGACCGCAACATCTATGCCCGATTCCTCCATGCCAATCTCTGCCAGAAAAGTTCTTCTTTCATCTTCGTCATCAATGCTAAGAACGTCAGTCTCCAGCTTTGCCGAGAGATAACAGCATTTACTGCCCCTGGCCTCAGCCATTTTACTCACCAAAGCCGAGAGAGCGTTGCCTCCCACCACGTTTGTATCCTCGACGTTACATACGTACATCACAGGTTTGCTCGAGAGAAGTTGCAGCTGCTTTAGCTCTTCCGGATCCACACTGCCGATAGCGCTCCTTGCGGGCTGCCCGCTTTCAAGCGTTTTGAGAATTTCCTCCAATACAACAAGCCTGCTCTTGTCTTCCTTGCCGGATTTGACTGCCTTTTCCAAATTCGGTAGGCGGCGTTTGATGCTGTCTATATCGGCCATGATCAGCTCCATTTCCACTACTTCCGCATCACCAATAGGATCAACAACTTGGTGTACATGGCTGACGTCACCGTCCTCAAAACAGCGCAGCACGTGCATTATTGCATCTACCTCTCTTATGTGGCCGAGAAATTTGTTTCCCAGCCCTTCGCCGCTGCTCGCACCCTTAACCAACCCAGCAATGTCCACAAACTCCACCTGGCTGAACACAACATTTTGGGAGCCGGCAATGGATGCCAGCGTTTTGAGCCTCGCATCGCGCACTACGGACATGCCCTTGTTGGGTTCAATAGTGCAAAACGGGTAATTGGCCATTTCCGCTGCCATAGTTTTGGTGAGCGCATTGAACAGAGTAGACTTGCCCACGTTGGGTAACCCTACTATTCCGCAATTTAACCCCATAACGAACTTATAATTGTCTCAATAGCAGGGGCATTCTAACACCGAATCAAAATTTGAGGTACTACATTTACTCTCTTCCACCTCGCCCTCGTGGGCCTTATGTAGCCGACCATGAGCTCAAAATTACCCTAACGGGCTCCAGAGCGGAGATTGCACGCATTGTAAGCAGATTTGCCAATACTAACCACGGGGATTTTCACTGCCCGGGTTGGGTGCCGCCGCGGTGACTTTGCGGCACAGTACCACAGCGTGCGCAGCGATGCCCTCGCCCCGTCCGATAAACCCAAGCTTTTCTGTAGTCACTGCTTTTATGTTGATTGCTGAGGCATCTATGCTCAACAGCTTGGACATAAACAACTTCATCTTGGGAACATGCGGGATAATTTTGGGGAGCTCACATACAATAGTAAGATCAAAATTTAGCACGGCATAACCTTTGGCAAGGGCCTTACTCTGCGCTTCCAGCAAAAAGTGTGTGGAACTCATATTTTCCCATCTGGGGTCTGTGTTAGGAAAATGCTCACCTATGCTTCCCTCTCCCACACAGCCCAGCAAGGCATCCACCAACGCGTGTGTGCCTACATCGCCGTCTGAGTGCGCTTTTATTTTCCTATGGAATGCTATTTCCACCCCGCACAGGACAATATGGCCGTTTTCAGGTGGAGAGTCAGCAAACCCATGCACATCATAACCTATGCCCACCCTGAAAGGCACTGCCCGTACCGCAGTAATCAAAGACGGCAGTCTACAGCAGTAATGGACAATATGCAATGCGTCTGTAGGCGGTATACCGGGGGTAGAGGCCTATCAGCAATGACCGTGGGCAAGGACTATGCACAATGTGTTTGCGGCTGGTAACTGCAGCATTGTCTGACACAACTTTTATTGTATCAACCACAGGTAATGTCTGGACAACCCCTGAGTGCTGCGTGAGTGCATCTGTAACTTTACTTTCCGCATTGCTTGGGTGCGGTAGTAACGGACAATACGCAATGCGTTGTAGGCGGTGGTAACTATACCTTAATTATGAGGAACACTGGAAAGGTGTAGCTCTGCCTGTAATATATCCTCAGCTGTGGTAATTTTGAAATTGTTACGGCTCCCCTCAACAACCGCAACTGACATCCCGCACTCCAGCATGACTGATGAATCATCCGTGAAATATTGATAGGGGTTTGTGCGGTGCACCGCGCTGTGGCACGCAAGCACATCTCGGTATGTGTACACCTGCGGAGTTTGTACTATACGCGCAGTTTCCCGATCTACACTTCCCACTATGGTATTGTCTGACACGACTTTTATTGTATCAACCACAGGTAATGTTTGGACAACCCCTGAGTGCTGCGTTAGCGCGTCTGTGACTTTACTTTCTGATATTGCTTGGGCAAATGGACGGCATGCATCGTGGATTACCACAATACTGGGCTTCATGCCATCCAGGCTTTCTAAGCCTATGCGTACGGAATCTTGCCTTCTATCGCCCCCATATACCGGAGGCAGGAGCCTGTCTGCAATCGCCGAAGGCAGAGATTTTATGGCATTTTGGTAAAATACGTCGTGCCCCTCTCTTATGACAACCCTCACCTTGTATATGTAAGGCGCGAATGAGCTAACAATGGAGTACCACAACACTGCCTGCTTGTGAATTTTCACATATTGTTTGGGTAACCCAGCAACGCAGAGCCTACTACCCTCTCCAGCAGCTACAACAACCATCACACAACTGCGCATATAGGAGGAAGGTAAAAGAACAGGCACCAATGGTACACTTGTTTGGGGCATTTTCCAAGTAAGTTGACATGGCCTAATTGGCAGAGCCTCGTGGCACTTTACTACCATATCATTTACAGCAACTGAAAATTGTAAGCCCCAATCTTTGTTCTTGTTGCTGTATGTGTGTGACTGTGTTAGCTTGGCGGTGTGCGGTGGGGCTCGCTTCATGCAGGCACCTACCGCGCCGTGTTAAGGTACCGTTCCAGTGGTTGCGCGCGCAACGTGTGCGCTTGTTGGACTGTTTCCTAATACAGACCTGTATAAATCCGCCGGGGTTGATGATGCACTGCTCATCAATCGGGGGGATTTGTTCTTTTTTGTCGTATGTATTCAAAAC